>NZ_LR134266.1:447679-757858 GCF_900636365.1 Streptococcus viridans | reverse complement strand
TCCTTCCTTGCTGCAGCTAAAGAAACAGACCAGTATGAGTTAAGAGCGGTCTATTCACGGACCTTGGAGAAAGCTCGTAGTTTCACCCAACCTTATGAACAAGTGGCCCTCTATGATGACCTGATTGCCTTTTTAGATAGTGACCTAGATGTCATCTACATTGCTAGTCCCAATTCACTCCACTATCCTCAGGCAAAGTTAGCCCTCTTGGCTAAGAAACATGTCATCCTTGAAAAACCAGCTGTCACCACTCCCAAGGAATGGAAAGAGTTGGTTAAATTAGCCAAGGAGCACCAGGTCTATCTATTTGAAGCCGCTCGCAACTATCATGAAAAAGCCTTTGAGATCATCCAAGACTTTCTCAAAGACAAGACCATCTTGGGTGGCCACATGACTTATGCCAAATACTCTTCTAAAATGCCCGAGCTCTTGAAAGGAAATACTCCCAATATTTTCTCCGACCAATTTGCGGGTGGAGCCCTCATGGATTTGGGAGTCTATCCTCTCTACTTTGCAATCGGCCTCTTTGGTCAACCTGAATCAGTAACTTATCAAGCGCGGCAATTGCCTAATTCAATCGATTTGAACGGACATGGTAGCTTGGTTTATTCTGACTTTGTCATTGGCATTCAAGCCGGCAAAGATGTGACCAGCAATCTTCCTGCTGAAATTTACACGACAGACGGCACCCTTTTCTTAAGTGGAATCGAAGCCGTTAGTCAGGCTTTCTTTCAAGATCATTCTGGAACTAGTTACCAACTTCCGATTACTCCTGCTTCTCATAACATGCTGGAAGAAGCTCAGGCCTTTGCAAGTATAATGACAGAAGGTAACCAGACACTTTACCAGACTTGGCTTCAAACAGGACAGATGGTTCACCAAACCCTCTACGCTATGCGCCAAGATGCTGGAATACACTTTAAGGACGAACATTAATATGACACTAGCATTTCCACCGCTTTGGCAAGAGCAACTCAAAACCCTCGGCTTTGAGCAACTGACTGAAATCCAAGAACGCCTCTTTGAGCCGATCACCCAAGGGGAGAACGTGCTTGGAGTCAGCCCGACAGGAACCGGAAAGACCCTGGCCTATCTCTTCCCTAGTCTTCTCAAGCTAAAACCTAAAAAAGCACAACAATTGTTGATCCTATCACCCAATACAGAATTGGCCGGACAAATCTTTGATGTTGCCAAACAATGGGCGGAACCTCTTGGACTCAGTGCCCAACTCTTCCTTTCAGGCTCTAGTCAAAAACGGCAAATCGAACGCCTCAAAAAGGGACCCGAAATTCTCATTGGAACTCCAGGCCGTATTTTTGAATTGATCAAGTTAAAGAAAATCAAGATGATGAATGTTGATACCATCATCCTGGATGAATTTGATCAACTGTTTAGCGACTCTCAGTATCACTTTGTCGATAAGATTTGCCACTACGCGCCCCGAGATCATCAATTTATCTATATGAGTGCAACGACCAAGTTTGATCCAGAACAAATCGAACCCAATACTCTAACCATTCAAGTGGAAGGACAAAACTTGGACAATATCCAGCACTTCTATATGGAAGTGGATAAGCGAGAAAAGGTTGAACTCCTCAGAAAACTCTCCAATGTCGAAGACTTTCGTGGCCTCGTTTTCTTCAACAGCTTGTCAGACCTAGGAAGCGCCGAAGAAAAACTCCAATACCGAGAAGTTAGCGCCGTCTCACTTGCTAGTGACGTTAATGTCAAGTTCCGAAAAGTCATTCTGGAACGCTTTAAGGACCACCAGCTGACACTCCTTCTTGCAACAGATTTGGTGGCACGAGGAATTGATATTGACTCTCTAGAATGTGTCGTCAACTATGAAGTCCCTCGAGATACCGAAACCTACATCCACCGATCTGGACGTACCGGACGCATGGGTAAAGAGGGCTATGTCATCACCTTGGTCAGCCACCCAGAAGAATTAAAAAGTTTGAAAAAATTAACCGCCGTTCGTCCCCTGGTTCTCAAAGGAGCTCAACTTTATATAGGGGAAGAATAAGAAAATCGTTCGTATCATTACGAACGATTCAGATTGAAGATAAAGTCATTTTTAAAACTTTCCTTAAGTGAGTACGGACGTCAGCGAACTTCGTAGAAGTTCCATGACTTAGTTTTGAACCTAAAGTTTCAAAACTCCCGAGTGCCTGAAACAATTGTGTTTCAGGCATTTTTCTCACAGCGGAAAGTTTTTCATATTCTTAAATGATTAAAAAATAAAAGTCAATTTTTGAAAATCATCCCGGTGTTTTATGTAAAACAATAGTTTGTCTACATTCAAAATCGTTCGTAAATCTACGAACGATTTTTTTAATTACGATTGTAATAGAGGCGATGACTTTCCACTTGGTGGTTTAAGAGTTCATCAACCGTGACGATGGTGTAGCCTTGCGATTGAAGGTATTCAATCACGGCTGGAAGAGCATTAATAGATGTTTGGTGAATATCGTGCATCAGGATGATCGATCCTGGTTTGACTTGTTTTTTCACTTCTGCCAAGATGGCTTGTGTATTGTGGGTCTTCCAATCCAATGTATCCACATCCCACATGATAAAGGCCTGATCAACGGCATATTGAATGGCACTATTAATCGAACCATAAGGCGGACGAGTAATCTTCGTTTGCACTCCTGTGACCTTTTGAATCACTTCCTTCGTATCCATGATTTCTTTTTGGGCAGACTCCAAAGGCAACTTGGTTAAGACAGGATGATTCCAGGTATGGATTCCGATTTCATGTCCTTCCTGACGTACCCGTTTAGCCACTTCAGGATAGGCCGAGACATTCTTCCCAAGCATAAAGAAAGTAGCCTTAACATGGTACTTGTTGAGGATATCCAGGGCTTGAGGGGTCGTCGTTGGATCTGGACCATCATCAAATGTTAAGGCAACCATCTTAGCATGACGTTGAGTTTGGTAGGCCTCATAAGCTTGAAGATCTCCGGGATTCAGACGAGTAGAATCAATCACATCATAGAGCTTCGAAAGGGGTACATCGAAGGTTTCCATGCCCTCAATAGTAACTGGAAGGGTAATAGAAAGAACCCCTTGATTGTAGGTGAACTGCCAGCCTGCCATATCACTTGCTGAAACAGCTTGCATTAGCTCTTCAATTCGATCTTCCCCTAACTGTAGGAAGACCAGCTGAGAACGCAATTCTGTCAAAAGAATTTCTTTGGCTAGATCTGCATTCGTAAACAATTGGGAAAATTGGAAGACCGTCCCCTCATCCGTTAGATAGAGGAGAGGTAGTTTGTCAATCCCATCTTTAATGAATTTGCCATTTTTCCACTTGTACTGGGTCTTCTTCATCTGATAAGGATGAACCCCTACAAATGGGTCTTCTGAACGTTCGGTATGGTAGAACAAAAGCTCTTTTGCTTGCTGGTTATTCTTCTCTTCTTGGGGAAGAGAGCCAACGTCAGCCAAAATTCTCTCTTTAACCACTGCGATGGGTTCTTCATTATTTTTCGGGTAGTAAGCCGCGACATATGTTTGACCAACCATTCCTTTTTGAAGGCTGGTATCCTTGTCTTTTTCAATTGCTTCTTCTTCCCGGACAGCTTTGGAAAACTGTTGATTATAATTTTTGATGGCGCGTGCTTCCTCAATCTTCTGATAAGCTAGGTAAATTCCTCCGATAAAAAGGAGGTTTAGAATAATGAGGATAAACATTTTCAAGTAGGAATTCTTCATACTCTTATTATAGCAATTTTATCACTAAAAAAACAGGAGAAAACTCTAGAATCTAGAAAATAAAACCTAAAAAATAGTAGGAAAATAGAATCAATCCTGTCCTATCTCTTGTCACTCCCTAGAGGCCATCTTCATGCACAAAAAAAGAACAGGTCAATTCTCGCCTGCTCTTTATCACATGTTATATGATGCTGATTATAAGGACTTTTCACGAATCACTTCTACTTTGTAGCCATCTGGGTCCACAATAAAGTAATAGTTTGGAAGCGTTCCTGGCAATCCTTTTGGATCAGTTACTTGGTAACCTTTTTCCTTATGCTCTCCATGAAGGGCTTCAAGATCTGGGGTACTTAAGGCAACATGGGCAAAACCATCACCAATGACATAAGGACCATGATCATAGTTGTAAGTTAATTCTAACTCATAGTCATCTCCTTCTATGCCAAGATAGACGATCGTAAATTTGTATTCAGGAAAATCCTTGCGACGCAATTCCTTAAATCCAAACGCATCTGCATAAAAAGCAATTGATTTTTCTAAATTCTCCACTCGTAAACAAGTGTGTAACATTTTTGAAGCCATAAGACACCTCTTTCTTTTTTACTATTATACACTAGTCAAACAAAAATAGCGATTATTTGAAATGGATGAAAAAGAGAGTGGGACAGAATCGGTAATTCGTTAGAATTCGACTTCGTCGTCCCACCTCCGCACAGTTGAATAGGACTGTAAAAGCTGATGAAATCAGCGTAGTAGAGCCCACTCAACCACTGCGTCTTGCTCGACAATCCAAAGACAATTGAGAGACTAGGACTTCTGTCCCACTCTCTTACTTGTTTTTTGTTGATTTAGAACCTGATTTCTTTTTACTATCTGACTTGGTTGCTAGTTTGACCTCGAAAATAGCACCTTTAGGCTTGTTATCTCGAACAGTAATGGTACCATTAAAGGCTTCTACGATTTGCTTGGCTAAGGACAGTCCTAACCCAAAACCACCCTTTTGACGCGTCCGCGCCTTATCCACTCGGTAGAATCGATCAAATATCCGCTTTTTATCTTCGTCTGAAATCCCTGGTCCATTATCCTCTACCCGAAGATAGAGATAGCGATCCTTGAATTGGGCGACAAACCGTATCTTTCCTTCTTCCTCTGTGTATTTGAGGGCATTGTCATACAAAATGGTCATCAGCTGCTTCAGTAGGACCTTGTCAGACACCAGACTTCTTTCGACCTGATTCTCATACTCGAAGATTTTATCATTTTCCTCGGCAATGATTTCATAATTGGCAAAGGTTTGGTCGAAAAAAGAGGGAGGGATTTCACAAAACTCCGGTTTAATCCCATCATCTCGACGGGCTAAGTTTAAGAGATTGGTCGTCAGTAAGCGCATATTGCGAACCTCATCCAAAGAGGAGGCGATGTTCTCACTGGATTCCATGATCGTTGCCTCTGGTTTTCGGAACAGGGTCTCCAAACGATTTTGCAAAACGGCTAAAGGTGTCCGCAATTCATGAGAGGCATTTTCGACAAAAGCCTTTTGCCGGTTCATGCTCTCTAAGAGAGGTTTCACACTCATTTTAGCCAGGAAGATACTTGCAAAGAGGGAAATGCCCCAGAAGCAAATCATGACCAAGGCGATTTGGCTCTCGTGTTTTTCACTGGTCTGCTCCAACTGGCTGATATTGGTCATGATTACGGCGTATTTCACCCCATCGATATAATCATCGGGGTCAATATCTACCAAATAAGCTCGGTAACTTTCTTTTTGCTTATAATGATTGGTAATTTGAATCTGTTTGATCTTGTTTAAATAACCGCGACTAAAAGTTACTGTTTTTAGATCTAGGAAACCATTATCCGTCGTTACATTTTCAAAATTATCATTCAAGAGGATGGCAGTACTATTGGAAGTGACCGATGGTCTAGGGCCATCCTCAGGATCAGGCTCATCATCTTCTAGTCGGTCATCATCTGGTTCGTCTCTTCCCATCCCATTTCCTGTACGATTGGCCAAGCTAATAATAGAATAACGATCTTTACTCAGCATCTTTAAATTTTCATCAACCGTTGTATACAGACTTGACCGCATCACTTGAATAATAATCAAGGTCATGGTTGAGAAAATTAAGGTAAAGAGTCCGAAATAGCGGATGAAATAAGAAAAGTCATCCGCATTGACAGTTTTTTTAATTTTATTGAGCATCTTTCAGAATGTACCCCACGCTACGCAATGTTTGGAGATTTTTTGCAAAGTCTGTTCCTTTTAACTTCTTACGAATCTTAGAAACATACACTTCGACAACCGAAATGGTTGTATCACTATCGAATCCCCAAAGTCGATCAAAGATTTGTGTTTTTGGCAGGATAACATTTTGATTTTGAAGGAAATAGACCAAGAGATCAAATTCTTTTCCTAATAGTTCTACTTCTTTTCCTTCAACAAGCGTAGAGTTAGTCGAGAGATTAACGGTCACATTCCCATACGAAAGGGTATTTTCATTGACCTTACCAGAGCGCTTCAACAATGCTTGGATTCGCATCTTGAGTTCTTCTAAGTAGAATGGCTTGGTCAGATAATCATCTGCACCTAGCTCAAAACCATGGCCCTTATCGTCTAAGCTCTCTTTGGCTGTCATAATCAATACTGGAGTGGAGACACCCTTATCTCTCAATTCTTTCAGAACTTGGAAACCATCTTTTTCAGGAAGCATGAGGTCTAGCAAAATGAGGTCATAGATGCCACTTTCAGCCTCATACAGACCTTCATCCCCATCAAAGACTTGCATGACATCCGCAAAATCATCTAAAAAATCAAAAACTGAATTAGACAAACCAAGGTCGTCTTCGACTAATAAAATCTTAATCATCTTTACTTTCTCCTTCTCATTCTTCCATACAGGGATGATGAGTATTTTCTACTCTATTATAACATGACCGGGCTTCATTCAGTAGCATTCAGATAGCGATTTCAAGTTTTTTCTTAGCCCGCTGTCCCTGTCTCATCCTTTGATGAATGTTTTGTATTGCTTGACGTTTTTTTCGAAGAGGACTTCTTAGAGGACTTTTTATTGGAGTTCCTATTTTGTTGGTTTCCCTCTTGATCTTGAGGCATCCCATCTTGTGGAGGTTGACCATTCCTATTCCCTTGTCCTGGTCCACCGTTTTGACCATTTTGCGGTGGCATACCATCTGGTCCTCCACCAAATCCATCTTGTCCTTGGCCCCCTTGTGACCCGCCTCCTTGAGGTGGTTGGCCGTTCATTTGGCCTTGCCCTGGTCCACCATTTTGGCCATTAAGACCTTGTGAGTTAGAATGTCCATCCTGTCCTTGATTATTTCCCTGGCTGTTTTGTCCTTGAGGATTTTGGGCAGGCTGGTTGCCATTTTGTGTAGCGACTGTTGCTTGTTGGCGTTGAGGAGTCGTATTGGCTGTCGCCAACATTCCCAATCCAAATCCACTAGTCATCCCAACGATGAGTCCTCCTGTTGCTGCGGCAGTTGCCCACCACTTAGGACTTTTCTTAACGACAATCATTTTTTCAGTTCTTTCTTGCTTTTGTTCATTCGAAGCTTGCATTCTTTCAATTCCTTAAATTATTTATTTAAACAAGGCCTTTGTTTAGATAGGGATAGTTTACAGGCTTTTCCTTAACAGTGACTAAATTTTTTCTTAAACTTTCCTAAAATGATTAAGGAGACATTTGTCACAGCTGAAAAGAGGACTTGACAGGCTTGCCTTATTTTTTGTAGAATAGTTACCATAAAAATATAGTGAGGTTTACTGTTTTGAAAAAAATAGAATCAATGACATTAATTGCTCTTGGAGCAGCTTTGATTGCTGCCCTATCCCCTTTTACAATCCCACTTGGACCCATTCCTATCACGCTTCAGACTTTAGCGATTGGATTGATCGCCAGCATCTACCGTCCAAAAGAAGCCACCCTTTCCGTTCTCATTTACCTCCTCTTAGGTGCCATTGGCCTCCCCGTCTTTGCAGGTGGTCACGGAGGCATCAGCTCCTTCTACGGTCCCACTGCTGGATTCCTTTTCTTCTTTCCCCTTCGTGCTTTGGTGACTTCAATCTTTGCTGGCCAAAAAGGACAACCCATTCGTATTTTTCTTGCTAACGCTTTAGGAGAAGTCGTTCTCTTTATTGGAGGTGCCTTAGGTTTTATGCTCATTGCCCATAAATCTTTAGATTTCGCAGTAAAATTTGTCGTCTTACCTTTTGTGGTGCCAGATTTGATTAAGATGACGTTAACAACAATTTTCGCGGTCATTCTTTATCGAAATCTTAAACATTTACCTTATTTCAAAAAAGCAAAATAAAAAACTCTTAGAGAGGTTTGCAGATCTGCAAAGCACTCTCTAGGAGCTTTTTTCATTATTTTGTTGCTAGAAGGGCTGCTTCAACAACTGCTTTCTCCCGCTCAATAAGATCGATACGAGCCGCTATTTCTTTAATTCCCATCTTGATATTGCGGCTAATCGCCATATCATCCAATTGAGGTTCAAAGAAGGCCTTGTATTCATTCAATCGTTCATGGGTCTTGAAACAGTTAGCTGGGTAGATGACAAACTTATCAAAACTCATATCACCACCGAGTGCCTTCTTGATCCAGTCCCAGTTCTCACGCGCCCAAGTCCAGGTTCTACCTTGGGTAAAGTCATGCTGCAAGAAATTGAAGTACCAGCTCATAGCCAAGTCTTGAGGTTTCACCACATCCTTGTTCTTCCACTCCTTCAATAGAGCTTCCAAGGTTTCCGCATCCTTGGTGTAAGAAAGAGCTGCAGCCAACTGGCGTTTAAAGTTTCCATCCACTGTCTTCACATAGGTATCTAGGTATTGCTGGCTAAGCGCCTTGGTTTCCTGATGCTTGATTTGGTTAATCAATATTTGCATACGAATAGCAGCTGGAAGTTTTTCTAGATCAGATGCATGAGCTTCAAAGATGGCACTCGCTTGTGCTTGTGCAGCTTCGTCATTGGCCTTGATCATGTTAGCAATCATTAGTTGACGAACTTTTTCGTCCTCTTCTGCTTCACCTGGCTTAGCTTCTAGTCCCAAGCGTTCAAAGTTATAACGGTTCATCCGTTTCAACAGCTCATGGAAGGCAGCTTCTGTTTCAGTTCCTTCATCCACAAAGAGACTGATTCCACTTAAGACGCTCGAAACAGCAGAAACAACCAAGAAGGAACTTTCTTCTGTCAAGTGTTCAATCACTGGCAAGAGGCTTGCATAAGAAATTTGACCACTTTCCGCTAAGAGACGGCGTTCTTGAACCACTTGCAATTTCGAAGTGCTATCCAAGTTCGCAAGGTCAGTAAGGATGTCTTCCAACAATTCCCCACGGTAATCACTGATATAGTGAGCCGTATTTTCTGTATTGAAGCGAAGAGCACCACTATTAGCCACTTTCAAGGCACTGTAGTTTGGAATTTCTAAGACTTCTGTTTCTAAGGTATCTGGAATACCTGTCCAGTTGCTGTTCAAAGGAACAACCCACTTGCGACCTTTTTCTTCTTTTTCTCCGATAAAGAACTGCTCTTGACGGATGATCAAGGTGTCGTTCTCTACAGAAGCTGAGACAACAGGGTATCCTGGTTGCTCCAACCAAGAATCCATAAAGGCTGCGACATCACGACCTGAAGCTTGACCAAGAGCATCCCAAAGGTCACGACCGATGGTATTGCCGTATTGGTGTTTTTCAAAGTAGATCTTCAAACCTTTACGGAAGGCATCATCGCCTAACCAACGGCGAAGCATGTGCATGAGCCGGCTACCCTTAGCGTAAACGATTGCAGGGTCAAAGAGGGTGTTGATCTCGTCTGGGTGTTTCACTTCTACATGGACGGATTGAACGCCATCTGTAGCATCGCGTTTCAATGCAGCAGGTACACCTGTTGTTTGGAAGTCTTCAAAGATATTCCAGCTTGGTTCGATGGCATCCAAGCAGACATATTCCATCATATTGGCGAAGCTTTCATTCAACCAGAGGTCATCCCACCACTTCATGGTCACGAGGTTACCAAACCATTGGTGAGCCAATTCGTGAGCTACGACCAAGGCTACTGTTTGACGGCTTTGGGCTGTCGAGTTCTCATCTACAAGGAGGTAGACTTCGCGGTAGGTTACCAAGCCCCAGTTTTCCATAGCTCCTGAAGAGAAGTCTGGAAGGGCGATATGAAGGGATTGAGGGATTGGGTAAGCCACTCCGTAATAGTCCTCGTAGAATTCAATGGCACGAACGGCAATATCTAATGAGAAATCCAAGTTTTCTAATGGATGAGCTTTGGTAGAGTAGACACCGACTAGGGTTCCATTCTTGGTCTTAGCTGTCACACCCTGCAAATCTCCAGCCGCAAAGGCCAAGAGATAAGATGACATACGAGGAGTCGTATCAAACTTCCAAATACCTGTTTCTTTCCGAGTCTCAACATCGATTTCAGGCATGTTAGAAAGAACGATTTCTCCTTCTTCTTGGTCAAATTTCACAGCCAAATCAAAGGTCGCTTTGGCTTCTGGTTCATCCACACTTGGGAAGGCTTCACGAGCAAAGTGACTTTCAAATTGAGTAGAGATCACTTCCTTTTTAACGCCATCTACTGTGTAATAAGACGGATAGATCCCAGTCATATTATCGGTAATTTTCCCTGTATAAGTGAGGGTAAGGTTTACTTTACCTGTAGCAGGAAGTTCGACAAAGACCGCTTCTTCCTCATCATTGACTGTAAAGGCACAATCTTGCCCATCTACTTGAGCAGATTCGATGGTCAAATCCTTTTGATGAAGAGAGATGCGAGTCTCCTTTGCCTCTCCAGTTATGGTCACTTTCCCCGAGAAAGTTTTGTCTGAGCGGTTTAAATCTAAGAATAGATCATAGTGCTCAGGTACAAATGTATCAATAAAATGTGCAACTGCTTGCATGAGTAACTCCTTCTTCATTTTTTATCATCTTCTATTCTAACATAAATCCTACTAACTGTAAGGTAAGAGGGGGGCAAAACCAGATCTATAAAAAATAAAGTCTGAGATGATGACCTCAGACTTTCTTTTCTTATAATTCCACAATTTTTCCTGTTTCGAAGTAGACAACCCACTCACAGATATTTTTAGCATAATCACCAATACGCTCCAAGTAATTGATCACTTGGAAATAATCCCGACCAGTGATAATCAAGTCAGGATTATGCTTGATTTCTTCCGTTGCCAACTCTTGAATACGATCATAGTACTCATTAATTTTTTCATCGCGAGTTGCTACTTCATAGGCCGTTTCAACATCCCCTTTTAAGTAAAGCTCCAAGGTTGCTTCGACAAAGTCTTTGACTTCTCGACCCATTTTGCTGATTTCTTCCTCTACAACCTTACTATGAAGTTCTCCCTTCATACGAATGGTTGCACGGGCAATGGACACAGCGTGGTCTCCCATCCGCTCTACGTCAGATACAGCTTTTAAGACTGTCATGACCATCCGAAGGTCCTGAGAAACAGGTTGTTGAAGGGCAATCATCTCAAAGGATTTGCGCTCCAACTTCACTTCATATTCATTAATCTCCGCATCATCTTCGATAACCTGGCGTGCCAGATCCCGGTCATGAGTGACAAAAGCTCGAACCGTGCGGTTGATCTGAGTCAAGACTTCATTTCCCATAGCATAAAACTGGTTATGAAGTTTTTCTAAATCTTCTTCAAATTGTACACGTAACATTTACTTTCCCTTTCTTATCCAAACTTCCCTGATACATAATCTTCTGTTTCCTTACGAGCAGGGTTCAAGAAGATTTTTGAGGTGTCATCATACTCGATGAGGTCCCCATCCAAGAAAAAGGCTGTCTTATCCGAAATCCGACTGGCTTGTTGCATAGACCGGGTCACCAAAAGCATAGTGTAACGATCCTTCAACCCATAAAGCGTTTCTTCAATCTTTCCAGCAGAAATCGGGTCCAAGGCTGAGGTTGGCTCATCCAAGAGGATAATCTTTGGACTAGTTGCTAGGACACGCGCCACACAAACCCGTTGTTGTTGCCCCCCTGAAAGCCCGATTGCTGAATCATGAAGGCGATCCTTGACCTCATCCCAAATAGAAGCGTTTTTCAAAGAGGTTTCGACCGCTTCATCCAAGACTTGCTTGTCCTTGATTCCATTAATCATGAGTCCATAGGTGACATTGTCATAGATAGACATAGGGAAGGGGTTGGGCTGTTGGAAGACCATCCCGATTTCCTTACGGAGCTCCACCGTATCCGTCCGTGGACTATAGATATTATGACCATTATAGAGGACGGTTCCTGTCGTCGTCACCTCATGGTTCAAATCTCCCATCCGGTTAATAGCCTTGAGCAAGGTAGACTTCCCAGATCCAGAAGGACCGATTAAAGCCGTGATTTCTTTAGGGGTGAAATCCAGTGACACACTATTCAGTGCCTTTTTCTTATTGTAATAAACCGACAAGTCCTTGACTTGCAAAATTGGTTCTGTCATGTTTTCATCCTTATGTTGTTTCTATGTTACCAAATCCTATCCAAAGTGACCAGATACATAATCGTTGGTTGATTGTAGTTTTGCATTTTGGAAAATGTTGGCTGTTTTATCATACTCAATCAAATCGCCTAGATAAAAGAATCCTGTATAATCACTAGCACGAGCAGCCTGTTGCATACTGTGGGTCACGATGATAATAGTGTAATCCTTCTTCAACTCCAGCATGGTTTCTTCCAACTGGGCTGTTGCGATAGGATCTAAGGCTGAAGCCGGCTCATCCATGAGCAAAATCTCTGGTTTGACGGAGATGGCACGGGCAATACAAAGGCGTTGCTGTTGACCTCCTGAGAGCGTCAAAGCAGACTTGTGCAAGTCATCCTTAACCTGATCCCAGAGGGCTGCTTGCTTCAAGGATTTTTCTACGATTTCGTCCAAGACCTTCTTGTCTTTGACTCCTGCACGTTCGTGAGGGAAGGTAATATTGCGGTAGATGGACTTGGCAAAGGGATTTGGTCGTTGGAAGACCATCCCGATATGTTTTCTCATTTCATAGACATTGATATCAGGACGGTTGACGTCGATCCCTTCATACCAGATCTCACCAGTCACACGCGCAATATCAATGGTATCGTTCATCCGGTTCAAACTTCTAAGATAGGTGGACTTTCCAGATCCAGAAGGACCAATCAAAGCTGTGATTTTATTCTTCTCAAACTGCATATCCACGCCCTTGATGGATTCATTTGAACCATAGTAGACATGCAAGTCTTTGGTCGAAAGGACCACTTTTTCTTCAGGAAAAGTAATGATATGTTTCTCATCCCAATTGTACTTTGACATTTCTTCTCCTTTTATGCTGAGGTTAATTTCTTATGGAGGTAAGTACCGAGCTTACGCGCTCCAAAGTTGAAAATCAAAATGAAGATCAACAAAACTGCTGCAGATCCAGCGGATACTTCAATAGCATCTGGAATGGTTCCTTCACTATTGACCTTCCAAATGTGGACTGCTAGTGTTTCTGCTTGACGGAAAATAGAGATCGGACTGGTCACACTAAAGAGGTTCCAGTTACTCCAATCCAAGGCTGGGGCAGACTGACCGGCTGTATAAATCAAGGCCGCTGCTTCCCCAAAAATCCGTCCAGAAGCTAGTACAACACCCGTAATGATACTTGGTAAAGCTTCCGGTACCACCACGTGAATCACGGTTTCCCAACGAGAAATCCCAAGCGCAAGTCCTGCCTCTCTTTGTGTATGGTGGACGTTTTGCAAACTATCTTCAATGTTCCGCGTCATCTGTGGCAGGTTAAAGACCGTCAAGGCCAAGGCTCCAGAAATAATCGAGAAGCCATATTGGAACTGCACTACAAAGACCAAGTAGCCAAAGAGACCGACTACGACCGATGGGAGAGAAGACAAGATCTCAATACAGGTCCGAACCAAGTTGGTCAATGGGCCCTTCTTGGCATACTCTGACAAGTAGATCCCTGCCCCCAAAGAAAGTGGGAAGGAAATAATCAAGGTAATGACTAAGAGGAAGAAGGAATTATAGAGCTGAATCCCAATCCCTCCACCTGCTTGGTAAGAAGAGGATTTGCTGGTCAAGAAGGTCCAAGACACATGCGGTAACCCTCTAACCAGGATATAGAGAATCAAAGAGGCAAGAATCGTAACAATAATTCCAGCAATAGCATAGAGAATTCCTGTTGCTATCTTATCTATTTTTTTAGCGTGCATAGTTCTTCTTACCTCTTTCTTTCGTGATCAATTTGATAACGCTGTTGAATGCCAAACTCATCAGCAAGAGCACCAAGGCAAGTGACCAGAGAACGTTGTTGTTAACTGTTCCCATAACGGTATTTCCGATACCCATAGTCAAAATAGAGGTTAAGGTGGAAGCTGGAGTCGTTAAAGATGTTGGAACAACCGCTGAGTTTCCGACTACCATCTGAATAGCCAAGGCTTCACCAAAAGCACGCGCCATTCCAAAGACAACTGCCGTAAAAATACCGGAGCGAGCAGCCTTTAAGGTGACATGCCAGATGGTTTGCCAACGAGTCGCTCCCATAGCCATACTCGCTTCCCGATAGTGACGAGGTACTGCCCGTAAGCTGTCTGTTGTCATAAAGGTCACAGTTGGAAGAATCATGACAAAGAGGACAAAGACCCCTGACAAGATTCCAAACCCTGTCCCACCAAAGATGGAACGAACAAATGGAACCACCACTTGCAAACCAATAAATCCGTAAACAACAGAAGGGATCCCTACCAACAACTCAATGGCTGGTTGTAAGAGACGAGCTCCCTTTGGAGAAACCTCTGTCATAAAGACTGCCGCACCGATGGCAAAAGGCGTCGCCACCAAGGCAGACAAAAGGGTTACAATGAAGGAACCCAAGATCATTGGCAAAGCCCCAAATTCTTTCCCTGACGGATTCCAAGTGGATCCAAAAAGGAAACTAAAGACATTAACCTTGTTGACAAAGAAGGTCGATAATCCCTTTTGGGCTACAAAAATCAAAATCAAAGCTACAACAAAGACAATCAAACTCATACAGCAGAAAGTAATGGTTTTACCAAATTTTTCCAAACGAGAATTATTGGACTTTGCGAGCATTTTTTTTGCTACTTCGTTCATGTTTTACCTAATTCTTCTTATTTCTTCGTAATGTTACCGTCAAGATCACGGCTGACTTTCATATCATTGATTGGGATATAGCCCATCTTACCAACGATTTCCTGCTGGACCTCATCTGTCATCATATAATCCAAGAATTTCTTTGCCAGTTTACTTGGCTCACCCTTGGTATACATGTGTTCATAGGACCAAATTGGCCAGTTATTATTCACTACGTTTTCCTTAGTTGGTTCATAGCCATTTAACTTCATGGTTTTGACACTATCATCCACGTAGGTAAAGGCCAGATAAGAAATGGCACCTGGAGTCTGGGAAACAATGTTCTTCACCATTCCGTTGGAATCCTGTTCCTGAGCCTGTTTAGGGTCTTTGCCGTCCATGATGATGTCATCGAATACAGCACGGCTACCAGATCCTACTGCCCGGTTCACAATGGTAATTTCCAAGTCCTCACCACCCAATTGCTTCCAGTTGGTATATTCACCAGTAAAAATCTTACGCAATTGTTCAGTAGTTAAATCGTCTACGGAAATCCCCTTGTTCGCAATGATGGCTGTTCCTGCTACTGCTACTTGATGATCCACCAAGCTAGAAGCATCGATGCCATCTTTTTCCTCTGCAAAAAGGTCACTATTTCCAATGTCGACAGCTCCTGATTGGACCTGAGAAAGACCTGTACCAGATCCACCCCCTTGGACATTAACAATCTTACCGGGATGCTCTTCAATATAACGATCTACCACCCCTTCAACGAGCGGTTGTAGGGCTGTTGATCCAACAGCTGTAATCGCTTCTCCACGGTCAATCCAAGACGCACAGGCAGAAAGAGAAGCTGCAAGTGCTACTGTTGCTAGCCCAAGGACTAGCTTTTTGCATTTATTCAATGTAAGTCTCCTTGAATCATAATCAAATATCGTTTAAATCTTATCTCTAAACACTTGTTATCTTCTAGTATTCTAGCAAGAATCACTCTATTTCCACTATAACATAGAAAGACGGCATTTCCTAATAATTTATCTAAATCTCAAACCTTTAGGAAAGAAATTTTTTAAGGTCCGTCCAGTCACTTTTGCAAAACCTAAACCATTGCCTCCAGCCAGGACCTGATACCAACCATTTGGGTAGTCTTGATCTAGCTGAATAGTCTCTCCAGCCACGTACTTCATAAAGTCTGGATCCGACAAGCTGACCGATTTCTTCACTTGATCTGGTTTCAGAGCTAGGCCCAAAGCAAAGCTAGGTTCAAAGCGATTTTTCTTAAAGGTTCCAAGGTGCAATCCATTGCGAGCAATCTTGACCTTTTTTAAATCAGGGAGACCAACAGGTAAGAGATAAAGCTGATCTCCAAAACACTGGTAGAGACCCTCTAAATCAATGGCTAAACAGTCCTTGGCAAAAGCTTGCCACAGTTTCTTCTGCTCAGCCGTTAGATTGGAACGTCCTTCCTTGATCTTCTTAACTTCAGGCTCTCCCCGATAAAGGAATTTAGCAACAAATTGCCCTTCCCCTTTGAAACGATGGGGATACATCCGGGCTGTTTCAGGATAGCCGATCCCCTCTACCATGCCATTGATTTTTTCAATCGGTAGCAATTCCAACTCATATTCTTCTAAGAGCCAAGAGATAATCTCTTCATTCTCTTCCGGTGCCCAGGTACAGGTCGAATAAACTAGCTGTCCACCTGGTGCCAACATCTTGATAGCATCTGTTAAAATTTCTCTTTGAAGACCAGCACATTGAGCTGGATAATCTGGGTGCCAGTAGTCCATGGCATCTGGCTGCTTCCGGAACATTCCTTCACCAGAACACGGAGCATCCAAAACAATCAGATCAAAATAGGCTGGAAAAACCTTTGCCAAGCGCTCAGCTGATTCATTGGTCACCACGACGTTACGAGCCCCAAAACGTTCGACATTCTCGACCAAAATCTTGGAGCGACCCTTGTGAATTTCATTAGAAACGAGAAGTCCTTGATCGTCTAAATAAGAAAGCAAGTGGGTCGTCTTCCCGCCAGGGGCTGCCGCAAGATCCAAGACCTTCATACCCGGACTTGGATGCGCAACTTGGGCTACCATTTGAGCAGCAGGTTCTTGTGAGTAGACCAGTCCAGTGACATGGGCAATGGATTTTCCCGACACCTTACCATAGTAACTCCAAGGCATACCTGGAATAGGCTCATTACCTCTGATTTGCTCCGCCTTTAACGGATTGGTTCGATAGGCAGATACGGCCGGCTCGTCAAAGGTTTGAAAGAAAGCCTCGGCCTCCTCTCCAAGTAATTGGGTATACTTTTCTTTAAATCCTTGAGGAAAGGTCATGCGTCTTTTCCTTTCGTCAAAAAAGGTTGAATCTCATCTAGTTTACAAGTTGGGACCATCATGATAGGCTCCAAGGTCTCATAGTTAGGTTCTTTCCCTTCCAAGGTCAAGACTGAGTATCCGAGGCACTCGCCCATAATAGCTGCAGCGGCATAATCCCAAGGCCAGATATAGCTAAAGTAGCCTAACATGCCACCAGATAGAATCTTGGTAAAGCTGATACCAGCGCTCCCGTAGACCCGAATTCCCAAGCACTCTGCTCCCAGATCAGCCATACCCCAGGCGTTGGACTTGAGCATGCCGACATTAGAAGCCACTAATAAGTCCCCAAGAGGCCGATTTTGAAAGGGTTTCAGTTCTTTGTCATTGCAAAAGACTCCAGAATCCTTTCCACCAAAAAAGAGATGGTCGCGCATGACATCATAGATCAAGCCAAACTGGCCAAGACCTTCTTCAAAATAGGCAACCATAACAGCAAAATCTTCTTTTTGGGTCACAAAATTATTGGTCCCATCAATGGGATCAATGACCCAGACCTTACCGGAACGAATAGGTGCACGAAGGTCATCCTCTTCCGCAAAAATGTGGTCTTCTGGATAGGCTTCTAAAATCTTGCCAACCAGGGTTGCTTGCACTTCTTGGTCCATCTGAGTCACCAAATCCGTCGGATTTGTTTTGACTGTAATTGCTAGCTGGTCATGTAAGTGTTCTCTTAGATAGCTTCCTGCTTCTTTGACAATGGTCTTAGCAAATTCTAATTTATTGATCAATCGAAAACCATCCTTCCCCTTTTTCTTTCGCGGCTTTGGTTGCGCGGTAAAGTGAGTAGCCGCTGACCTCTTCAAACTCCTTGCCCAGACGCTTTTCTTCGCCAATACTTGGGACAACTTTCTTAAAGGCCTTATAGGCTTCTAGGTAGATACGAGCATCTGCCTTTTGTTCATAGGCTTGTTCAACCTGATTAAAAAAAGAAAGCACCGAAGCAAGCTCTTCAGTGCTCCACGATAAATCGAGTGGGTAACTATAATTCTTATTCATATTAATGGATCTCCGCTCTTAATGTAGCAGATCTTAACTCTTCCTTACGATATCCTCGAGGGAGAAATGCGCGAATTTCATCCTCATTAAAACCGATTTGCATCCGTTTCTTGTCTAGAATAATTGGTCGACGCAAAAGACTAGGATTTTCCTCAATCAACTTGATTAAAGCAGAAATCGATAAATCCTCTACATCAACATTTAACTTCTGAAAAATTTTAGAACGAGTTGAAATAATATCGTCTGTACCGTTCTCAGTTAGAGCTAAAATATTACGCAACTCCTCAGTTGTTAGAGGACTCGTCATAATATTGTGTTCCTTAAAAGGAACCTCATGTTTTTCTAACCAAGCCCGGGCCTTCCGACAGGATGTACAACTCGGAGACAAAAATAATGTAATCATGTTCTTCTCTTCTTTTTTTGGACACACTTAGCTGACTCTATTATACAAAATTATTCCGTGCTTGCATAGTGATTTTTTAATTTAGACAAAGAAAATTCTCCCCTTAAGGGAGAATTTCTAACAAAAATTAATTTGTCCATTGACGAGCCAAAATCTCATCCTGGCGTAGTTGCTCTACAAGAGCTTCTACACTGTCAAATTTGACCATTTCTCGAATCTTGTCTAACCAAAAAATCCGAATGGTGTGCCCATAAATATCTTTTGAAAAATCAAAGATATTGGCTTCAAAGCGAAGCTCCGTCCCATCAAAGGTGGAGTTTTTCCCTACAGAAGCCATCCCACGGTGACGTTTCCCCAGCACTTCTACTTCGACGACATAAACACCATCCTGAGGGAGATGGGTGCGATCGATAGGCGCCAGATTGGCTGTTGGAAAACCAATGGTACGACCCCGTGCATCACCATGGACTACGATACCACGGCTGGATAAGGGATAGCCTAAAAGATCAGCTGCTTCTTTCACTTGGCCTGATGCAATGGCCTGCCGAATACGAGTTGAGCTGATTTTTTCGCCCTGGTCTAGGACAGGTGGAACCACTATGACTTGGCCTTTAAAATAGGTTTCCAAATCACTAGCTACTTTCTTGTCGCTACCAAAGCTATAATCAAAGCCTGCCACTAAGACACGCGCTCGAAGTCTTGTTAGGTAGGTAGCAACGAATTCTTCAGCTGTATGAGCCGCAAAATCACTGGTAAAATCAATGAGATAAAGATCATCGACTCCAAGTTCTTCCATTCGTTTAAAACGCTCCTCTGGATTTTGGAGGTGGAGGAGTAATTCTGGTTGGTAACGGGCAAAAGCCAATTTTGGAGATTCTGGAAAGGTCAAAACAGCTACTCGAAGTCCTTGCTCATCGGCAATGGTGCGAGCTGTCCGAAAGAGCTCCTGATGCCCACGATGAAGACCGTCAAAATAGCCCAAGACAAGAACGGCATCTGCTTGAGCTTTTATTTCTTTTTCACTAGTTACATAACAAATGTTCATAAATTTATTGTAACACACTTTCTGTCAGAAAAACCTTGCGAGGTTTGTAAAGTTCTTCCCTTTTTTCTAAAATGGCTATCAATTTCTCTTGGTAAAAAGCAGCTAACTCTCTGGCTTCGCTCTCAACTGGAATAAAGCGTCCCACTTGGACTTCGCCGACCTCTTCTACTGTCAGCTCCACTTTTTCCAGATCCCCGGTTCCAATCTCAAGTGGGTGAAGGAAGCTCAAATCTCCTTGACTTACCTTTTCAGCCACTTCTTCCAGGGTTAGGGCATCTTCTAATGACAAACCAGCGGCACTGGTTCTAGTCAAATGAGACATATGGGCTGCATAACCCAACTTTTGACCAAGGTCCACCGACAAGGTCCGGATATAGGTCCCCTTGCTGCATTTGACCCGGAAGCGAAAACGGGCCAGGCCTTCCTCGTAGCCAATATCACTGGTACGCGTAAAGTCATAAATGGTCACTTGCCGCACA
Organism: Streptococcus viridans; assembly: GCF_900636365.1. Taxonomy (NCBI): domain Bacteria; kingdom Bacillati; phylum Bacillota; class Bacilli; order Lactobacillales; family Streptococcaceae; genus Streptococcus; species Streptococcus viridans. The sequence goes on along the minus strand of NZ_LR134266.1, from coordinate 737,733 downwards.
GGCCGTTCCACTTCTTCACCTGCACGCGCATATTCATAGAGCTTGCGACCATTGACTTTGACAGCCGAGTACATTGGTGGGATTTGAGTGATAGGACCAGTCAAACTCGCAATCGCTTCATCAACAAGCTTTTCATCCAGCGGAGACAAAACAGGAGTCTCTGCGACAACTTCCCCACTAGCATCCTCGGTCGTCGTTGAATAGCCAAGAGTGATTTCCCCCTCGTAGACCTTGCCCTCATCCTGCATAAACTCTACCATGCGCGTAGCTTTACCAACTGCAATAGGTAAAACGCCAACCACATCAGGATCCAAGGTCCCACCATGGCCAATCTTCTTAGTCCCTAAAATCTTACGCAATTTAAAAACCGCATCATGCGAAGTCATGCCTGCTTCTTTTTTTAAGTTGATAATACCGTTCATGTTTGCTTTCTGATTTCCTTTCTCATCATGTGGTTAATAAAATTTTTTTCATTCGTTCCAGTATCATTTAAACCATCCTCTCATGCCTTTAATTAGGCTATTGGCACCTTTTTAATATTTCTTTTAATGTAGTATCAATAATAAATCAATAGGTAAATACCCTACTATTCACCTCTGTCTCTCCAATTCTTTAAGATAGTATAAATATAATGTATTAGTAATCCTACTAAAAATGCGAACAAAGGGCGTAATGATACCAAGCTTACACCCACAACAAGGAAGGCTGATAAAAAATAAATGATAAACGCCTCTAACTTAGAAGGTCTTCTCTCCTCTGGAAGCATATCTAAATGTTCCTTCGTTATAGCTGAGCGATCATCGAATTGATAAAAGAAACGATATCTTGCAGATAAAGAATCAATATCTAAAAAGTCATATCCCCTAATATAATCAATTACGTAAAACATCAGTAAATTGTCAATTTCGTCAATATTTTCAGTATAGAGAGAAAAGTTTCTCTTTCCAGCAATTGCAATATTACTTGCAGCATTAACGGCAATCGGAATGCCATCTTTTGTGACAGGTGAAATATCTCCTTTGCTACCTGAACCTACACTCGTCATTTCATAGTTATTTAAATTAAATTGAAAAACTCCATGCCAGTATGCTTGTTCCCATAAATGTTCAAATCTTTTTTCTTCATAATAAATCAAATCCTTATTTAACCCTCTTGCGACTATTCTTTTCTTCTTAGAAATGAATTCTGATACTTTCAAGACTAGAATTTCTACATCTTTTGCATATAGACGATAACCTTCATCTTCTTGAACGATTTCAATTCTTTCAGTCCAATGTTCATCATCAGGTAATTTTGACTCAAGGATAAATCCTTCTGAGTTTCCACGTAATTTTAATTGTATTTCCATGTTTTACCCCCCTATTAATAAGCCCAATCCAAATGGTCCTAGTTTCACTTTTGCCTCTGCTTTTTAGTATCTGGACAATGATTAACAATCATGACAGGCTCCACACCTTCTCTCACCCGAACAACACTCCCAATCGGTAAAGCTCTACGTTCCGACATCAGTTTTCTCCTTCTAAATATTTCTGCGCTTCCTGAACATAAAATAGTTCTGGATTTTCATGGGCGATGCTTTCAAACAAACTACGAGCACGAGCTTCATCTCCTATTAATTGGGCATTGAGAGCTCCGTAATAAGAGAACATGATTCGAGCTAGATTACTTTCTGATTCGGCAGTGTCGAAGTAGTCGTTCACTTCTTGATTAAACACGATATCTTTTATGGCTTGAGCAACGAGTTTTGCCTTACCATCTTTCGAATCTGGCGCCTTGGACAATTGTTCCTCAAAGAAAGCAATATCTTGTGCATCTTGAAGATGAATGCAAACTTTTAATAGCTCAAAGCTTGATATTAGAAATGTATCGTCTCTTAATCTACCCCAAATTTTTTTCAAATTATACTTGGACATATTTTCCATGGCAGATTGAAAGTCTCCTTTTAACCCCCACTGGCATCTTCCGTCGTGGTAGAAAATCCCAAAGTGATTTCTCCCACGTAGATTTTACCCTCATCCTGCATAAATTCAACCATCCGGGTCGCTTTTCCTACGGCAATCGGAGCACTCCCACCACATCCGGCTCCAGAGTCCCTCCATTGCCAATCTTCTTAGTTCCTAAGATTTTCCGCAGTTTAAAGACCACATCATGTGAAGTCATCCCTGCTTCTTTTTTTAGATTGATAATTCCGTCTATTAGAATTGCTCTTTCTATCTCATGTGTGACCACCCTAGTCACCGACCCTTTATTATACCATGAAAATTAAATACATTCTATCAGTTACCAATTAAGTGCGGATAGTTGATTTTACTATATTTTAGGTACTGTCAGATAATGCTCAAACGAATAAAAACGTAGTCAATTACGTAGTCACTCGATTGCCGTTATAACAGAAAATAGAAAAGGCTGAATAAACAACCTTTTTATTTTTTATCTAGCCAATTTGAACCTTACTTACTGTTTCTATACTTAAATCTTCAAATCGCTTCTTTCCGGACCGTAGCCAGGTAATGGCTTTTGGTAAATATTTCATTTCTTTGATCGATATGATATAATCATGGTAGGTCTAAGGGGCTTTCGCCCCAACCTACCAGAGCCTTACTTGAACCGCTTTGCTTTGCGTGGCTTGCGTTCTTTTGGCTCTTTTTTTAATTTTTTACAGTAAAAAACGAGACTTCTTGTCCCTCTTTCCCACTTCCCATGAGCTTCAAAAAAATCCCGTAGCAGATTTCAGACTTTTTAAAATGGGTTTGATACAATAGAAAGCGAAAGAAGGTGTAACATATGTTAATGTATGATGTTATTGTTATTGGATTTGGTAAAGCTGGTAAAACACTTGCAGCGAAATTATCAAGCCAAGGAAAAAAAGTTGCTCTGATTGAAAAGAGCAAGTCTATGTATGGTGGTACTTGTATCAATATCGCTTGTATTCCAACTAAGACCTTGATCGTCGCAGCAGAAAAAGGCTTGAATTTTGAACAAGCTATGAGCGAAAAAAATGCGGTCACTACTCGTCTCAACGGCAAGAACTACGCAACTATTGCTGGAACTGGTGTAGACATTATCGACGCGACTGCTCGATTCGTTTCCAACAAGGTCATTGAAATTCAAGCTGGAGATGAAAAGGAAGAATTGACTGCTGAAACCATTATTATTAATACTGGTGCGGTGCCAACTATCCTTCCAATCCCAGGACTGGCTGAAAGCAAGTTTGCAGTGGATTCAACCGGTATTCAACGTTTGGAAAATCTACCTAAACGCCTGGGCGTCCTTGGTGGTGGACCAATCGGATTGGAATTTGCCCACCTCTACAATACCTTGGGTAGCCAAGTAACAGTACTGGATGCTTCTGAAGCGTTCTTGCCACGGATTGAGCCAAGCATTGCAGCTCTTGCAAAAGGCTACCTTGAAAAAGATGGTATTCAATTCTTGCAAGGCGTTCATACCCAAGAAATCAAAGATGGTGAAGCTAGCTTAACCCTTGTAACCGATAAGGGAGACTTCGAGTTTGATATTCTTCTCTACGCAACAGGACGTAAACCAAATACAGCTGGTCTTGGTCTTGAGAACACAGATATCCAAGTTACTGATCGTGGAGCGATTCAAGTCAACCGTCATTTGGAAACCAGCGTCCCTGGTGTCTTTGCAGTTGGGGATGTCAATGGTGGGCCTCAGTTCACCTATATGTCCCTCGATGACTTCCGCATCGTCTTCAACTACCTTACAGGAGATGGTAGCTACAATCTCGAAACACGCGGAAACTATGCGACAACACTCTTCATTGCTCCTCCATTGGCCCAAGTCGGCTTGACTGAGCAAGAAGCACGTGACAAAGGACTTCCAGTGGCTGTCAAAGAATTGCCAGTTGCTGCCATGCCACGTGGCCATGTCAATGCAGACCTTCGAGGTGCCTTCAAAGCTGTGGTCAATCCAGAAACCAAAGAAATCCTTGGAGCAACTCTCTTTGGAGAAGCTGCAGGCGAACTCATCAACCTGATCACCATGGCCATGGACAACAAGATTCCTTATACTTACATCGCAAAACAAATCTTTACCCACCCAACCATGGCAGAAAACTTAAACGATCTCTTTGCGATTTAACTAACATAAAAAAGCTGGAAAATTCCAGCTTTTTTAGTTTAAGAATCCACAGACAGCCTCTTGAAATACTTTATTCTCTTCATACAGAGCATGCCCAGAATGCTTTAGAATAAGGAGCTGACAACCCGAAATCGCTTTTGCCAGTTCCTTGGATCCATTCACACCGATCACATCATCTTCAAGTGCACCAAGGACAAAGGTCGGACAATGAATGTCCTTTAAGATCTCAAGGCTATTGTGAGTAAGGCAAGACTGAGATTGAATGGCAATTCGTTTCTTATCCTTAATTCGTCCCAAGCGACCCATAATATTATAAAGCAACCGCCACTTTTGATAGCTCTTTTGAGTGTAGGAGTGTTGTGCAATATCCAGCATGAGATGCTTAAAATTTCCAGATTGACTGAGTTTTTTCCAATGCTCAATTCGTTCTCTAGCAAGTTGACTAGGCTTCGCTGTTGTCACAGCTAGTATGAGCCTTTGAACCCTTTCTGGAAAATCTACAGCTAGCCATTGAGCAATCATTCCACCTTGTGAAATCCCCATAACATAAGCATCTTCTAGATTTAGTGTCTCCATTGCTTCTGCTACATCTGCTGCCATATCCCGTGTTGTATAGCCCTGCCTCAACTCATTGATTCGAGAAAAAACATAAATTTTGTAACGTTTGGCAAGTATACGGTATGTGATTGAAAAAGGCATAGCCATACCTTTAACCGTCTGTAGTCCATCACCCAATCCTGGTATAATCACCAGAGGTTGATTTCCTTTTCCAAATGTCACATAGTCCATGGTTTTCCCATTTATGGACAAGGTAGCGTTCTTAGCTGAATACAAAAATTATTCCCCCTTCAAGGCATCAAACTTTGCTTTCATAGTTGGATTCTTCCGAGTCAATTTCTTAACGGAGACATCGTCCAACTTATTGTTTGCGAGGCGGAGTTGGTTTTCTGATGTAGTCAGAAATTTCTTGACCTCTTCCATCCGTTTGATGGCCTTGTCGATTTCATCAATAGCCTTGCCGAAGTTGACAGAGGCTGAATTGTAGTTCTTAGCAAAGGCAACCTTGAAGGCGTCTAGGTCTTCTTCAAAGTGGGTAATGTCAATATTTTGCTCACGGATAAGTGCTAGTTCTTGCTTGTATTTAAGAGAGTTAAGAGCCGCATTACGCAAGAGCCCAATCAGTTGGATAAAGAACTGAGGACGCACCACATACATCTTCTCATACTCGTGGCTAACATCGACAATCCCTGTGTTGAAGTAATCGTTATCAGCTTCAAGCATACTTACCAAAACAGCATACTCACAGTTCTTTTCTCGACGGTCCTTATCCAACTCCTTGTAAAAGTCTGCATTCTTATGCTTTTTCTCAGTTCCATCCGCTTCATTTTTCATCTCAAACATGATGGAAATGAATTCCAGCCCATTTTCATCAAAGTCACGGAAGATAAAGTCCCCTTTAGACCCACGTGCAGAGACCTTGTTGTCCTTTTCAAAATAGGCATTAGGGAAGGCAAAGCTACGAACCTTGTTAAACTCACTCTCCGCATACTGCTCCAGACTTTCCCCAATGGCCTTGGTTGATTGTTGGGCCTTGAAATTTTTGTAAAACTCAACTTGCTCATTAGCCGCCTTAAGCTGGGCCTCATAGTTTTGTTTCACCGAAGTCAGAGAAAGCTCGTTTTCTTTTTCTTGTAAAAGGAGCTGATTTTTGACCTGATCTCTTTCTTTCTCTAGATTAGACAGTGTCTTTTGCAGTTGGTTTTCATGCTCCAAGCGCAAGGTCGCCAGCTGATTCTCAAGTTGTTGAACTTCTTTTTCTTTCTCTAGCAGACTTTGGCTAGCCGTTTGCTCCACCTCTTTTTTGGCCAATTCTTTTTCGGTATCAAACTGTTGAATCTGGTTCTGTAACTGGGCAATTTCTTGGTCCTTCTTTGCTAACTTCTCTTGCTGTTCATTAAGGGCCTTTTGCTCAGCTAAAGCCAACTCTTGCCGAATCCGCTCATGAATTTCCTTGTCAAACTCAGCTGTCCGTACCTGTGACAAGAGTTCGCTGTATTGACTTTCGTTGACTGTAAAGACTTCCCCACAGTTGGGGCACTTGATTTCGTTCATAGCATGCCTCTTTCTCTATTCTTAGTATATTATATCATGCCACCTGTAAAATCAAAACCAGCAAACGAGGCTTGCTGGTTTTAAGTAAATATTCATTTTTTTATAGAGACTTTCCTTAAGTGAGGACGGACGGTAGCGACTCCCTTTGGGATTCCATACCTTAGATTTGAGCCTTCCGTCTCAAATCTACCGAGCACCAGAAACCAATGCGTTTCTGGTGCTTTCCTCACGGCGAAAAGTCTCAATCTATTTTGAACTAGTTCCAAAATATCCTTTTTCAATAGTCTCATTCAGTAATAACTTAAGATTTCTGAATAGAGGTTGCTTGTTTATAATCTGAAACAGTAAACTTAGCTTCCTTATCTCGACTTATTTCTTCTCAATTGGCGCGACACTAGCCAAGAGTTTTTTGAGACCCACTTCTGGGAAGTTGATCTTGAGCTCTTGGGTATTGCCACTACCAGAGACTTCTAGGACAGTTCCTTCGCCCCACTTCTTGTGAAGGGCAATATCACCAATGGCCCAAGCGACACTTTCTTTGGCGCTAGAACGGTTGCTATTGCCAAAGGGGAGGCTTGATGACGTGAGGGCACTTGGAGCTGCTTGTCTCTTGCGCTCTTGAAGGGCTTGTGACAGGCTCATTCCTTTTCCAAAGGTCGTTCCGCCTCCATTGCTATAAGAAGCCTTAAAGCTAGTGTTGGCTGGACGCGCTAATCCTTGATAGGTCAATAAATCCGAGCTAATTTCATTGATGAAACGCGTCGGGCGGTTGTAGCTGGTCCGTCCAAAGAGCAAACGAGAGTTGGCATTGGTCAAGAAGAGAACCTTCTCTGCCCGCGTGATTCCTACATATGCTAGGCGACGCTCTTCTTCCAATTCATCCGGATCCTCAGCTGCTCGACTAAGAGGAAAGACATTTTCTTCCATCCCAATCAAGAAGACGACTGGAAACTCCAATCCTTTAGCCGCGTGAAGGGTCATCAAGGTGACTTCTGAGGTCTCTTGCGCTCCATCATCTGTATCGGCAATCAAGGCTAAGTCGTTCAAGAAACGACTCAAGGTGTCCACACCTGATTCGTCTTCAACAGAATCGCCGTTTTCATCAAAATTCTTGGTAACAGACAAGAACTCTTGGATATTCTCGATACGAGCCTGACTTTCTAAATTCCCCTGATTGGTTAGGGCCGTCATATAACCTGTTTTGTCAAGGACCTCTTCGACCAACTCTGTAATGGTCAGCTGGTCCAATCTTTCTCTCAAATCAAGAATGAGATTGGCAAAGTCCCAGATGGCCTGGGCTGCCTTTCCTTTGATGCCTGAAAGCATGATATTGGCTGAAGCATCCAGGAGTGAAGACTCTTGCATTTGGGCAAAATCACGAATCTTATCCACTGTACCTGGCCCGATTCCCCGCTTGGGTTCATTGATAATGCGCTCAAAACTGATATTGTCACTGAGGTTGGCAATCAAGTTCAGATAAGCAATGACATCCCGAATTTCCTTGCGGCTGTAGAACTTGGTGCCCCCTACCATGGTGTAGGGAATATTGGATTTGAGCAGGGCTTCTTCAATGGTCCGTGACTGGGCATTGGTCCGGTAAAGAACCGCAAAATCACGGTGTTTGTAGCCCGCTTCGCGACTGAGCTCTTCAATGGTTTTAGCAACAAAGACCGCTTCATCCTGCTCATCATTGGCCCGGTAATAGACAATCTCTTCCCCGTCAGCATTTTGAGTCCAAAGATTCTTCGGACGGCGGTTCCGATTGTTTTTGATGACGTCATTGGCTGCTTGCAAGATCGTCTTAGTCGAGCGGTAATTTTCCTCTAACAAAACGACCTTGGCATCAGGATAATCCTTCTCAAAGTCTAGGATATTCTGCATATCCGCTCCCCGCCAGCCATAAATAGACTGGTCCGCATCCCCAACGACACAGATATTTTTAAAACGTGAAGCCAAGAGTTTGACTAACTGGTATTGGGCATGGTTGGTATCTTGGTACTCATCCACATGGATATATTGAAACTTCTGCTGGTAATAGGTCAGCACATCTGGATACTGGTCAAAAAGACGCAAGGTCAGCATGATCAAATCATCAAAGTCTACCGCTTCTGACTGACGGAGTTCCTTTTGGTAAGCCTCATAGCACTTAGCGACGATCTGGGTATACATATCTCCAGCCTGGGCAGCATAGGCCACTTCATCGATCAGGTCATTTTTAGCATTGGAAATGGTCCCCAAGATGGTCCGTTCATTCCATTTCTTAGGATCCAAATTCAAGGACTTCAAGATCCGCTTCATCAAGGTCCTTTGCTCACCTGGATCAACAATGGTAAAGTTACGATTGTAACCAATGTGATCCGCATCGCGTCGAAGGATACGCACACACATGGAGTGGAAGGTGGCGATCAAGCAATCTTGGGTTGCTGGATTCAACTGGTAAGCTCGCTCTTTCATCTCCCGAGCGGCCTTATTGGTAAAGGTAATGGCCAAAATATTCCAAGGATTGACCATTTTTTCATCAATCAAGTAAGCAATCCGATGGGTCAAGACACGTGTCTTACCAGAACCTGCCCCCGCCATGATCAAGAGGGGACCTTCTGTCGTTTGGACCGCCTCCGCTTGGCGGTCATTCATACCATTCAATAAAGGATTCATCTCATACTCCTCGTTCATTCAATCGTTCTATTATACCACAATTTGCCTCTTTCTCCTTGAGAAAATTGTCGGCTTCATTTGAATTTTAAGCGTAAAAAGTCTATAATGAATCTTTAAGAAGATACGTTTTTCTTTATCAAAGGAAAACGAGGAAACGAATGAAATAAAAAATGAAAAGTAAGGAGGGACTCGTGGAAAAGTCACAAAGTAATTTAAAACTAGCCGAACGTGGAGCCCTGATCAGTATCGTGGCCTACCTGCTCCTATCCGCTGCTAAGTTAGCAACAGGACACCTCCTTCACTCCTCTAGTTTGGTTGCCGATGGTTTTAATAACCTTTCCGATATTATCAGCAATGTCGCCCTTCTCATCGGTATTCGCATGGCCCGCCAGCCAGCTGACCGCGACCACCGGTTTGGTCATTGGAAGATTGAAGATCTAGCTAGCCTGGTAACTTCCATCATCATGTTTTATGTGGGCTTTGATGTCCTACGAGATACGGTTCAAAAAATCCTCAGCAGGGAAACAACTGTTATTGATCCTTTAGGAGCCATTGTTGGAGTTGGGTCAGCCCTTGTCATGTTTGCGGTCTATCTTCATAACCGCACTTTAGCCAAGAAAGCCCAATCCAAGGCCCTCAATGCTGCTGCTAAAGATAACCTGTCTGACGTGGTCACTTCTTTAGGAACCTCTGTTGCGATTGGAGCTAGTGCTCTTAACTATCCAATTGTGGACCAATTAGTGGCCATCGTTATTACCTTCTTTATCCTAAAAACTGCCTACGACATTTTCATTGAATCCTCCTTCAGCCTCTCAGATGGATTTGATGAAAGTCTTCTTGATAAATACAAGGCTGCCATTCTAGAATTGCCCAAAGTCAGCCGAGTCAAATCCCAAAGGGGACGGACCTACGGAAGTAATATTTATCTAGATGTCGTCATCGAAATGAATCCAGACCTCTCTGTTTATGAGAGTCATGCCATTACCGAAGAGGTCGAGCGCCTTCTCAAGGAAAAATTTGGTGTCTTTGACATCGATGTGCATGTGGAGCCAAGTTCTATCCCAGAAGATGAGATTCTGGACAATGTCCTTCTCAAATTAAAAACTTATGAAGAACGCTTGCAGGCTCAGCAGGAATATTCAACCCTCCTAGCAGACAACTTCACCCTCATTAATGAATTCGGCCAAGAAAGCCACAAAGAGGACCTAGTCCGTTTGCAAGAAGAGCATCAAATTCCCTTTAAGAATTTCGAGATCGAATCCATCAGCCAAAAGACCAAATTGATTCGCTATGAATTACACAACCAGGTTCACACCAGTCTCTGGCGTCGCCATGAACACTGGCAAAAGGTCTTTCACCAAATCACAAGTAAACAGGAAAAATAGATCCCTCTCCCTCAATCTAACCAGAACAAAAAGCTACTGCAATTCCTTTCTGCAGTAGCTTTTTTGTAAGAAAAAATAGTCCTCATGGACTATTCTTCTTCTTTAATAAAACCAAATTTATTTAGAGGGTACAATCTGAAATCGACAACACCCTCAATCTGATCTGCTTGAATATAACCAAATTCACGACTGTCTTTAGTATTGTTGCGATCATCATTTAGAACTAAGTAACTATTACTAGGTACTTTTCCAGCCTTGGTTCCCTTGAGTTCTCTAGAGAAAAAATCATTTGTAAAATAATCGCCACTTGGGGCAGCCAAATGTTTGGTCTTCATCTTGTCCAAATATGGCTCTGCTGTAGCTACACCATTCAGATAAAAGACATCGTCCACATAGCTGACCTCATCGCTCTCTATCGCAATGACACGTCCAAGATATTGTTTCTCTTTTACATGATAGAGGACCAAGTCTGTTCGATCAATTTTCCCCTTTTTAGTCGCTAATACTAAATCATCTTTCTTAACGGAGGCATTGGCCATTTGATCAGATACCCACAATGGTTGAAAAACAAATAGGCGCAAAGTAATAAGTACCAAGCCCAATATTCCAATGATGATCATATTCCGAATCAAATCCCTTTTCGACATTCCTATCCCCCCTTTCAGCTCATTTCATTATACCATTTTATTAGACAATAAAAAAGACCCACATTCCCAAATTGTCAGAAACTTGCTCTAAAAAGAAAAACCTTGTCTCCAAGCTTTTAACTTAGAAAACAAGGTTTGTTCATTGGTTAGATTAACGTACTGTACGGATACGCATTGTGTTTGTACGAACAGCTTCGCCAAGTGGCACACCTGCAACGATAACGATATCGTCACCAGATTCTACAAGACCTGCTTCTACTGCTTTACGTTCTGCGATTTCGAACATATCGTCAGTTGATGATGGAGCATCTGTCAACATTGGGATAACACCCCAGTTCAACATCAATCCACGTTCAGTCAATTCGTCAAATGTCAATGCCAAGATGTCAGCATTTGGACGGTATTTAGAAATCAAACGTGCAGTGTGACCAGTCTTAGTCAAAGTTACAACCAATTTGATATTCATTGAGTTAGTAGCGTCTTTAACAGCTGAAGCCATAACTTCTGTCTTAGAGTTACGTTCGAAAGTATCTGAGTTCAAACGTCCGTATTCGTTAAGAAGAGTTTGTGCGTTCTTGTCAATTGTAGCCATTGTTGTTACTGACTCAAGTGGGTATTTACCGTTTGCAGACTCACCTGAAAGCATTGTAGCATCAGTTCCGTCGATAACAGCGTTAAATACGTCTGATACTTCTGAACGAGTTGCACGTGGTTTTTCAGTCATTGTTTCAAGCATGTTTGTTGCTGTGATAACAACTTTACCTGCTGCGTTCACTTTAGTGATGATCATTTTTTGGTAAACTGGAACCATTTCGAATGGTACTTCGATACCCATATCACCACGAGCGATCATGATACCGTCAGCAGCTTCAATGATTTCATCCAAGTTATCGATACCTTGTTGGTTTTCGATTTTCGCAAACAATTGAACATGACCGTTACCAGTTTCTTCACAGATGGCACGAACTTCGTTCACGTCTTTTGCAGTACGTACGAATGAGATCGCGATGAAGTTGATACCTTGTTCCAAACCAAAACGGATATCATCGTTATCGCGTTCAGCAAGAGCTGGGAAAGGAATTTTCGTGTTAGGGATGTTCACACCTTTCTGCTTAGCAATAATACCGTCATTTTCAACAACTACTTCAAATTCACGAGTTTCATCGTCTTTAGCGAAAATACGAAGACCCAATTTACCATCGTCAACCAAGACTTGATGACCAACTTCAACATCATCGTAGATATCAAGACCACCAGCAACGTTCAAAGCAATCACTTCACGAGTTGATTTGATACCTTGTTTAGTCGCAACACGGATCTTTTCACCAGTCTTGTATGAGTACTCTTTAGCATCGCCTTCGAACAATTCAGTACGGATTTCTGGACCTTTAGTATCGAGAAGGAATCCAACTTTTTTACCTGCAAGTTTTTCTGCGAGTTTAACAGTTGCCATACGGTCACCTTGTTCTTGGTGGTCACCGTGTGAGAAGTTGAAACGGAAAGTGTTTGCTCCAGCTTCGATCAATTGAGCAATGTTTTCAGCTGATGCTTCAACGTCAAGTTTTTCACCCCAGTATCCGTCATCACCGAATTTTTTACCACCACGGATTTCTACCGCAGGACCTAAGGTTGCAACGATTTTTACACGTTTGTTCATGATTTTGTGACTCCTTTTAAAATACACTGTCTTTTAGACAAATTTTAACAAATAAATATTAAATAGAAGATAAGCTACGGTTCAACTCTGCAAGGTTCAAGTCAGCCTTGTGAGGGTTGTTCACTTTAATCTTACCATCTTCAGTTAAGCTAAAGAGGGCACCTTCTTCTGCACTACCAAGAATTGGGTTTTCCACCATTTGTTCATTGCGGATACCAACAGCTACGCCACCGATACCAGCTTTCAACAACTTAACAGCATGTGCACCCAAACGTGAAGCAAGAACACGGTCACGCGCAGTTGGTGAACCACCACGTTGGATATGTCCAAGTTCTGTTACACGAAGATCGCTTGTATCTCCAGCATCTTTCAAGGCTTTACCAAATTCAGCAGCTGACATCACACCTTCAGCAAGAACGATGATGTTGTGTGTACGACCTTTTTCGTAGCCCTTCTTGATACTCTCAACGACATCTTCGATAGCAAAGCCTTCTTCTGGAATGATAATTTCATCCGCACCAGAAGCAATACCAGACCAAAGGGCAATATCCCCTGCGTGACGTCCCATTACCTCGATAACGAAAGTACGATGGTGACTAGATGAGGTATCGCGGATCTTATCAATCGCGTCCATAACAGTTGTAACTGCTGTATCAAACCCGATTGTAAAATCTGTACCAACGATATCATTATCAATTGTTCCAGGAAGTCCTACAGCTGGGAAGCCATGTTCAGTCAAACGCATCGCTCCGTGGTATGATCCATCACCACCGATAACGACAACACCTTCGATTCCATGTTTCTTCAACTGCTCGATCCCTTTTAATTGACCTTCGCGTTCAGCAAATTCAGGATAGCGAGCTGAATGAAGCATCGTTCCACCACGAGAAATAATATCTCCAACTGATGAAGCATCCAATTGATGGATATCACCAGCAACCATACCAGCGTATCCATTATAGATACCAAATACTTCCATTCCTTCAGAAATTGCTTGGCGAACAACTGCACGGATAGCAGCATTCATTCCAGGGGCATCTCCTCCACTGGTTAAAACAGCAATACGTTTCATTTCGATATTTGCTCCTTTTTTTTCTTTTACATTCTAAATGATTATAACACAAAGAGGCTCAAATTTCTCCTATTTTCCGTAGATTTTATCGATAAATCGTTTTCATAGCAATACTTGACAGCTCATTTTCTAACTTCTCGTTTTTCTGGACGGAAACTCCTTTTAATTGAATGGTCTTTTTCTCCTCTTCATAGCGAATAACGACAGGATAAGGACCTGGATAAGCTTTTAAAATATCTAAGACTGCCCGGTCCTCCTGGTGATCAAACAATTGAATCCAAAAACGCTGATTGGTGGCTTCTTCTGCTTCCATTAAAACCATCTGAAGACGACCATCTCTAGATTGCACTTTTCCTTTAAGATAGTAATAGCCCTTCTCTCTTATTTTTGAGCTATAGTGGCGATAAGTATCAGGAAAAAGAGTGACATCCATCTTCTTTTGGAGGTCGGAAACTTGTAAAAAGGCCATATTTTCTCCATTTTTGGTTCGGATGGTCCGGATCGATTGAACTTCAACCAGGATAGTGGCCTGTTCTCCTTCGCTTAAAGAGGCGATCGGTCGAGTCGGTTTGCTACTTGCAGCTACAATTTCCACCAGAGGATGTGGGCTAAGACCGACACCAATGACCCTCTGCTCCATTTCATACTTCTCAGCCTTGCTATAATCCTCGGCATCCATCCAGGAATAATTGGCTTCCCCAAACAAACTCCCCAGTTCATCCGCAAAGACAAATAGGTTAGGAAGGTTCTGAAGGACTTTTCTGCGATTCTTTTCAAAGCAGTCAAACAAGCCCAATTCTACCAGTGGCGTTAAGAGAGGAAGTTTGTGATACTGGCTAGGCAAGCGCAAGATAAAATCTTCAATGCTCTCAAAGGGACGTTGGTCAATAATCCAATAGGATAGATCTTTTGGGAGACCTTTGATATTTTTCATTCCTAGATAAATCTTCTGATCTTGGAACTTATCCTTATAAGGAATGGTATTAATGGTCAAAGGAGCTACTTGGAAGTCAAATTGGAGCGCATCAGTCAAGTAATCACTACTAGAGTAGTTGAGCATAATGTCAAAAAAGACATCTGGATAATGGACTTTAAAGTAAGCCAATTGGAAGGCCAAGGCTGAGTAGGCATAGGCATGGGAACGGTTGAAGCCATAGCCAGCAAATTTTTCCATAATGGCAAAGACTTGCTTGGCTTTTTCTGCACTATGCCCAAGCACGACAGCCCCCTTGATAAAGTCATCTTCCATTCGATGCATTTCTGCCACGTTCTTTTTCCCCATGGCCCGTCTGAGGATATCGGCTTTTCCTAGACTAAAGCCAGCAAAGGTCTGGGCCACCTGCATGACTTGCTCCTGATAGAGCATGATGCCATATGTTGGTGCTAGAATGCCTTCCAAACTAGGATCAATCATATCGACCTTCTCTTTGCCATGCTTGCGTTTGACGAAATTATCAATATAGTCACTAGCCCCAGGCCGGTTCAAAGATGTGGTCGCAACAATCTCCTCAAAACAGTTGGGTTGAACCCGTCTTAATAAACGGATAGCTCCTGCTTGCTCAAACTGGAAGATTCCCTTGGTATTTCCCGCAGCAAATAAAGCAATCGTTTCTGGATCTTCTAGAGGAATATCCTCGATTTTAATATCCTTTTGATATTTTTCCTTCACTGCTTCCTGCATCCGTTGAGCAAAGGTTAAATTTCGCAGTCCTAAGAAGTCCATCTTGAGCAAGCCATTTGCTTCAACACCATGGGCATCATATTGGGTCAGGTTCATCTCCTCACCCATCTTGATCGGAATTTGATTGGTGAGGTCTTCTCCACTCATGACGACACCTGCCGCATGAATCGACGTCTGACGCGGTTGCCCTTCAATCCTCTTCGCAATTTCAAACCCCTTACGGTATTCTGGACGACTTTGGATGGCTTGACGGAAGGCTAAATTCTTTTCATAAGCAGAGGCTAAGGTGTCCCGTAAGCCAATCCGCTTGGTAAGGTTGGTTAACTCATACTCTGGGGTTCCAAATCTCTTAAAGACATCTCGAATGGCTTGTTTCGCTCCAAAAGTTGAGAAGGTCACAATTTGAGCCACATGAGGACTGCGGTAGCGATTTTTAACATACTGGATAAATTTAGGACGATAGACATCTGGAATATCAATATCAATATCTGGCATGGTATAGCGCTCTAAGTTCAAAAAACGCTCAAAGAGGAGATTGTTCTTGACTGGATCAATCCCTGTGATATCCAAGGCATAGGCTACTAGACTTCCAACTGCTGATCCACGGCCCATCCCCATATAGTAACCTTGGCTTCGACCAAACCGTAATAAATCCCAGACAATCAAGAAGTAGTCATCAAAGCCCATCTGATGGATGACAGCTAATTCATGACGCAAACGCTCTTGGTAAACCGTCTGGTCCAGCCCCTTGCTTCTCAAACCTTCTTCAGCCAATTCACATAATTCCTCGACAGCAGGCTTCTCTGGATTAAAACGGGGAAGCTTTAATTGCGTATCAATCTCATAATGAACAGCCGCAAGGGTCTTCTCTAGATAAGAAATACTATCTGGATAATTATGAGCAAAGGCCCGCTCCAACTCTTCTGGTGGCAGGAACATCATAGAAGTGTCAACAGCTCCTACTTCCTTCAGACTGCAATTATTACGAATAGCGTGGAGCATCTGAAGACTCTCCAAATCACTCGTAGAAAAATAGCGGACCGTATGGAGTGGGAAAACAGGACGGGAAAACTGTTTCGCTGGAGTATCTGGAAAGACACCAATCGCAAAGTCTTGGCCCAAGTCTAAATACTCAATCCCTTCAAAATAGGGAACGATGATGGCTATATCCTCCAAAAAGTGTTGGAAAGCCGACCAGTCTGTTGTCCCCATCATTTTCATGCTGGAAATCTTGATTAAATGTTTATAGCCTTTGGTTCCTAATGCAATCAAACGGATAGATAAAGGACCCACCGGTAACTCGACCTCCAAATCAAGACCTAGGATAGCCCCCATACCAGCTTTTTGACACTCTTCTAAAAACTCGTAGCCCCCATATAAATTATCTATGTCCATGAGACCAATTTGTTGGTAACCCATTTCTTTGGCACGCTGAATATAGTCTCGAATAGAGACTAAACTGTCCATAAAGGTATAAACCGATTTTGTGTCCAGTTGTGTAATCACCTTGCACTCCTTTTCGTCCGTTCTTTCCTTCTATTATACAGGAAATCCGACAAAGAAGACACTCTTACCCATTGCCAATCCTGCCTAACAAAAAAACAGATCAACTGATCTGCTTTCCTTTCTCTTACGGAAGACATGGGATTCGAACCCACGCACGCTGTTACACGCCTACCGCGTTTCCAACACGGCCTCTTAAGCCTCTTGAGTAATCTTCCAAACTAGTATCCATTATACGGAAAAGCGCTCCTCCTGTCAACAAAAAATTTAGGAATCGCTCACAAGATATCAATACTTGATAGATTTTAAAGAAATAAAAAACGACAAGGATTTGTCGTTTGCATATATAAAAATGGAGCCGGTGGGAGTCGAACCCACGTCCAAACATCTGCCAGCATATTTGTCTACAACCATAGGTTATGTATTGCTTTAACAGCTCCTCGACACATAACTCAAGCCTAGGAACTGCGAGTCTATCAATCTCTTATCAAACTGCTAGACAAAGTTTGATCGTATCTCGCTAAAATTAAGACCTGTCATCAGACACGAGCAATCCGAATCGGGTCACGCCTGCTGGTTTTTAGGCAGCTAGAGCGTAAGAAGTATTATTTTTTGCAGTTATATTTAACTGAGCGTTTACGTCGCAACACGAGTCGCAAAATATGCCTCATAATGCCTGTCGAATCCGTAACGACCCCAAAATGATATACTCCAGTGTATCATTTTTTGGGTAAAATGGCAAAAGAAAAAGAGGAATTCCTTCCTCTTTCATTCTTATTGCAAGTTCAATTTGAATTTTGTTACATAATGAACGGTAAAGTACATCGCTACAATTTTTACTAGCTCATAGATATAGGCTGGAATAAAGTTAACAACCAAGACATCACTAAGGGTATCAGAAGACATAGTTGCAGTTCTTGAAAGTTCTGAAATAGATATAGAAGGGAACAATCTTCCAATGATACTGAGAACGACCCAAAGGATAAATCCAAAGACGAAGGCCATCACGATACGATTGTTAATGAAGAGCTGACCCAGTGAGATGGCACAGTAGAGCATTAAAATACCTGAAATAGTCGCTAACACTTGAAATAGCAAGCTTTGCCAAATAAGAGATGACCCAATATGTTCGAACACTGGACCAAGCTCCTCAAAGATATTCTTTTGTTGAGCGAGGCCTATCACTCCTAAGAAAATAAGCAAAGAAAGAATCAAGCTAATAAAACAGAAAATACTCCAGATCAAAGCAGATGTTACTTTTACAAGTAAAACAGTATGAGATCCAGTTGGCAATGTCCAGGTCAAATAACCTTCACGACCAAAAATATTGTTATAAAAACGACGAATAATAATAATATAGTTGGTCAAGGTCAAGCCAATGTAACCTGCAAAAATAACCAGGACAATAATTCCCACAATTGTATAAGTTGTATTTGCTGTATAAGTCGCTGCCCCAGTTATAACACTAGAAGCTAATAAACCAGCAAAAATGGAGAGAATAGCAAGCACACCCGAAATAATGAGATACCACTTATAGGTTGCTTTTAATTCATATTTCATTAATTTCCCAAACATAAGAACCTCCTAATACATTCTAAATTGTTCACGGAAGATCTCATCAATCGATTTACCGTATTGGTTGCGAAGAACAGTTGTGTTTTCATGCAACAGAATACGACCTTGATTGATAAAGAGCGCTTCATCCAAGACTTGTTCAACGTCCGCAATCAAGTGGGTTGAAATCAATACTGATGAGTTTGGACGACGATTTTGAATGATGGTTCTAAGAATGTAATCACGCGCAGCAGGGTCCACTCCACCAATAGGTTCATCAAGAATGTACAAATCCGCTTCACGGCTCATGACCAAAATTAATTGAACTTTTTCCTTATTCCCTTTAGAGAGTTGTTTCAATTTTTGCTCTGGGTGCAAATGTAAATCATTCAACAATTGATAAGCACGTTGAGCATTGAAATCCTTATAGAAGTCTTGGAAGAAACGAAGGGTTTCCGAAATCTTCATATTTTCATCCAAATAAGTTGTATCTGGCAAATAAGAAACGACTTGTTTGGTTTTTGCAGAAGGTACTTGGCCATGGATGTAGACATTACCAGAAGTTGGTTGCAAGAGCCCATTCACTAATTTAATAATGGTAGTTTTCCCACTTCCGTTTGGTCCTAACAAACCAATGATACGACCCGGTTGAATATTGACACTCACATCACCTAAGGCAATATGTTTACCATACACTTTCTGAACATGGTCTAAGTAGACCAAAGGGTACTGATTCATAATCTTCTCCTTAATTTAATAATGATTCTATTATAACCTTACTAAGAAGTGATTGCAAGATATAATCGTAAAAGAAGGTAGAATGTTCGTACTATTTGACATCCAAACCATCTTCACTAAAAAAAGAGGAACATCTGCCCCTCCTTTAAAACAATTTTATTTAATTCCCAATGCAATCCGCGCATAGCGGCTCATCTTCTCAACCGTCCAAGCTGGATACCAGACCAGTTTCACATCGACCTTGGTCACTTCTTCCATTCCCGTTAAGGCATCATAAATCTGGTCCGTCAGCAAGTCTGCCAATGGGCAACCCATGGTGGTTAGGGTCATATCGATTTCTGTTTCACCAGTTTCACCATCAAACCGAATTTCGTAGACCAAACCAAGGTTGACAATATCAATCCCTAATTCAGGATCGATGACCTGCTCTAGATTTTCAAGAATACGGTTTTTAATTTGTTCGATTTCTTCTGTCGTATAACTCATTCTTCACTCCTTCTTCATTTGGTTCAACACCATGAAGAATATCATTGTTTAAAGCAAGACCTTTATCCTAAGGCCTCCATAACAGTTCACCCACCCTGCCTCACTATCAAATTGCTCGGCTCGGGTTAAAAAGGGCCACCGGATCTTTCTAGCTTTTGAATTTCTCGGCTCGGGTTAAAAAGGTCACCAGGACCTAGGCCACTCTCTTGTTTTTGGGTGGCCGTTAAAAAGGTCCCCCGGACCTAGGTCGCTTCTTCATTTCTAGGCGACCGTTAAAAATGTCCGCAGGATCTAGGCCACTCTCTTGTTTTTGGGTGGCCGTTAAAAATGTCCACTGGACATTTTTAATCCTCTATAAAGTCACGTAATGGTTTGCTTCTGCTTGGGTGGCGGAGTTTACGGAGGGCTTTGGCTTCGATCTGACGGATCCGTTCACGGGTCACGTTAAAGACTTTGCCCACATCTTCCAAGGTCCGCATTTTTCCATCATCCAAACCGAAACGGAGACGAAGGACGTTTTCTTCCCGATCTGTCAAAGTATCGAGGACTTCATCCAATTGTTCGCGTAGAACCACACGAGTAGTATAGTCTACTGGATTTTCGATCACTTCGTCTTCGATGAAATCTCCCAAATGGCTATCATCTTCTTCCCCAATTGGGGTTTCGAGAGAAACGGGTTCTTGGGCAATTTTCAAGATTTCACGTACCTTATCTGGCGTCATATCCATGCGTTCAGCGATTTGTTCTGGTGTTGGATCTTGTCCCAATTCTTGCAAGAGATTGCGTTGCTCCCGAACCAATTTGTTAATGGTTTCCACCATGTGAACAGGAATCCGAATGGTACGGGCTTGGTCTGCAATGGCACGAGTGATAGCCTGACGGATCCACCAAGTGGCATAGGTAGAAAACTTGAACCCTTTTGTATAGTCAAACTTATCAACGGCCTTCATCAAGCCCATATTTCCTTCTTGGATCAAATCCAAGAATTGCATCCCACGACCAACATAGCGTTTCGCAATGGAAACAACCAAACGAAGGTTGGCTTCTGCCAAACGTTGCTTAGCTTCCAAATCCCCTTGTTCCACCAAGATAGCCAATTCTTGCTCTTCTTCATTGGTTAAAAGAGGAACGACCCCAATTTCTTTCAAATACATCCGAACAGGGTCATTGACCTTGGCAGAGTTACTTCCAAGCAATTCCTCATCCGTCAACTCTGGTTCTTCCTCTTCGGTGTTCAAGACACGCGCACTTGGATTTCCTTCCTTGTCCGTGATGGAAATCCCAGCATCCTGAATCCGTTGTAACAAATCATCAATTCCATCGGCATCCAAGGTAAAAGGAATGACCAATTGATCATTGATTTCATCATCTGTTGCAGTACCACTTTTCTTATGACTACGAATAAACTCTGCAATTTGGACATCTAAAGTTGTGATATCTTTTTGTTCTTTCGCCATTCCTACTCCATTCTTCTTTTTTGAGCGATTAGTCGCTCGAGTTCCAATAAAGCCTGATCCGCATCTCCACTGTGAGAGGCTTCTCGGACTTTTTTCCCTATTTGTTGACTTTCTTTACGGAGAAGCTCACGATTTCTCGTTTCTTCCACTTCTTCCAGCTCATTCTCCGCTATTTCATCTGGTAAATTTTCTTCTAACATCAGATACCAGGCCCGTTGGACTTCCTCTGTCTGCTCTGACAAATCCTGCGATGTCACTTCTCCATTTTGGCAAAGAAGTTTGTACAAGGTTTGCAAGGCAGGGGTATCAAATGAAAAATCTGTCCGAAGACGATATTCATTTAAAACATAAGGAAAAGCGTTCATCCGATGAAGAAGATGATTCTCAGCCCGAACCAGGCGAGGCAACTGCTTCTGTACAACAGTTGGACTAGCAACTGGAGCCTGTGTCTGGATTTGCGCTTGCTCCTGACGCTGACTCCGCATCTGTAGGCGACTAGCATTTACTGTTTGTTCCACCTGCAAATAATCAAAGTCTACCAACAGATCAGCTAATTTGTATATATAGGTGTTCTGAGCCGTTACAGAAGGTGTCTGAGCAATTAAAGGAGCCATTTTTTCAACAAATTCAATCTGCGCCTGCAAATTTTCAATATTGTCCGGCTTCCAATAATCCATGAGAAACTCTACGCGACTGAGACGTGTTTTTTCCAATAATTCCGCCAAAGCCTGAGGAGAATTCTTATTGAGATACTCGTCTGGGTCCATCTGATCAGGAATTTGAACAACCTCTACCTCGTGTTTATCTAAAACCTCTAAAGCCTTAGCAGTTGCTAACCGTCCAGCTTTATCTCCATCATAGGCTAAGATAACCTTTTTGGTAAATTTGCTCAGATGGGCCACATGTTCCTGCGTAAGCGCTGTCCCCATGGAGGCAACTGCATTCTCAATACCAGCCCGATAGGCTGCGATGACATCCATGAATCCTTCCATCAGGTATAGTTCATGGTTCTTCTTTGCAACTTGCTTGGCCTTGTCCAAATGGTAGAGCTCATAACTCTTGTTAAAAAGGAGCGTACTGCGGCTGTTCTTGTATTTCCCTTGAGGCTTTGCTCCCTCAACTGGTTCACGCCATAGTCGACCAGAAAAGGCAATGACTCGGCCAGTATCGTCCGATAAGGGAAACATAATGCGATCTTGAAAAGCATCATATATAGTCCCCATATCACTAATATGAAACAGTCCCGACTCGGCCATAATTTTTTCTGAAAACTTTCCAGAAACACTCTGATACAGATAATTTCCTTCTGCCGGCGCTAGCCCTATTTGAAAATGCCGAAGCACCTCATCATCAAGCCCTCGATCGTAAAGATATTGCCGAGCATCCTCTCCCATCTTTGTCGTCATCAGGATGGCATGATAGAACTTAGCAGCCTCCTGATGAATCTCATAAAAGGGTTGTTTCCCATCTGCTTGTTGTCCCCTTGACTGAGGAGCATGGGTCTGCACATGAATGCCTACTTGATCTCCAACAATTTGAACAGCTTCCATGAAGGAGACTCCACGATAGTCTTCGATAAACTTAAAAACATCGCCTGATTTGCCACAACCAAAACAATGATAGAACTGCTTATCCTCGACTACATTAAAAGAAGGCGTCTTTTCACCATGAAAAGGGCAGAGTCCTAAAAAGTTTCGTCCTGCCTTTGTCAATTGAACGACTTCTCCGATTACATCTACAATATTCACACTGTTTTTTATTTCTGAAATCAGTTGTTTGTCAACCATAAACAGTGCCTCCATTTTACCATAGAATATCATTAACTATTTTAAACTAATTTTTGTCAATTGTAAATCATTCAGATTGATTTTCATCCTATTTTTCCACATCTTTCCATACTTTCTAGAATCGACATCTTGCTTAAATCAACTTTTTTAAAAAATTTGAGTATAATGTTTGAATTCGAAAAAAATTTCAGTTATACTATACTCTGTAAAAAATTATTATGAAAGGACATATTAGGATATGTTAAAAGAATTGAAAGCTTTCCTCCTTCGTGGAAACGTTGTTGACCTTGCTGTTGCTGTGATTATCGGGGCTGCATTTGGAGCTATCGTTACTTCATTTGTGAACGATATCATCACTCCGCTTATTTTGAACCCAGCTTTGAAAGCTGCTGGTGTTGAAAAGATTGCTGAATTGACATGGAACGGTGTTGCATACGGTAGCTTCTTGAGCGCTGTAATCAACTTCCTTGTTATCGGTACTGTTCTTTTCTTCGTAGTGAAAGCTGCTGAGAAAGCTCAAAACCTTGGTAAAAAAGAAGAAGCTGCTGAAGAAGAAGCTTCTGCTCCTACTCAAGAAGAGTTGCTTGCTGAAATCCGCGACTTGCTTGCAAACAAATAATCAGATAAAAAGATCCGATCTTCTAGCTAGAAGGTCGGCTTTTTTTGTCTTCAATTTTTCTAGAGAAACAAAAAACAGACCGAAGTCTGTTCTTGTATTCAATTAGAATTTTTTACGTTTACGAGCTGCTTCTGATTTACGTTTACGTTTTACAGAAGGTTTTTCATAGAATTCACGTTTGCGTGTTTCTTGAAGAGTACCAGCTTTAGTAACCGCACGTTTGAAACGACGAAGAGCATCGTCAAGAGATTCATTCTTACGTACTACTGTTTTTGACATGTTTTTCACTCCCTTCAAGTTCAAGATCTATTCTATTTTACACGGAATTCTATAGATTGTCAAGAAAAAGTTAAAGGAATTCATCACTTGTCACTATCTAAACCTTTATCCAATCTGTTTGAGGATTCATTCTTTTTGAATTCCTTTCATTCATAACGATCATAAAGGTTTGATATTACTTGTTCGAATGCTTCTAATTCCTCCCAATAATTCATTGGGAGATTGCTAATTTTACTTAGATCCTTCTCATCAAAATGATAGACCAGATGGCGCAAGATTTGATTTTCAATCCAACGCAAGTCTCTTAGTTGCTCGATGCTGACTGATTCCAAAGCTACTAGATACTGACAAAGAGCAGCAAGTGACTCCGAATGAAACACTTTCTTCTCATGCAAATAATATAGAAAACTAAAATGATCAGCTCTTCTATTATCTTCTATTAAATTCTTTTCTTTCATCCTACTCCTTTTATAAAAACTGTTTACTCAACAAAAGATAAAAACACTTTCCGTAATGTCTACGAAAAGTGTTCTGGTCTTACAAATAAAGGAAGCTAAAGAGGGCAATGGCAACGATTGCAGCCAAGATTGGTGCTACAACAGGTACCCAAGCGTACCACCATTTTGAATCTCCCTTGTGTTCACCTAAAACAGATTTTGGAAGGAAGGCGTGAACCAAACGAGGACCAAGGTCACGTGCAGGGTTCAAACCAGGTCCTGTAGGACCACCAAGTGATGTCACCAAAGCCATAACGAGGAATCCAAGTGCCAAGTGAGCAACTCCTAGACCAGGAGCATGTGCTTGTGACAAAGCCAATTTTGCAGCTGTTGAAGAAGCATCAAAAATACCTCCCTGCTCAGTCGCAGCTCTTTGAGCTAGAGAAGCAACCTCTGCACCGAAGAAGTGTTTTGTCAAGGCAAGTGCACCGAAGAAAAGGACGAATGATCCAGCAAACTCATTGACGAAACCATTGATGGTTGCTGCTTTACGTGATTCTGGAGTTCCTTTATCCAAGCTAGAAATCGTTGAGAATGTTCCCAAGATATTGTTTGGATTTTCAGTTTGGAGGTAATATGGACGGTGAGTCGCAACGACAACCAATTGTCCAAACATAGCTCCGAGAATTTGAGCAACGATGTAGTATAAAACATTTTCCCAAGGGAAGAGTCCGCTAACTGCAAGACCAATCGTAAAGGCAGGGTTGATATGGTTACCAGAAACGTTACCAAACATCAAGGCTGGCATCATAACACCTATTCCGTAGCCAATCGCAATCACGAGCCATCCACTTTGATGCCCCTTGGTACCCTTCAACTCAACGTTTGCAACGGCACCATTTCCTAAAATAATCAATAATGCTGTTGCAATAAATTCGGTCGCAACCTTAACCCAAAAATCAAATTGCATTTTTGAATAATCTCCTTATAAATAAAAATAATAATAATTTATTCTATCAGATTATCGAACACTTGTAAATAAACCGAACATTATTTTTAAAAAATATCTCTCAATCCCCTGATTCATCCTTTTCTATCCTTGTATTCTCCTCCACTTTCTATTTAACTCCGAATTATGATACAATAGGATTAGTTACACATCACAAAGGAGATATCATGTCTGAAATCTATGACATTACCATTATCGGCGGTGGCCCTGTAGGGCTCTTTGCTGCCTTCTATGGCCATATGCGTCAAGTAAAAGTAAAATTGATTGATTCCCTTCCTCAACTAGGGGGTCAACCCGCTATTCTCTATCCTGAAAAACGAATCCTGGATGTTCCTGGTTTTACCAACCTAACAGGGGAAGAATTGTCCCAACGGTTGATCGATCAATTAGAAACATTCGAGACCGATATTTGTTTGAATGAAACTGTTTTAGACATTCATAAAAACGTAGATCACTTCCTGATTGAAACCAATAAAGGCCAGCATTTCAGTCGTGCTGTTATTATTGCGATGGGTGGTGGTGCCTTTAAACCACGTCCTTTAGAAGTGGACGGGGCTGAGGAATTCGAGAACGTCCACTACCATGTTTCAAATATCCAACAGTATGCCGGCAAACAAGTTGCTATTCTAGGCGGAGGAGATTCTGCTGTCGATTGGGCCCTAGCCTTTGAGAAAATCGCACCGACAACTCTGGTCCATCGTCGTGATAATTTCCGCGCTCTCGAACATAGCGTTGAAGAATTAAAAGCTTCTTCTGTCTCTATTCAAACTCCTCATGTTCCTAGCCGGTTAATCGGAGAAAACGGCCGTGCCAGCCATCTAGAAATCACCAAGGTTAAATCAGATGAAACCCAATTACTCCCCATCGATGAACTCTTTGTCAACTACGGCTTCAAATCCTCAGTCGGAAAATTAAAAGAATGGGGCTTGGATCTCCAACGTCATAAAATCCTCGTGAATCGCAAACAAGAAACCAGTCGCGAAGGAATCTACGCGTGTGGCGATTGTTGCTTCTACGAAGGGAAAATCGACTTAATCGCGACCGGATTAGGCGAGGCTCCGACTGCGGTAAATAATGCGATAAACTACATTTATCCAGACAAGAAAGTTCAACCAGTCCACTCGACTAGCTTATAAGAAAAAGTCTTTGAATTAAACAATTCAAAGGCTTTTTCTTATAGATTATCTAGCTCGTCTGCAATCTTATTGATTTTTCGCAAGCGATGATTGACGCCACTTTTTGTCAAAGGCGTTTTCAAGGCATCCGCAATTTGCTGGATAGAATAGTCGGGATTCTGAATTCGAACATAGGCAACTTCCTGAAGCTCAACCGGAAGGCCACCTAATCCAATAGTATCCATGATTTTGACAATATTGTTAATCGTCTTCATACTAGCCGTAACTGTACGAGCAATATTGGCCATTTCAGCATTATTGGCTCGATTGAGATCATTGCGCGCCTCTCGCAAAACCTTGACAGATTCGAATTCTTCCAAAGCCTGCTTGGCTTCTACCAAGATGAGAAAATCAATAATATCCTCTGCTCTCTGCAAATAGGTGACGACTCCTTTTTTGCGTTCGATAGTCTTGGCATCTAACAAGAAGTGTTGCATCAAGTTTGCTAAGTCCTGGGCATGGTCAGAATAAACAGAGCTAATCTCTAATTGATAGCGCCCAGACTCCGGATCCTTGATGGTCCCACTTGCTAAGAAAGCGCCTCTCAGATAAGCGCGACTCGCTTCATCTTCTTCTAAGATTCTCGGGTCAATCCCAGTCTCAATACCAAAGAAAGAATCCGCTAAGTGTAGGTCTGCAAGAATCTCTTCGACTTTTTCATCAATAGAAACAGTATAGACACGATTCTTCTTCAAATTGGTTTTTTGGTGGTGACGAATGTCAGATTTGACCTGATAAAACTCTACAATTAATTCATAGATATGGCGGGCAATCTTAGCATTCTCCGTTGTCAAAGACAAACTTAAGCCCCCCATACTCAAGCCCAAACTACCTGACATCTTAATCAGAGCAGATAACTCACTTTTCTCAAAGCGATGAAGGGTCAAGAGCTCTTCTTTTACTTTAATGGTAAAACTCATTTAATCACCTGTACAATTTGCATCAACTCATCTACCACAGCTCCTCCATCATGGAAGGCGCCGCCGTTTTCCAAGCGAAGGAAATTGCTTGAAATAACTCGGGGAACCTGCGATTTCAAACCTGCAAAATTGTGTTCTACTTGAACCAGGTATTCATCAAAGCGATTCGTGTCCATATATTCTTGAGGGACTTTTTCAATATTGACTAAAACAGTATCAATAAACGGCTTCTTCAAGTGTTTATGAAGGACGGAAACATGGTCACTATCGGTAAAGTGTTCTGTCTCCCCACGTTGGGTCATGATATTGCAGACATAAGCGACCTCTGCTTTCGTCTCAAGCAAGGCCTGTCCAATTTCTTCAATCACTAGATTAGGAAGGATTGATGTAAAAAGAGAACCGGGTCCTAAAATCACCATATCGCTTTCTAAAATCGCATCTACTACTTTTCGACTCGCTTTCGGTGTCTCATCATTATAGGTATTGGTGACATAGACATAATCAATCATTCCCTCATGATGGGCGATTTCACTCTCACCTGCGACCTCTGACCCATCCGTAAAGACGGCATGAAGGGTCAACGGTACATCGCTGGAAGGATAAATTTTTCCTGTCGTATGGAAAAATTTAGTCAGCAATTGCATGGCATTATAGGTCGAGCCCTGCATTTCAGAAATCCCGGCAATGATCAAATTCCCAAGAGGATGACCAGCTAGTGGCCCATCGTCTTCTGCAAAACGGTATTGAAAGACTTTTTCATAAAAGCGAGGCATGTCAGACATGGCTACTAGCACATTTCGCAAGTCACCTGGTGGTGTCAATTGATGAATATTTTTTCGAAGTTCCCCAGAACTACCCCCATCATCCGCCACTGTCACAATAGCCGTAATTTCAACATCCTTTTTCCGAAGGCTATCCAAGATGACGGAAATCCCTGTACCGCCTCCGATGACGGTCATTTTTGGTTTTCTCATGAACGATTCACCGTTTCTTTCCGTCGGTCTTTGTCGCGATGACTCATATTAACCGTCCAATCTTTCTCTAGATCCCGTCCAAGACGAGCAGCAAAGGCTACTGAACGGTGTTGACCCCCTGTACAGCCCACTGCAATTGTCAAAACGGATTTTCCTTCTCGTTTGTATGCAGGCAAGATGGGAGCAATCAAATCGTAAAGATGACGATAAAACTCCTCTGATTCTTTGTGATTCATGACATAGTTATAGACATCATCATCTAGCCCCGTTTGATTCCGTAGCTCTGGTTGGTAATAAGGATTCGGTAGGAAACGAACATCAAAGACCAAGTCTGCATCTAAAGGCAAACCATACTTAAAACCAAAGGACATGACTTCAATCCGAAACTCAGGCTGACTATCTTGTCTGGAGAATTGTTCAGCAATCACTTTACGAAGATTACGAGGCGTTAGTTCCGTCGTATCAATGACATTTTGACTCATGTTTTTAAGTGGAGCCAAAAGTTCCCGTTCCAACGTAATCCCATCCAAGACGCGCCCATCAGCAGCCAGTGGATGGCTACGACGAGTCTCTTTGTAGCGAGCAACCAATTCACTATCGGTCGCATCCAAAAAGAGAATTTTAAAATCAATCCCTTCGTGGTTCTCTAATTCGTCTAAAATGGAGCGAATTTCTGCAAAGAAAGACCGACTACGCATATCCACGACGAGAGCCAACTTGTTATTGTCCATCGAAAGTTGAATCAGCTCAATAAACTTCGGCAAGAGAGCTGGTGGCATATTGTCGATGGTGAAATAGCCCATATCTTCAAAGGATTGAATGGCTACGGTCTTTCCTGCACCACTCATTCCTGTTACAATGACCAGTTGAATGGTCTTTTCTGTATCTGTCATCCTAATCACCTTTTCCTTACAAAAAAGGAGGAGGGCATCATCTTTCCAGTTGGTCAGTCGATGGCTCTCACTCCAACATTCTTTTTACCCGAATGCATTCCTCTATTCAGACTAAACTTCTGCAATGACTTCAATTTCGATTTTGACATCGCGTGGCAAGCGAGCCACTTCTACTGCAGAACGTGCTGGAAATTCACTTGAAAATGCTGTCTTGTAAACCTCGTTAAAAGGTACAAAATCATTCATATCACTTAAGAAACAAGTTGTTTTCACTACGTGATCAAAGTCCGTTCCAGCTTCCTCAAGGATAGCAGCAATATTCTTCAACACTTGTTGGGTTTGTTCTTGGATGGTTTCTCCAACAATTTCACCAGTTTCTGGTGAAAGAGGTACTTGCCCACTTGCAAATAAAAGATTGCCTACAATTTTTCCTTGAACATAAGGTCCAATTGCTGCCGGTGCTTTGTCTGTGTGAATTATTTTTGCCATTTTCTTCTCCTGATTCCTAATTTTCACTGGATGCTGCTAATTTTTCCCGTTCTAAGCGTAACTTACGTTTGGGATTCAGCTTATTAAAGAGTTCTTCCAATTTTTCTGCATTCCAAACGTCTGCAGCAGAGACAAAATTTCCGTCTTTATCACGAAAGGATATAGGTTTATCTCCCATCTTCTTCTCCTCTTTAGCTCTAACTAGTCAACAAATTCAAATTCGAATTTACCGATACGTACGATATCTCCATCTTTGGCACCACGCGCACGAAGGGCTTCATCGACACCCATTCCGCGCAATTGACGCGCAAATTTCATGACAGACTCATCGCGATCAAAATTAGTCATATTGAAGAGCTTCTCTAGCTTATCACCGGACAAGATCCAAGAAGCATCATCATCACGATTAATCTCGAAGGCTGGTTGTTCCTCATCAAAGCCGTAGTAGACTTCTTCTTGCGCCATATCTTCTTCTGTATAGAGCAAGAATTCTGGTGTTTTGTCTAACAAGTCTGCTGTTGCTTCTAACAAGTTGTCCAAACCTTGATGCGCCAAACTAGAGATTGGGAAGATTTGTGGCAGTTCATCAAACTCGTCGTAGTTGGCCGCCAATTTTTTCTTGAACTCTTTCAAATTTTCCTGGCTCTCCGGCATATCCATCTTATTCGCCACGATAATCTGAGGACGTTCCATCAAACGAAGATTATAAGTTTCGAGCTCTTTATTGATTTGAACATAATCTTCATAAGGATCGCGTCCTTCACTGGCTGACATATCGATGACATGCAAGATGACACGGGTGCGCTCGATGTGACGAAGGAACTGGGTTCCTAGCCCCACTCCTTGGCTAGCCCCTTCAATCAATCCAGGAAGGTCAGCGACTGCAAAGGATTCACCTGACGGAGTCCGAACCATGCCCAAATTTGGAACGATGGTTGTAAAATGATAAGCTCCAATTTTTGGCTTAGCAGAAGTAATCACACTGAGAAGAGTTGATTTCCCTACTGATGGGAAGCCAACCAAACCAACGTCTGCTAGGACCTTGAGTTCTAATTCGAGTTCGCGTTCCTGGCCTGGTTCCCCATTTTCTGAAATCTCAGGAGCTGGATTTTTAGGAGTTGCAAAACGGATATTTCCGCGTCCTCCACGACCACCGAGTGCGACAATGTATTCTTGTCCATTTTCAACCAAGTCGGTAATGACCTTACCAGTTTCAGCATCTCGTACAGTTGTCCCTTGCGGTACTCGCACATAGAGGTCTTCTGCACCCCGTCCGTGCATCCCTTTGGTCATCCCCTTCTCGCCATTTTGAGCTTTAAAATGCCGGTTATAGCGGAAGTCCATCAGCGTGCGCAAGCCTTCATCTACAACGAAAATGACATTGCCTCCGCGTCCACCATCACCTCCCCAAGGACCGCCATTGGGAACATACTTTTCACGGCGAAAGGCCACCATGCCATCACCGCCATTTCCAGCCTTGACCTTAATCTTGGCTGTATCTAAAAACATACTCATAGTTTATCGTTTTCCTTTTATAACCAAGTATTACTTGGTAGTCCCTTAGTAGGATAGTGCACCCAAAGCTGCAGCAAAAATTGCTCCAACCGTTACAATCAACATAATCACAATGACAAGCATAGTCAATTTTTCAAAAAAAGTTTTTTTACGTTTTCCGTTATCTCCAAAAGCCACGTTTTTTACCTCAATTACAATAAATTCATTAGTCCTATTTTACCACGAAAAAGGGCATTTTTCAAACATCCACCCTCTAGAAGAAAGACAGCTAATGTATGGCAGTTGATTTTTCACAACCAAATTTTTGTATATTTATTTTTATCCATCCAATTAAAAAAGACTGGAAAATTCCAGCCTTTTAAAAACGAGGATTATTTTGTTAACTTCTTAGAGCGTAACACTGTAATAGCAACTGCACATCCCAAGATACCGACAAGGAAGATAAGAGGCGTCATCTTTTCCCCTGTACTTGGAAGAACTTTTTTCTTCCCAGTTTTTGGAGTTTCTTCTTCTTTGACAGAAGTTGATGATGAATTTGATGACTTCGGTTCTGTTTGTGGTTTAGATGGCTCTGGGTCTGGACTTGGTTTTGGATCCGGTTGAGGGTTAGATGGCTTTGGATCTGGATTTGGTTTTGGATCCGGTTGAGGGTTAGATGGCTTTGGATCTGGATTTGGTTTTGGATCCGGTTGAGGGTTAGATGGCTTTGGATCTGGATTTGGTTTTGGATCCGGTTGAGGGTTAGATGGCTTTGGATCTGGATTTGGTTTTGGATCCGGTTGAGGGTTAGATGGCTTTGGATCTGGTGTCGGTGGGGTTTGTTCTTTCTCACCTAATCCTTCTCCAGATCCTGATTCCAGTCTCACTTCTCGTGTTAAACTACGAGGCTCAGGGAAATTGGTTGCTGTCCATGTCAAGGTGTTATGAACTAGATCTCCAACTTTTGTACCAGGAGCTACTCTAGTAGAGTATTCAATGTACATTGGCCAATGGTAGTTATCTCCAAATTCAATAGTAAATCCTGTGATCTGACCAGCTGCATTCTTGTCGAAGACAGCTTTTTTACTGAAATTGTCTAATACTGGCAGACTTAAAATATGGGCTTCGTTTCTAATTCCACCATCTACTGGATTAAAGCGAACCGCACGGAAACTACCTTCTACCAGTGTCAAACCATCTCCAAATTGATCCTTAATGACCATTCCACGAAGGATATCTTGACGAGCATTTAAAATAATACGCCATTTTACAATCGTTGGATCTGTCTGATCTTGGTAGCCATATTTCATTTCATAGTCACCAGCTTGACCATCTGTTTTTTCGTAGTTTAATGAAAAATCTGTATTGCCAATTTTAAAAGTCAATGGGGATGTTTTTGTAACAACCTCTGTATCCACTTTCACATCAAAACGTAAAGAAACGCGTTTATTGAGTGGGTGTGAAGCAAAATAATCGTTAAACGTAACCGTTACAGTCTTGTTTGCCGAATTGACAACAGCTTTCCCAACTGTCTGACCATTTGTTTGGCCTTCTTCTACCACATCAAATTCAAGAGCTGTATAGAAGGTTAATTCTTTCGGCAAAGACAAGGTCAGAGTGTCTCTTGCTTGAATGGATTGTGTATCTGGAAAGGCTACATTGATGGTAGCGGACAATTTTTCGTTTGATAAGACTGTAGTTCCACTGCTTACTACTTGATTGTCCTTACTTAAGCTTGCTGTTTGCGT
The DNA here is from genome assembly GCF_900636365.1 of Streptococcus viridans. Classification (NCBI taxonomy): domain Bacteria; kingdom Bacillati; phylum Bacillota; class Bacilli; order Lactobacillales; family Streptococcaceae; genus Streptococcus; species Streptococcus viridans. Next base: position 704,861 of record NZ_LR134266.1, on the reverse strand, counting down.
ATAAGACAGGACTTCTGACGCTTGAATCGTTTGCACAAAAGCATTCGAAAAGAGAACTGTAGCAACAAGGGCTAGGGACCACATGATTCGACGTAAATATTTCATATTGACCTCCTCAACTCTCGCTTGGAGAGTTTACTTCTTTATTTAATCTTCAAGACCAATTTCATCTTTGACTACAGCAGCAATGGTATCCACATAGTAATCCACTTCTTCATCAGTCGGAGCTTCTGCCATGACACGAAGAAGAGGTTCGGTACCACTTGGACGCACTAAGATACGACCATTCCCAGCCATTTCAGCTTCCATTTTTTCAATAATCGCGCGAATGGCAGGAACTTCCATAGCCTTATCTTTCATGCTGTTTTCAACACGGATATTGACCAATTTTTGAGGATAGATGGTAACTTCTGATGCAAGATCTGATAAAGTACGACCAGTTTCTTGCATAATCTTGGTCAATTGAACGGCACTCATCTGACCATCCCCAGTAGTATTGTAGTCCATGACAATCACGTGACCAGACTGTTCACCACCTAGATTGTAACCAGACTTCCGCATCTCTTCGACCACATAGCGGTCTCCGACAGCAGTCACAACCTTGTTAATGCCCTTGGCATCCAAAGCCTTATGGAAGCCTAAATTAGACATGACGGTCGTTACGATAGTGTTATCTTTTAAGAGGCCCTTCTCAGAAAGGTAGGTCCCAATGATGTACATGATTTTATCACCATCAACTAGGTCTCCATTTTCGTCAACTGCAATCAAACGGTCACTATCACCATCAAAAGCCAAACCAATAGCCGCACCAGATTCTCGGACAGCCTCTTGCAAAGCCTCAGGATGGGTAGAGCCTACTTGGTCATTGATATTGAGACCATTTGGGCTTTCTCCAATAACTGTCAAGCGTGCTCCTAAGTCAGCAAATACTTGGCGGGCACTTGTAGATGCGGAACCATTCGCAGCATCCAAAGCCACGTGCATTCCTTCAAGCTGGGTCCCAGTTGAAACTAAGTATTCTTGATACTTACGAAGTCCTTCAGGATAGTCCATCACTGTTCCAAGACCTTCTGCACTAGGACGAGGAAGAGTATCAGTCTCCGCATCCAATAAGGCTTCAATCTCTAGTTCACGGTCATCGTCTAATTTATAGCCGTCATTCCCAAAGAATTTAATCCCATTGTCTAGGGCTGGATTATGACTGGCAGAAATCATGACCCCAGCACTTGCACCTTCAGAACGAACCAAATAAGCTACACCTGGTGTTGCAATTACACCCAATTTATAAACTTTAATCCCTACAGATAGGAGACCTGCTACGAGAGCACTTTCTAACATTTCACCAGAAATACGGGTATCTCGTCCTACGAAAACAAGTGGAGTTTCTTGCTCATGTTGACTGAGGACATACCCTCCGTATCGACCGAGCTTAAAGGCCAACTCTGGCGTCAATTCGACGTTTGCTTCTCCACGGACTCCGTCCGTTCCAAAATATTTACCCATTATGATAATCCTTTCGATGATTCTTTATTAATTGCTATTATTTGATGAGGAACTGGATGAAGAAGAGCTAGAACTTGTCTGTTTCAACTCAATCTTCATGTATAGCTCTGATGGAGAGATAATGACAGGTAAATCATTCCCCTCGCTATCTACCGCCTTTAAGGAGACGGTTGCCGTATAGGTATTGTTTAAAAGATCTCCTTCAGGGAAGATGGCTTCTACATGATCAACTTTGGCTAAAGTGTCCTGGTCGCTGGTTACAGAGACCTTATCCTCAGAAAAAGTAACATGTGAGAGACTCCACCCTGGGGCAATTTGTTTGTCTGGTACCGTGACGGAAACATCAAACTTTTTCGTTTTTTTCTTACCAATTTTTGCAGTAACTTTCTGAGGTTCGATGGTTGCAGTCAATCCTGAAGGCAGGTCTTCGACCTTTAAGGTGATTTCATGCTGGCCCTCTTTCAGATTGCTCAGATCAGCTACCACTTTAAATTTACGAGTACTAGCCTGCATTTCTGATGCTAAGGCGACACGGTTAGATCCCTTCAGAAAAACTGTTACTTCTGAACTAATCCCGCTAACAAAATATTTACTATCGTTATATTTTACATCAATCGGAATATTGGTTAAGGTGTTCGTGTAAGTTTCAGAGCTCACTTGACGCGCACTACTGTTATTCTGGAAATTAACAGAGGTGGCAATGATGAATAAGAGACTTGAGAAAAAGACTGATGTCACAATATAGACAATTTTTCTTTTTGGAATCATTTGATACGTCCTCCAAAAATTCTTGATTTCAAATCTTTTTTTCCTTGATCTTCTGGAATAATGAAGGAACGCAATTCTTGTTCGAATTCTTCGATACTGAGGTCGTATCTAAAGCTCCCATTTCTCGCAATGGAGATACCACCCGTTTCTTCCGAAACAACAAAGGTGAAGGCATCACTTACCTCAGACAAGCCGATTGCAGCCCGGTGTCGCGTACCGAACTCTTTTGAAATTCCCGTGCTTTCTGTTAAGGGGAGATAAGCACAAGATACAGCAATTTTATCATTGGTGACAATCACTGCCCCATCGTGAAGCGGGGTGTTGGGAATAAAAATATTAATCAGAAGTTCACCCGAAACATCTGCATCGAGGGGAATACCCGTAGAAATATATTCTTGAAGGGTTCTACTCCCTTGAATAGCAACCAAGGCACCAATCTTTCGAGGACTCATATAAGCAACGGCTTTTACATAGGATTGAACCAATTTTTCTTCTGTACTAATCTGGTTGGTTGAGAAAAATTCAGTTGCTCGACCTAATCGTTCTAATCCCGTCCGAATTTCCGGAGAGAAAATCACTACCGCAGCAATGACCCCGTATGTGATGATTTGGTTGATCAACCAAGAAATGGTCGTCAGACCAATCATATTGGCAACTAACTCAAATAAGAAAAAGGTCAAGACACCACGGACTAAAATCATAATTTTAGTGCCGACAATGGCTTTTATAAAATAATACAATAACCAAGCTACTAGGGCAATGTCAATCAGGTTGACAACCACACTCCATGGAGTGGGAAATAAACTGGCCCAATACTGGGGATTTGACAATTGTTGGATGTTCACAATCTCATACCTACCACTTCTCTTCTAGGCTTTTCACGCAGCTAACAACTGTGGATGATTACTGGAAACACAGGGCTTCTAGCAAATGGATAGCGCGTTCAAACTACTCTACATCATTATATCATGTTTCAACAGATTTTTCTGTAACCTTCTGTTGGTTTTTGTGATAAAATATGAATTATGAAGATTAAGACTAGTATAGGGCTTATTGCCGGAAAAACGAGTAGTCACCTCTTGCGTTTGCTTGGTCGTGGCTCTACCCTTCCTGGAAAAATCGCCCTCCAAATTGATAAAGACATTTTACAATACCTGGCCCAGAACTACGAAATTGTGGTTATCACTGGTACGAATGGGAAAACACTAACAACAGCTCTCACTGTTGGCATTCTTCAGGAGGCTTTCGGACCTATCGTGACCAATCCTAGTGGTGCCAATATGATTTCAGGGATTACGACTACTTTCTTGAACGCAAAAGGTTCTTCTGGTCGTCCAATTGCAGTTCTTGAAATCGATGAAGCCAGCCTGGCTCGAATTTGTGACTATATCACTCCGACCTTGTTTGTAATCACCAATATTTTCCGGGATCAAATGGACCGCTACGGAGAAATCTACACGACTTATCGGATGATCTTAGATGGGATTAAAAAAGCGCCACAGGCGACTGTTCTGATGAATGGGGATAGTCCTCTTTTCCATACCCTTCCCCTACCAAATCCCGTTCAATATTTTGGCTTTGACACGGAAAAAACTGCTCCGCAACTAGCTCATTACAATACGGAAGGAATCGTTTGTCCAGAGTGTCACGGTATTTTAACTTACCAATTAAACACCTATGCCAATCTAGGAGATTACATTTGTGAAAGCTGTGGCTTCCATCGTCCTCCATTGACAGTGGCAGTTAATGAATTGACCGAGTTGACCAATACTTCTTCTCACTTTAAAATCAACGGGACAAACTACCACATCAATATCGGGGGCCTCTATAATATTTACAACGCCCTCGCTGCGGTTGCCGTGGCCCATTATTTTGATGTCAGCCCAGACGTCATTAAGCGTGGTTTCGATAAGAGTAAGGCTGTCTTTGGTCGTCAGGAAACCTTTAAGATTGGGGATAAAGAATGTACCTTAGTCCTTATCAAAAATCCGGTTGGAGCTACTCAGGCTATTGAAATGATCAAACTAGCGCCGTATCCCTTCAGCTTGTCTGTTCTTCTCAACGCCAACTACGCAGATGGGATTGATACCAGCTGGATTTGGGATGCCGACTTTGAGCAAATCACCCAGATGGACATTCCAGAAATCAATGCTGGTGGAGTGCGACACTCAGAAATTGCTCGGCGACTTCGGGTCACTGGCTATCCGGCTGACCAGATTACTGAAAATGCAAAATTAGAGGATGTCTTTACCCAGATAAAAGAACAGACTACTCCTCACGCCTATATTTTAGCCACCTATACAGCCATGCTAGAATTCCGTGAATTGCTAGCTCAAGAACACCTGATTGAAAAGGAGATGAATTAATGACGTATACTTCACTACAATCCCCTGATCAGGAAAACTACCAATACGAATTGAGAATTGCCCATCTTTATGGGAATCTGATGAATACTTATGGGGATAATGGCAATATCCTCATGCTCAAGTACGTTGCGGAAAAGCTCGGTGCTCGCGTAACGGTGGACATCGTTTCGCTCAAAGACCGCTTTGATCCAGACACCTACGATATCGCCTTTTTCGGTGGAGGCCAAGACTACGAACAGACTATTGTATCCGAGGATCTACCAGATAAAAAAGAAGACATCGAACGCTTCATTCATGACGATGGGGTGGTCCTGGCTATCTGTGGTGGCTTTCAACTTCTAGGCCAGTACTACATTGAGGCTTCTGGCAAGCGCATTGAGGGACTTGGTATTATGGGACACTATACCCTTAACCAAGAAAACAATCGCTACATTGGCGACATCAAAATCCATAATGAAGAGTTCAACGAGACCTATTATGGTTTTGAAAACCACCAAGGTCGGACCTTCTTGGCGAAGGACGAAAAACCACTGGGCAAGGTCGTCTATGGAAATGGGAACAACAAAGAAGATGGTTGCGAAGGGGTTCATTACAAGAACGTCTTTGGCAGCTACTTCCACGGTCCTATCTTGTCCCGAAATGCCAATTTGGCCTATCGCTTGGTGACAACAGCTCTAAAGAATAAATATGGACAAGATATCGTCTTAGCGACTTATGATGATATTTTAAGTCTAGAAAAAGCGGAAGAATACGCTGATGTGAAAAGTAAGGCTGAATTAGAAGAATAGGGAGACAAAATGAATAAACGAAAACTACAATATGTTGCACTACTGATTTCTGTACTGCTCATTGCGATTATTTCCTTGGCCAATATGCAAACGGTGACTGTGAACTTTTTGCTGGTCCAATTTAAACTCCCGCTCATCATTTTGATTCTGGTCTGTGTCCTTCTCGGTTCGTTGGTGACTTTCTTAGTCAGCCTTCCTAAAAATTTCTCATTAAAACATGAGTTAAAAGCCGCGAAAAAACAACTAGGACAAAAGATGTCCGGTGAAAAAGAAGAAAAAATCAAACAAATCGAAAACTAAAAGCACCGATAGGTGCTTTTTTGATGTAGACAAACTGTTTTTCATAAAACAACCAAGGTGATGCTAAAAAAAATATAAGTAGATACTCAATTTGGCTTACTAAAAGTTATACTTAAACTTTCCGCTGTGAGAAAAGTGCCTGAAACACAATTGTTTCAGGCACTCGGGAGTTTTGGAACCTTAGGTCCAAAACTAAGTCATGGAACTTCTTCGAAGTTCGCTGACGTCCGTACTCACCTAAGGAAAGTTTCTAATATAACTTTGTCTTTAATCTGAAATCAATCGATGCTTTTTCATGCTGATTTACCTTCATTTGATTGCAGTTGCTTGGCGACTACTTGTGCTAGGAGTGAAAAGAGGATGACGCCAGCTCCTATCAGGAGAAAGGATTCTACTCGGACGCTTGGTAACCAGGTCATCAAACCTTTAGCCACCGGCATAAAGAGAATAGCTAGGGTAAAAATGGTGCTTAAGACCCTGCCCAGATAGTCTCCCTCCACCTTGGTTTGAACCTGAGTAAAAAAATGAATATTGAAAATTGTCATAAAGAGTTCACAGACTAAATTTCCAGAAAAGGAAAGAAGAGGCGGAAGAGGCAAGCCCATCATGAAGACTCCTACTCCTGTTAAGATCAATAAGAAGAGAAGCATCTCCATGCTTGATTTAAATTTATTGGCGATCAAAGCTCCGATGATGGAGCCGATAGCCCCCAATGTTAAGATGGTCGCATAGGCTCCTTTGACCCCGTAAAGGCGATTCGAAAAAGGAAGCAAAAACTCAAAAGCCGCAAAAAAGAAATTGACACTGGAAGCCACCAAGAGGAGGAAGAAAATCTCTTTCTGATGCCAGATATAGTCTAGTCCATCTTTCATATCCGAAAAAATATCTTTTCCCGTAAACTGTTTCTTTTCCTGAACCTTGGCTTCTTCTTTCGGAAGCAAAGCCACAAGGACAAAAGCCATGAAAAAGGTCAGCGCATCCAGTAAGAGGGTCGCATGGAGACTGGCAAATTGTAAAACAAGGAAAGAGAACACAGGAGAACTAACACCAACCACTTGTAAAGTCAACTCCAAGCGGGCATTATAAGTCACAATCTCATCCTTCTCTACAACTTCTGTGATAATAGCTTTATTGGCAGTTCTAGAAAAAGCGAAGGCAATGGCCTGGACAATATTGGCAACAATCAGGGCTGCAATCATCCAACGATCATTCCTGATAAAAGAAATCGCCAAACATAGGAGTCCACACACCAGATCGGTCGTCATCAAAATCTTGCGACGGGAAAAACGGTCTGAGATCACGCCTCCAAATGGATTGACTAGAATGGAGGTGACAAGTTCAGAAATTTGATAAATCCCCAACACTGTCTTTCCTATAGTCCCCATCGAGGCTAGCCAGACACTGTTCCCATAATCATAGAGCATATTTCCCATTCTATTGATCGCCCCACGAGCAATTAATTGGACTGCATGTCGATTCATCAAAAAAACCTCCTTCATTTTCTGAAACTATTGTACCAGTTCATGAAAGAGGTTTTTATTTTGTCCCCTATTTGGGAAAATTAGTGTTTTACAAATTTATCAAAGGATCCTTACTGTTCTTTTGATTGAAGCTGCTTAGCTACTAGCTGAGCCAAGAGCGAAAAGAGAATAACTCCAGCTCCAATCAGGAGAAAGGAATCTACTCGGACACTTGGCAACCAAGTCATCAAACCCTTGGCGATGGGCATAAAGAGAACAGCCAAAGTATAAATCGTACTCAAGACTCTCCCCAGATAATCATCTTCCACCTTGGTTTGCACTTGAGTAAAAACGTGGATGTCGAAAATGGTCACAAAAAATTCACAGACCAGATTTCCCGAAAAGGAAAGATAAGTCGGAAGAGGCAAGCCCATCATGAATACTCCTACACCTGCCATGATCAGTAAAAACAGGAGAATTTTCATACTTGATGTAATTTTATTGGCAACAAGTGCTCCTAGAATAGATCCAATAGCTCCCAATGTTAAGATGGTCGCATAAGCCCCCTTGCCCCCGTAGAGTCGATTGGAAAATGGAAGTAAAAACTCAAAAGCCGCAAAAAAGAAATTAACGCCGGAAGCCACCAACAAGAGAAAGAAAATGTCTTTCTGATGCCAGATATAGTCTAACCCCTCCTTGATATCAGAAAAAATATCTTTCCCCGTAAACTGTTTCTTTTCTTGAACCTTTGCTACTTCTTTCGGAAGGAATGCCACTAGGACAAAGGCAATGAAAAAGGTCAGCGCATCTAGTAAGAGTGTCGCATGGAGACTGGCAAATTGTAGAACTAGGAAAGAAAACACGGGAGAACTGACACTAACAACTTGTAAGACCAGCTCCAAGTGCGCATTATAGGTTACAATCTCTTCTTTCTCCACAACTTCTGTAATAATGGCTTTATTGGCAGGTCGAGAAAAACCAAAGGCAATGGCCTGAACAATATTGGCAACAATCAGGGCCGCAATCATCCAACGATCGTTCCTGATAAAAGAAATCGCCAAACACAGGAGACCACACACCAAGTCGGTCGTCATCAAAATCTTGCGACGAGAAAAACGGTCTGAAATCACCCCTCCAAAAGGATTCACGAGGATCCCTGTCACTAACTCAGAAATCTGATAGATTCCTAATACCGTCTTTCCTATAGTCCCCATCGAGGCCAGCCAGACACTATTCCCATAATCATAGAGCATATTTCCAATTTTGGTAATCGCTCCACGACTAATTAATTGGACCGCATGTCGGTTCATAAAATCTCCTTTATCTCTCCTATTTAGGAACATTCATTTTTTACAAATTTATCAAAGTGTTCTTGATAATAGGCTACCTGCTCTGGCAGTCCTAGCACATCAAAAATATGCATGGAATCCTGCATTTGCTTCTGCCCTTCTTCTTTTCTGCCCTTCTGATACAGAGCAAATCCCTTAAGGTAATGAAAGATATTGCGTTCGTAGAGTTTGATGCTCTTGCCGATAATCTTTTCTACGTAGGCTTCAAAATAGCTAGCATTTTCAAAAGAACGGTGTTCTAAACAATGCTGGTAACAATTGAGGGCTAGAATCAAGACTAGTTTTCGATGGCGACCAATTTCCTTGTAGAAATCTTCACGCTCCATCACTTCTCTACCAAGCCGAGTGACATAGTTCACATCATAAAAGCTATAAAGATTGCCAAAGAGGATCAACTCATACATGGTCCACTCTTCCGTTTGAAAGAGATAATCCGCCACCTTGTCCAGATCACTCTGCTTCATGGTGTAGCTGGCATCTCTCTGGCAAATCAGCCCTTGTAACAAAATCCAGTTCAATTCAAAATAAAAGGGATTGGTCGAACGTTTAGCCTTTTCAAGTTGTTCTCCTTGAAGCCTTTGAAAACCATCAATATCATTTGAATAGTAAAGCGGAATAATCTGAGCCATCAAGGCCACATGCTCATGGTGTTGAAAATTTCTGGCCTTATCCATAAAATTCTCAACAGTCACATGGATATTGTCCAAAATGTCAAAGAAGCGCGAAGCAGCCAGATCCGAATCCCCCAATTCAAAACGGGATAATTGGGAAGTCGAGCAAGCTTCTCCTGCAGCTTCTTTCAATGAATATTTTTTACTGATTCGAAATTCGCGAAAAACTTTTCCAAGATCTTCCATCTATTCTACCTGCTCTGACAGTTCTGCCCACTCTTCCATGACCGCTTCCTGCTGGACGGTTAGTTGGTCCAGGTCGCTCTGGAGTTGTACCAAGTCTTTTGCATCATTGGTGCTATGCATGGTTTCGGTGATGGCTTGGATTTTTTGATCCAGCTCTTCCATCTCTGCTTCCAATTGCTCAATGCGGCGGGTGATTTTGCGGAGTTCCTTTTGGTTTTGCTTTTGCAAGTGATAGTCATTGCCAGTGACTTCTTCCGTTGAAGAAGCGGGCTCAGCTTCTGCTTGCGCTGCAGCAAGGGCCTCTAACTCTGCTTTTTTCTCCAGATAATAATCATAGTCTCCCAGATAAAGGGTCGAGCCCTCTTCTGAGAGTTCTAGGACTTGGGTCGCTACCCGATTGATAAAGTAGCGGTCGTGGCTGACAAAGAGCAGGGTCCCATCAAAATCAATCAAGGCATTTTCCAGTACTTCCTTGCTATCGATGTCCAAGTGGTTGGTCGGCTCATCGAGAATCAAGAAGTTATTATTCTCCATAGAAAGCTTTGCCAATAGCAGGCGTGCCCGCTCTCCACCTGACAGCATGCCGACAGTTTTCTTGACATCGTCCCCTGAGAAAAGGAAGGCTCCTAGGCGATTGCGGATCTCCACTTCTGGTGTCAGTTTAAAGTCATTCCAGAGTTCATCCAAGACACTGTTATGAGGGGTTAGCTTACTTTGGGTCTGGTCATAGTAGCCTACTTCGACATTGGCTCCAAAACGGGCTTCCCCCTTGATAAAAGGAATCTGCCCGACGATGGACTTGATAAGAGTAGATTTCCCAATCCCATTTGGTCCCACAATAGCGACCGCATTCATCTTACGGATATCCAGATTGATCGGCTCGGACAGGATTTGATCATCATAGCCAACGGCCGCCTCTTCTACTGTCAAGACGACATTGCCAGAGGTCTTATCAGAATGGAAGGTCATATGGGCAGACTTGGTCCCAGCTTCGGGCTTGTCTAGGCGCTCCATTTTTTCCAACTGCTTGCGACGAGACTGGGCCCGTTTGGTGGTTGAGGCCCGCACCAAATTACGATTAACAAAGTCTTCGAGCGCTGCAATCTCTTTTTGTTGTTTCTCGTAGTTCTTAGCTTCGGTCAGAAGCTTTTGCTCTTTTTGCTCCACAAAGCTGGAGTAATTGCCGACATAGCGGTCCAAGGAATGCTTGGTCAAATCCAAAGTAATGGTTGCGACCTTGTCTAAGAAATATCGGTCGTGACTGACAATGAGAAGGGCCCCGCTATAATTAACCAGATAGTTTTCCAACCAGGCAATGGTCTCAATATCCAAGTGGTTGGTCGGCTCGTCCAGTACCAAGAGATTTGGCTTTTCCAAGAGCATCTTGGCCAGAGCGAGACGGGTATTTTGCCCACCAGATAACTCTTCAATCTTCATCTGCCACATGGACTCATCAAACTTGAAGCCGTTTAGAATAGCTCGGATATCTGCCTCATAGGTGAAGCCACCAGCTTGACGGAATTCTTCCGATAGCCGGTCATAATCCTGCATGAGTTTATCTAGGTCAGCCCCAGTTTTTTCCCCCATCTCAAGCTCCATTTGACGTAAGGTTTTCTCGGTCTTTCTGAGATTGTCAAAGACATGAAGCATCTCATCGTAGATGGTATTGGACGACTCAAAGCGACTATCTTGAGCGAGATATGAGAGGGAAAGGTCACGTTTTTTATTGATTTCCCCAGAAGTCGGCTCTTCTTCTCCCACCAAGATTTTTAAGAGCGTCGACTTGCCAGCTCCATTCTTTCCGACCAGGGCAATCCGGTCCCGTTCATCCACTTGCAGGCTGATATTATCAAAAAGAACCTCCCCTGCAAAAGAGCGTTCAATTTTGTTGGCTTGTAAAATAATCATAGTTTCATTGTACCTTACTTTTGACAAATTGACAATTGAAGAAAAGGCCAAACGCTAGATGCGCTTGACCTTTCCTTACTTTTTAAATCGCTGAGACATTGGAAGCCATTTGACTGTACTGATAGGCTAGGAAAAGCCCGATGCCAATCACCAGCAAAAACAAGCCCCATTTGATGACTCCCTTCACAAAGCGAATCACAAGCAGGATTATCATAGAGCCAATCAGCCAAGTAATGGCCGAATGGGAGAAGAAAGCTTGAACAGCTTCCTTATTGTCCCCGAAAAATTGACGGACTCCCTCAGGAGCATAGTTTTCCCAAGCCTGTTGAATGCCTAATTCATGGGAAATTGATTGACCTTTTTGGAATATCCAAAGAAAGATTCCAGAGTTAAACACGAAGAGTGCCACTTGTTCTGGAAAGGTTCGAATAAGATACAGTATGCGTTTGATCATCCTTACTCCTTGTATAGTTGACGAACAGCCTCAATATCCCTCGCTTGAATGCTATAAAAAGAACCAGCTGCCTGCATGACAGACTCTTCCTCATTATGGTCCAAACCAATGGCATGGCCTAGTTCATGCTCAGCTGTATTCACAATCCGTTGATGGGAATAGTTGTACTGCTTATTTAATAGGTAATAGTGATTTAAACGAACAATCACCCGTTTGAAACGATTGGTTAAAACATTGGTCTGGGTTTCTGCTTCACCTGCTGCAGAAACCGTGCTATCATCCATCTCTGTCAAGAGGATATCTGCCTCTTCTTCACTGGTGACAAGTTGGAAAGTGAAGGCCCCTGTCTGATTCCAAGACTCAAGAGCTTCCTCATAAGCAAGAGTAAAGGTCTCATCCATTGCAGGATCTAGATAAACTTTTGCAGTTGCATGATCCCACCTTGCTCCTGTAGAGGTATGACCATCTGTTGCAAGACCTTCTTGAGCAGATGGACTTCCCGGACCTAGCAAAGGACCAGTTCGATGAAAATAAGCATCCACCTGCGTGACAACCGTTTGGGCTGCTCGACTAACCCCATCAATCCCGCTACCGGTTTTGCCACTAAAGAATAGAACACCAACCAGTAGAGCAAAACTAAGGGTTAGGGTCCAAAACAAGCCCCAAACAAGACTCCAAATGGCCCGTATTAGAAAACGAATCATGCCTATAATGGTTCTCACAAGCTCCTCCTTTCCTTGAGAAGACCTCTGTTTAGGTCTAGAAGACAATAATATACCTTACTTTTCTTAAAATAAACTAAAGATTGAAGTCATAAAAAGAAAAAGATCCAGTTGACAGCAAAGCCAACCGAATCCTTTTCATCCTACTTCTTATTTTATCTTTAGCTTAGCGATGCACTGTTACTTTTCCAGTACGATAATCCAAACTAATCCCACTCTGGACATTCGGAACAAAGACATTAAACTCTAGACTACCATCGCTGGATTTCGCTTCAATCTGACTACCAACTGGTACTAAATCTTCATCCGATGCATAGTAGAGTGTCACCCGATAACGGACCCGTTTATTTTTGTCTAGGGCCTTGCGAACAAGGGTTTCATAGTAATTTTGTCCCGTTGAAAAACTATCACGCGCTTGATTGGCCCAAGCTGTTTGAACCGCAATATTTTTAGGATTCGTCATCGAGGCATCAAATCCATCTAAGTTGCCAATCAAGGCATAGCCGAGAAGGTGTCCCCGATCAACCGCATGGTCATATTCCCCAGCTAAATTGGTTACTTGGTGCCAGCCAGCGGGAGCCCAATCTATGTCCGTCTGTTCTCTCTTTTGGTATTGACGAGTCGCCTTGGTCATCAAAGCGTTGGCAACTGTTGGGATCTCTCTTCCTTTTACAGTCTTTGTCTTGGTATCTGCATAAGGGAGACTCGCAACATCCGCATCCAGATTGGTTTTGTTTTGATTAATGATAAAAGCGCCCGCTTCGTTCCATTGAATGTTCTTTCCTAGTTTAGCTCGAACACTATCTGTCAGAACACTCTCCGCTAGTTCCTTACTCGGGGTTGCTTCTTGACTCGAAGTAACAACCGTTTGAACCTGAGAGTGACTTGCGACTGGCTGGGGTTGACTAAAATAATAGCCACCGATGGAGAGGGCTACTGCCACCACCAAGCCCAGTAGGGTTTGTCCCGATTTTTTCATTTTAAGTGGTTTCTTCTGATTGTTTGCCACAATGTTTCCTCTATTTCTACTGAATGGGAAAGAGCCTGGGATCACAATCTCAAGCTCCTCTTTTTGACAAATAGTTACTTACCTGTAAATTTCTGAAGGATTTCCTTCCAGGTATCTGGCGAGAGAATGGACCAAGGATCCTTCCCATTGCCAATGACACCATATCCAATGACCAATCCAAGAGCGAAGACAATCGCTAAGATCGTAAGAACCAATAGGACGATTCCCAATTGTTTTCCGATTGCTTTTAATTTAGTTTTCATCATCATCTTCCTTCACACGACGTACATCTGCTCCAAGAGCCACCAATTTCTCATGGAATTTAAAATATCCACGGTCAAGGTGTGTTAACTTGCTCACTTTGGTTTCTCCCTCAGCTACAAGCCCCATTAAAATCAAGGTCGCACTAGCACGCAAGTCTGTCGACATCACTTCAGCCCCTTGTAAGCTAGCTCCACCTTGGATGCGGGCTGTATCTCTCATAATATCTGAGTGTAAGCCCATCCGACGCATCTCTTCCAAGTGTTGGAAACGATTTTCAAATACTGTTTCAATCATAGTCGATTCACCAGAGGCCATGGCCATCAAAGCAGTGAATTGGGCTTGCATATCAGTCGGGAAGCCTGGATAAGGAAGGGTTTTTACCGTCACTGGTTTCAATTTAGAGACATCTGAGCGAATGCGAATACCATTTTCTTCTTCCGTTACCTCAACACCCATTTCTTGCATCTTAGAAAGAAGAGGGCGGTTGTGTTCCCAAATAGCATCTTCAATTAAAACGTCACCACCCGTCATGGCTGCACCAACCATGAAGGTTCCCGCTTCAATTCGGTCTTGAACAACATTGTGAACCGCTCCATGCAAGCGATCTACCCCAACAATCGTCAAGGTTTCTGTTCCAGCTCCACGCACCTTAGCGCCCATTTTATTTAAAAGAGAAGCCAAATCCACAATCTCAGGTTCGCGGGCTGCATTTTCGATAACAGTAGTTCCATCTGCCAAAGTTGCTGCCATCATGATATTTTGGGTGGCACCTACAGATGGGAAATCCATATAGATATGCGCCCCATGAAGACGATCTGCTTTTGCTTCAATGTATCCAGCTGTTTGAGTAATCTTAGCCCCCATAGCTTCCAAGCCCTTCAAGTGCAAATCGATTGGACGACTACCAATGGTACATCCACCCGGCATGGAAACTTTGGCATGACCATTCCGAGCTAAGACAGGGCCTAAAACAACGATCGAAGCTCGCATCTTGCTGACATATTTGTAAGGCGCTTCTTCTGTTAATGGTTGAGTCGCATCAACGACTACTGTATTGGTCTCCTCATCAAACGTAACTTGAGTGTTCAAGCCACGAACGACATTATTCATTGTAAAGACATCAGATAAAACAGGAACATTGGTCAAGGTCGTTGTTCCTTCACTGGCCAAAACAGTTGCTGCTAAAAGGGGAAGGACTGCATTCTTTGCTCCTTCAATCTTCACAGTTCCAACTAGGCGATTTTGACCACCATTTACAATAATTTTATCCATACTTGTTATTACTCCATTTCATTTAGTCACGACTACTATCATACCATAAATTCATTAAAAAAGAAGCTAAAAGTTCCCGTTAAACAACTGCCGACTGAATTCATAAATACTGATAAAGAAACTACTAGTCAAATAGCCAAGACTAATGCTGATCAATAAAATAAGAAGCCGAATTTTTACGGCTGTTTCGGCGTTTACCTTTAAAAAACGCTCCCACTGAACCACCGTTGAAAGAAGGTGGTAGGCGAAGAAAATAAACAATAGGTGACTGCAAAAAGTAAAAATCATTTGAATCATACCTCTATTATACCATAAGAAAAACTTTCCTTTCATAATCTTTAGATTCAAAAAAAGAAGTCGATTTAATCAACTTCTTTCTATTTTTATAATCGATTTCCGACGTTAATCCGGTTAATAGCTCGTTGAAGGGCAATTTTTGCACGACGCTCCATATCAACAGAATGTTGATCTTTGGCTTCTTCAAGGGCTTTTTCAGCACGCATTTTTGCACGCTCAGCCCGGCTAACATCAATGTCTCGAGCGCGTTCCGCCGAATCCGCTACGATGGTAATGACATTATCTGCCACTTCGATAATCCCACCATTCACGGCGATCCAATCAATGTGTTTTTCGTCATCGATCCGACGGACCTTCACTTGGTCTACAGCCAAAACCGCAATGGTATTGATATGACGAGGTAAAATCCCTAATTCACCATCAATTGTCTTGACAGATACAAATGCGGCATGATGATCATAAACCAGTCCATCCGGTGTAACGATTTGGACGTTCATTTGACTCATCTTTCACCTCTTCTTAGAATCCCATTTTCTCAGCTTTCGCAATCACATCTTCGATCGAACCGACACCACGGAAGGCATCCTCAGGCAAGTGATCATGCTTCCCATCCAAAATTTCCTTAAAGCCACGAACAGTTTCTGCAACCGGTACATAAGAACCTGGTTGACCAGTAAATTGTTCCGCCACGTTAAAGTTTTGAGACAAGAAGAATTGAATACGACGGGCACGAGCCACCAAGGTCTTTTCATCATCAGACAATTCATCCATCCCCAAGATGGCAATGATATCTTGCAGTTCATGGTAGCGTTGAAGGACGCGTTTGACCTCAGAAGCCACTGCATAGTGCTCTTCTCCGACGATGTCTGGAGAAAGGGCACGAGAGCTAGATGCCAATGGGTCAACGGCAGGGTAAATCCCTAATTGTACCAATTTACGCTCCAAGTTGGTCGTTGAGTCCAAATGGGCGAAGGCTGTTGCTGGGGCAGGGTCTGTATAGTCATCGGCTGGCACATAGATGGCTTGGATCGATGTAACAGAACCTTTATTGGTTGAGGTAATCCGTTCTTGCAATTGTCCCATTTCCGTTGCCAAGGTCGGTTGGTAACCCACGGCAGAAGGCATCCGTCCCAAAAGGGCTGATACTTCTGAACCGGCTTGGGTGAAACGGAAGATATTGTCGATAAACAAGAGAACATCTTGACCTTCTACATCACGGAAGTATTCCGCAATAGTCAAACCAGTCAAAGCTACACGCATCCGTGCTCCTGGCGGTTCGTTCATTTGTCCAAAGACCATGGCTGTTTTTTCGATAACGCCAGATTCCTTCATTTCCCAGTACAGGTCATTCCCTTCACGGGTCCGTTCTCCAACCCCTGTAAATACAGAGATCCCACCATGCTCTTGGGCAATATTGTGGATCAATTCTTGAATCAAGACGGTCTTTCCAACTCCGGCACCACCAAAGAGTCCGACCTTCCCACCTTTCAGATAAGGGGCCAAGAGGTCAATGACCTTGATCCCTGTTTCAAGAATTTCTTCTGAAGTAGAAAGCTCATCAAAGGATGGAGCTTTTTTATGAATGGATTCACGAGGAGCATCTTCTGGAAATGCTTCTTCCAAGTCAATGGTATCTCCCAAGACGTTAAAGACCCGTCCAAGAGTTTCTTTTCCGACAGGTACAGAGATTGGACGACCAGTGTCCAATACTTCCATCCCACGAGTCAAGCCATCTGTTGATTCCATGGCAATGGTGCGAACGACACCATCCCCAAGTTCAAGAGCTACTTCAAGAACGACTTTTGATTTTTGTTGGTCATTTTTATAGACTACAAGCGCATTATTAATCTCAGGGAGTTTATCGCCCGCAGCAAAAGCTACGTCAACGACAGGACCTACAACCTGAGAAATTTTGCCTAAACTCATGTCATTCTCCTATTCTATTAAGTTTCTAAGCTTATTAATAACTGCGATCAAGCTTATTTTTTTATTGTTAAAATGTGCATCGAATCAACTACTCAAGCGCACTCGCTCCTGCAACAATTTCCGTAATTTCTTGCGTAATGGTTGCCTGACGAGCTCGGTTGTATTGAATGGTCAATTCATCAATTACTTTCTTGGCATTGTCTGTTGCGGTTTGCATGGCCATCATACCGGCAGCATTTTCAGCTGTTTTGGCATCAATAATGGCTCCATAAATCATACTTTCCGCAAACTGTGGAAGCAATTGATCCAAAATCGCATCGCGGTCTGATTCCAACTCCAGATTCAAGATATAATCTTCATCTGCTTCATTGGGGTCCAAGTCAATAATCGGAAGCATTTGCTCTACCCGCAATTGACTGGTCAAACTATTGACGTGGTGATTATAACAGACATACAATTCATCAAACAATTCATTTTGATACATTTGGACTGTCTTATTGATAATCTTCCGCACTTCATCAAAGCTTGGTTGATCCGCTAGGCCACGTAGTTCATAAACCGGCTGAATGCCTCTTGCTCTAAAGAAATCTGCCCCAATACTTCCAATACAGATGACTTCAAAATCCTCACCCGTTGGATGGTATTCTTCCTTCAATTCCATGACTGACTTGAGGATAGAGGCGTTGTAGCCTCCCACTAGTCCACGGTCAGAAGTGATAACAATATAAGCAGACTTTTTGACAGGACGACTCTTTAAAAATGGATGGTACTTAGCATTCTCAGCCTCGTGTCCATGTAAGAGGTCTGTCAATAGTTTACGAACCTTAGATGCGTAAATTTGGAAGTCCTTGGCAGCTTGCTCAGACTTCCCAAGTTTGGCAGCAGATACCATCTGCATAGCATTCGTAATTTGACTGGTATTCTTTGTCGATGCAATTTTATTTTTGATATCATTTAAAGAAACTGCCATCTGCCACTCCTATTTCTATTTGAAACTTGATTGGTTGACAAAATCAGTAATCACTGCATCCATTGTTTCTTCACTTGGAAGATCTTTGGTCGTACGAATGGTTTCATAGATTTCTGGATGATGCGCTTCTACAAAGGCAAACAATTCCTCTTCAAAGCGAAGGATATCATCAACTGGTACACTATCCAAGAATCCATGTGTCAAAGCATACAAGATCACCACCTGTTTTTCGACTGTTAATGGTTCATGGACCGGTTGCTTCAAGACTTCTACAGTCCGGCGACCACGGTTCAACTTGGCTTGAGTAGCAGCATCCAAGTCACTACCAAACTTGGTGAAGGCTTCCAACTCACGGTAAGATGCGAGGTCAATACGGAGAGTCCCCGCAACCTTCTTCATGGCCTTGATTTGAGCTGATCCACCAACCCGTGACACAGAGGATCCCGCATCGATGGCTGGACGAATTCCTGAGTTAAAGAGGCTATCTTGCAAGAAGATTTGGCCATCCGTAATCGAAATCACGTTAGTCGCGATATAAGCGGAAATATCACCTGCTTGTGTTTCAATAATTGGAAGCGCAGTGATAGAACCTCCACCTAATTCATCTGATACTTTCGCAGAACGTTCCAATAAACGGCTGTGAAGGTAGAAGACATCCCCTGGGAAGGCTTCACGTCCTGGCGGACGACGAAGAAGAAGGGACAATTCACGGTAAGCAACGGCTTGTTTTGACAAATCATCATAGACGATCAAAACGTGTTTGCCATTGTACATGAACTCTTCGGCCATCGCAACCCCTGCATAAGGTGCAAGGAATAACAATGGAGACGGTTGTGAGGCTGATGCCGTTACCACAATGGTGTAATCCATGGCTCCATACTTACGAAGTGTTTCTACTTGTGTCCGAACCGTTGATTCTTTTTGTCCAATTGCTACATAGATACAGATCATATCTTGATCCTTTTGGTTCAAGATGGTATCGATGGCAATCGAGGTTTTTCCTGTTTGACGGTCTCCGATGATCAATTCCCGTTGGCCTCGTCCAATTGGAACGAGGGCATCAATGGCTTTCAACCCAGTTTGTAGAGGCTCTGATACAGATTTCCGTTGCATAACACCAGGAGCTGGTGTTTCAACTGGACGGAATTTATCTGTCACGATTTCTCCCAAGCCATCCACTGGCTGACCGAGAGGATTGACAACCCGACCGATTAAGGCATCCCCAGCAGGGACTTCCATGATTTTACCAGTCCGACGAATCGAGTCTCCTTCACGAATATCCGTAAAGTCTCCGAGGATGATAATCCCGACATCTGTCGTTTCCAAGTTTTGCGCCATCCCGTATGAGCCGTTTTCAAAGATCAACAACTCACCACTCATTGCATTTTCAAGGCCATGAGCACGCGCAATCCCGTCACCAATATAGGTAACGACTCCGGTCTCTGTGACGTCAAAATTTGGCTGGAAATTTTCAATTTGTTGCTTAATTAAAGCGCTGATTTCTTGTGCGTTAATCGCCAAAATTCACACCACTTTCTATTTCAAATTTGCTTTTATGACTTGCAATTGACGTTTTAGACTGGTATCAAGCGTCTTGTGATTTGCTGAAACCACAAAACCACCAATCAAATCTGGATCCAATGTTTCTTTCAGAGAACGAACTTGAATACCAAATTTCTTTTCAATAATAGGGATCAACTTCTCTTTTTGAGCCTGATCGAGTCCTGCAACCGAGGAAACGGTTACTTCAAAACAGTTGCTCACCTGTTGAATTTGCTCCATACTCACTTTGACAATATCATAAAATAAGGCTTCACGATGATTGAGAATAACCACTTCAATCAAATGGTCTAGTAATGCTGAATCCGAGTTTTGGAAAAGTTGCAGACTCTTCGCCTTCTCTTCATCCTCTACACCGATATGAGCTAAAAATGCAGCAAGGCCTGTTTCCTCAAAAACAGCCTTTATTTGACTTAATTTTTCATAAACGTCATCTTGCTGATTTTTTTCAAATACCAATTGAACAAAAGGCTGGGAATATTTCTCAATTACCATTAATTGCTTTTTGTCCATTAGGCATCTCCTAATTCATTTAGGTAGCGATCGATCAGTTGGCGATGGCCTTCAGAGTCCAACTGTTGGCTTAGCAATTTCCCTGCTAAGTTAACGGTTAGATCTGCGACATCCCCCTTGATACTGTTCATCGCTTCTTCTTTATTTTGCGAAATTTCTAATTGCGCTTTTTCTTTCAAGCGAAGAGCTTCTTGGTTAGCTTCACTGAGAATATGGGCCTTATTTTTTTCGGCTGTTTCCTTAGCCGTTTCAAGAATCGTTGTAGCTTCTTGACGACTACCTGCCAACTCTGCTTCGCGTTTTGCAGCTAGTTCCTCAGCCTTTTTACGGGCTGCCTCTGCTTCGTCAATATCGTTGGTGATTTTTTCAGCACGCGCATCCAAAATACTAGTAATATTGCCCCAAGCAAATTTCTTTACTAAAAAGATTAATAAGAGGAAGGAACCAGCGATTAGTATAAAGTCACCAATAATGGTACCAATTGTTAAATCCATCTTCTACTCCTCTACTTACTCTTCCTCACCGTTTATTTTTTTACCTATGTACATGGATGACAACATGGTAAATACATAGGCCTGGATACATGAAATGAAAATCGAAAAGGCTGTCCATAACATGCTTCCGATAAAGGCTGCTGGATACCAATAAAAGGCTTGTTGAGACAAGGCTAAGAGCAAGCCTGCCAATACTTCACCGGCAAAAATATTCCCGTAGATCCGAATTGCTAAGGAAGCAAAATTGGTCACCTCTTCTAGGAGGTTCATCGGGGTCATAAAACCAGGAGTTGCAAAAGCCTTCAAATATTCCTTAAAGCCTCGACGACGAACCCCTTCTATATGTGCGATCAAGGTGATCATAAAGGAGAGAGATAAGTCGTATCCGAGGTTAGCCGTTGGGGAAGTCCACAAGTTATAACCATTTGTTGTTTGAATTTTTGCCATTAAGCCAATATTATTGGCCACCAAAATAAACATAAAAAGAGAAAACAAGAATAAAGAATAATTCTTCATATAGTGCTCTCCAATGTTTCCCTTGGTAAAACTAATGACAAAATCATAGATCATCTCAAGAGCATTTTGTTTGCCCTTGGGACGAAGGGTCATTTTGCGACTTGCCCAATAGACAAAGGCAAAGACCATCAGAACGGTTACAAGAGACATGGCAAGTAGGGTCAAATCAAAGGATACAGGTCCAATATTTAGGGTTGGATTCACACTTTCTTCCAAGGTTTGACACCTCCTTTCCTAAATAGAGAAGTCTATTTAATAACGAAGGCCATGGCCAAGGTTACGAAGAAGGTACCTTCTACAAAGGCGATCCCGAGGATCAAAAGGCTACGTAATTGACCGATAATCTCTGGTTGACGAGAAGCAGCTTTGAAAAGATTACTCATAATCAATCCTTCAGCAATGGACACGCCGAAGCAGGCAAAACAAAGACCTAAAAATGTTAAATTCATGATGAATTCTCCTTAAATTAATTTTACTCCCTTAGTTTACTCCTAAAATATATAATAGTCAAATGTTTGCCTAGAAAGAAAACGTTTTACGGCAATTCTGTCACTACTTTCAAAATTCCTCTTGCCACTAGTTTTTAAAAGATCTCAATCGTTTTTAGACGCTTTGTCTATTTTTGTATTCCACACAAATTTATACTATTTTTATCAGGGTGAGACCTATCTCTACCAAACATCAAAAACTCACCTGCTGAGCAGATGAGTTTTTCGATTAGTTGAAAATAGAGGTTTTGAAACTGTCCGTTTGTTGCAGCAATTTCTTAAAGATTTTTTCTTTCAGTGAAACAGTATTGACAAATTTGACAGCGCCGTTACTTAAGGTAGCTTGATCTTTATCCACTGCTTCAGCAAATGCACGTTTCAAGTCTTCATAGCTAGTGTAGGTTTTACCATCGATGTCAATAGCCTGAATTCCGTTTTTGGCACTGGTTACCACTTCATTGAAGTAAGCTTTCTTCCAGTCTTCAAGGGTACTGAATCTTCCATCAGAAATCTTCTGAATTACGAAGTCATCTCCTAGAGTGGCAAGTCCAGCTTGTTTGGACTCTTGTTTATACTTGTTTGAAGCATAACCTAGGAATCCTTTTTCATAGCCATAATAACCCCAGAGTCTGAAGGTATTGTGTTTGAAGGACATTGCTCCAGGAGCCCCTTCACTGGTGTTCCCACCATAGATCCCTGTCATCATCGGTACGGTCACATAGGCTGATCCAAAGTCAGATGGATTATAAACGCCATTTCCAGGACCACGGTTGGTCATAAAATTATTGATGATGAGGTCATCTACTGTGTGTAAAGCAATCGCTTTTTCCTCATCACTCAAAGGCCGAACCTTATCGAATTGATTCTTGGTGTTCGCTCCTCGGTATTGTTTATCAACCTTCTTGAACCAAGCATTGTTTAAGTCCTTACTATGTTTGTCCAATACAGCCTCCCCTTCTAGGTAATCCAGAAGCATGAGAGTGTCATTATAGCCCTTCATGTAACGATCAATTTCGTCACGTGATTTAAGGTCATTTGGATTAGTGTTATACCATTGATTTCCATCGTTTGGACGTTCATAAGCCATGTTGAGACCTAGGGCTTTGTACTCACCATTTGGATTTGATACTGACGGAGTTTGTAACATTCCTTGAGCAAATGCTTCAAGATCTGTTCCTTCACGGTGTCTTGAGCCACCTAGGTAAACCATTCGGTCATTTACGTGAGTCGTTTCGTGGGTAAAGGCAGAAACCCCAAAGTCACTGACCATATCGGTCACCATGAAGAAGACGGAATCATCTTTATATGGGTTTCCGTAAATTCGCGCCACTGCTCCCATCCGCCAATCTGTCGCATGATAACGATCGGTAGGCCCGTACAATTCACGGATTGGAGCGACATCTTTGCCATTATCTGTATGTCCATAACGATCTGTGCTAATGCCTTTATAGTTTTGGTTATCGAGAACAGGGGTCGGAACCATATTATTGCTCTTCAAGAGCTGATTGCGAACCTTATCCGTTGCTAGACGCGACCAGAAATCTAGGTAATTTTGTTGCCCTTTTGCGACCTTATCAATTTCCGCCTTGAAGGCATTTCGTTCCGCTTCCGTGTTCTTACCATATTTCTCGAAGGAACTATAAGCCATTGTATTGTAGGTTGAAATCAAGAACATATGGGCATCTTTTAAGTTCAAGAGTGGCAAGATCATTTTACCATGCACATCGTTATTTAAGCCTTCGTATGCTCGATGTTTCTTATCGGCAAACTCAGGAGTTGTTGTTTTTGGCTCCACAATATAGACATTGTCTTTGGTTGCTTTGATAAACCAATCATTCAAGTTTGTATCACTTGTAAAGAGTTCCATGTTGTATTTCAGGAAGTCATTTAGATTACCGGAAAGAGTATGTTTAGCTACTACTTCTCGGAAGGCATCGTGGGTACGAGTCCCTTTGATGTAGTCTTCTTTTGAACCAATTTCAATCAAACGGTCTAAGACATCAACATTCTTCCCATAGAAGTCTGGCTTGAACAACATGAGCTGTTTAAGATTGACATCATCAAACTTCACTCCGTAATAACGGTTAAGGTAAGAAAGACCAAGGAGAACCGCTGCTTTGTTATCATCAATCTTCTTGATAAGCGCCCGTTTGGCAGCCTCATCCGTGTTTAATTGATGGTCTTGGTTTTCAACCAGTTGTTTGACAAAGTGATTCAGATTGTCCTTGACTTCTTGGAAACTCTCCTCGAGGTAAAGGTTCTTAATGGCATTGACTTTGTTTGGTCCCGTTCTACCAAGATGAGTGTAGATTGGATCAGATTGCAATTCGACAGGACTTAATTTCCCTACGATGGCACTAATGAGATCGCTCCGATCTTTGTCCACCATATTCGGCGTGTAGACTACTTCACCGAGCTCCGCTACGCTGTACTCTTCGACTTGTTTGACTTTTGAATCTTTCGGTGAAATGCTAAAGATATCTTTTGTCTTATCCGAGTAATGGATAAGAATATGGTCAGCATCAGCCAATTCTGTCACAAAATCATTGTCCTTCATGGCCGTCACAGACAAGACTTCTTTTGTCAAGAGAGGACTTCCCGTAGCCAATTTGTTTCCTTGGTCGACAATCCACTCTTTGTTGTAGAATGGTTGCAGTTTTGCAATATTGCGGTAAGCAAGTTCGCGAGCGGCGTCGTAGCCATCAATTGCCTTGTATTGATCGTCTTTGTTAACAAGGTTATTGAGTTTATCTTCAACAGGTTTCGTGCTTTCAAATTTATCAGCAGTAATTCCCATTGCTTCAATTTTCTGCTCAGCTTCTGCAAGGGAAATGCTAGGGATTTTACGGGAGTTGTTATAGGTCTTCTTCCCTTCACTCACGTCCTCCACACTGTAATTGCGCTTGGTTCTTGAATAGGTGAAGTAATCATCTGCATCGATATCCGAGTGTCCGAAGACCATCTCACCTGTTTTTACTTTCATCATGGTGATGTTGTCTTCAATGGCACCCAAGGCCCAGTTGGTCCCCAGTAAGCCACCAGATTGGACCGCTTCTTTCAGTTCGATCGAGCCTTTAGCAACGGAGTTTCTGAGAACTCCTTCTCTACCTAACGTATTGTTATTCCCACCGTTTTGAGAAGAATAAACTAAACCTGCAGCTTTGGCTTTGTTACCAGTGATTTCAGCATCAACGTAAGCCTTTTCTACAATACCTTTCCAGTTCTCGCCAACAACACCTGCTAGATAGCCACCTTTATTGCCAGCAGCGTGCAGTTTCCCGATGAAGGCAACATTGCTTACCTTCCCACTACCATCAATTTTATTGATAATACCAGCTACATCATTGTTTCCAACAACGCTTCCTGTTACTTTAACATTTTCGACAGTCGCATTATTTTTGATGACACCTGCGATCGGTGCTACTCGATCTATCGTAGGTAGGTCGATAGCGACGTTTTCAAGCAGGAGATTCTTAACTGAACCACCTTCGATGTTTCCAAACAATGGTCGCGTAATGTTATGGATGGCAAATTTATTTCCATCCGTACTTTCTAAAATTCCCTTGAAGGCATTGGTTACATAAGATTTTCCTACTGCTGGCACATTGGCCGCATTCATATTGCTACCAAGCTTAAAGGTACCAGTCGGATTGGCTTGCATAGCTTTTACAAGTTCGTTGAAATCGTAGTAGACGTCTCCTTCATGAGCTTTAGGTTTTGCAATGTAGTGGACATAGTCCTCACTGAACTGCTTATCTGCTGCTCGTTGGATGAGATCAGGTGCTTTAGCAGTCACCTTGTATAATGCTTTTCCATCAATTGTGACTTCTTCGATTTTATCAATGGCCAGTTTTGTGACCTTATTATCATGGGTGGTAACCTTTAAGTAATAAGGTTTCACATCTGAAGGTGTTTCGGACAAGAGGCTACGATCGGTCTCAAGGCCTTGGTCATCCACGCTAATCAGACTGGTTTCCTTGATGTTTTTGACTTCAACTTTTTTAAGGTCAAGTCTTAGTGGTTCTTCTTTGAGAACCTCTTCTTCATCCCCATTTCCACGATCATAGACCATGGTCGTTGTAAGCGTATAATCCTTGTAGTAGTCTAAATCCACTAAGGCTGCTGCTAAATCAGACTCTGAAAGGGCAAAAGTTTTAACCACTTGATTGCCCTTCTTCAACACCGCCTGGATGGACTTGATGGTCACACCCTCGGGTTTGTCTAAATGATAGGAAGCCCTAGCACTGCGCTTCAATTCTTCCTTATCGACCTGGGTCAAGGTCAAGGTTGGCTTGTCTAGTTCTTTGGTTCCTTTTTGAATGATCCGATCTTGGGCTTGTTCAACTACTTCCTCCGAAACCGTTGGAGCATCCGCAGTTTTTACACCTTTAATGGTCTTATAGACCTTGGTGATTTTCTTCTTCCCATTTCTTCCTGCTTGAGAAACCGTTTCTCTTCCTTTTAGCAAGGTAGCATCTTGTTCGGTTACCGTCTTAAATGGAATTTCCTCAAAAGCAACTTCCTCTGTTTGGCCTTCAATCGCCTTAGTCCCACGACTAATTTTTTCTGTCACAGGAGCTTTTACCGTTTCAGTTGTCGTGCTGAGAGGCTCTCCAACTTTCTCGCCATTGACCGTTTTATAGACACGACGAATTTCCCGGCTCCCTGCCTCTCCTTTTTGAAGGATACTTTCTTCATCAGTATAGCGGTCCGCATCTGGTACATATTCAGTTTCATACGGAAGGAGCACCGTTTCTGTTTCTGTAACTGTTCCTTCCGTTATTTGATAAACTGGGTTCTCTGGCTGAATTGGGGCTTCGCCTACATGGCCTTCTTCCTGCGTTCCCTTGGCTTCAATGACACCAGTATAGGCGGGGTTCTCTGGCTGTATAGGAGCTTCTCCTACGTGGCCTTCTTCTTGGGTTCCCTTGGCTTCGATGACACCGGTATAGGCTGGATTCTCTGGCTGTATAGGAGCTTCGCCTACATGGCCTTCCTCTTGCGTTCCCTTGGCTTCAACGACACCGGTATAAGCTGGATTCTCTGGCTGTATAGGAGCTTCGCCTACATGGCCTTCCTCTTGCGTTCCCTTGGCTTCAATGACACCGGTATAAGCTGGGTTCTCTGGCTGTACAGGAGCTTCACCAACATGGCCTTCTTCCTGCGTTCCTTTAGCAGTTACAACTGGAGCAGGTTGAGGACTTGGTTGAACCTCCTCCTTTGTTCCAATAGCAATAATTTGTGGAACTGCTTCTTTTGTTACAGTTTTTTCAAGTACTTTGCGAACTTCCTGACCATTTACCGTACTCACTTCCGTTAAAACAGTTTGTTCCCCATTTTGCCCAGCTCTTAGAACCGTCGTTTGACCTTTGGCCAAAGTAGGATCTGGTTGTTCTACAGTTTCAAATGGAATACTTTCTGTTGATACTTCAACTTTTGGCTTTTCCACTACAGGGAAACTAGGTCCTTCTTTTGGTGTGATCTGAGATAGAGTCTCCTCTTTCGTTGTAGGTTGATAGAGATCAGAGATTGCCGGCTTTTCCTCAACTTTCACGACAGGCGCTTGCCCATCCAATTTAGGACTAGCTGAATATCGGAGATAGCCGACATAGTCATAACCTTCAATTGGAATAACACCGTTGGCTAATTCTTTACTGCTTGCAATTGAAAGAGTTTGATTGTAGCTTCGTAATTCAATATTTTGCAAGGCAGCAGCATCGATAGACAAAAGCAGACTTTGCCCCATAGAACCAATTAATAAAAGTCCCATTACTTTTTTACGATGTTTCTTGGACAGCAAAAGAACTGCAAAGGATGCAGTCGCTAAACTAAGCCCCGCAATCGCCAATTCGGTCGTCCCTGTTTGTGGCAGTATACTCTGGCTAGCTGTTTTCTTCCTATACACCAGATAAAAGGTATCTTCACTTTGATACTCTTCAGGAATAGCATGAATCACCTGGGCTTGTTCTTCGGGTGTTAACTCATTTTCCGTAACATAGCCTAAATGAACTGTCGCTTCTCGTGTCAGTTGATCTGCTTGTACTGATGGCGCTCCTAATAAGCTAGTTGCAAAGAAAAAGGCTCCAATAGCAACCGGTCCTACTCCTACGGATAATTTTCGAATCGAATACTTGGTAATCTTTTCAACAGCTTGTCTTCTTTGTTTCATCCTATAACTTCCTACATAGTAATATTAGCGAATCATAAGAAGTCTAGTTTATTTTTAGAGAGGACAGGCTCTTTTCCTAAAATAGCTTCCCGTGATTTTTTACCTTTACCTATCTTATCTTTTTTCAGTAATTTTAGCAACATATCTTACTCAGATTTTTTCCTTTTTTTGATTCCCTATATTTTAGTAGTAAACTCTTTCTTATACAAACAAAAAAACGCCTAAATTAGGCGTTTTTCATTCATCTTATAATGATTGATACAAATCAGCATAATGTTGACTAGCCGTATCCCAAGAGAAATCACGGCTCATGGCTTCTCTTTGGAGACCGTACCAAGCATTCTTATCATGAGTATAAACTGTCAAAGCTTGATCGACAGCCCAGTTTAACCAATAACCAGATAGGTTGTTAAAGCTAAAGCCAGTACCACTGCCATCGATGACATTATAGGCTTGCACTGTATCTCGCAGTCCACCTACCTCGTGAACCAATGGCAAGGTACCATAGCGCATAGCCATCATTTGAGAAAGGCCACACGGTTCAAATCGGCTTGGCATCAAGAAAACATCCGAAGCGGCGTAGATTTCTTGTGCCAACTGCACGTCAAACATGATGTTAGCTGAGAGTTTATCTGGATAAGCTTGACCAAACCAAGCAAAGGCCTGCTCGAAACCAGGATCTCCTGTTCCCAAGAGAACGATTTGGATATCCTTTTGTAGAAGGTTATGGAGTTCTTCAACCACCACATCAAAGCCTTTTTGGCGTGTTAAACGTGAAACGATTCCGAACAAGGGAACATCATCACGAACCGGAAGTCCAACACGTTCCTGAAGAGCTCGTTTGCTTGCTGCTTTTCCTGATAAATCATCTTTACTAAAATGATAAGTCAAGAGGGGATCTGTCTCAGGATTGTAGAGGTCTGTATCGATTCCGTTCACAATCCCTGTTAATTTACCAGATTCCATGCGCAAGATTTGATCAAGGCCACAACCATATTCAGCTGTCCGGATTTCATAGCTATAACTTGGTGAAACAGTGGTTACACGATCTGCGTAGAGAATCCCTGCCTTCATCCAGTTTAAGCAATCTTTCCACCGAAGAGTGCCATCCTCATAGCGCTCAAACCCAACTCCAAACAAATCCCACAACATTCCTGGGTCAAACTGACCTTGGAACTCCAGATTATGGATGGTTAAGACAGATTTGATTCCATTGTAAGCTTGAATCCAACGGTATTTCTCTTTTAGTAGGAAAGGAATCATAGCTGTATGGTAGTCATGAGCGTGGATAATATCAGGAATAAAGTCCACTCGTTCCATCATCTCAAGCGTTGCCAATTGGAAGTAGGCAAAGCGCTCCCCATCATCAAAATCTCCGTAGACATGTCCTCTAAAGAAATATTTCTGGTTATCAATAAAATAGAAGGTGACGCCATCACGATAGATGCGTTTCACACCAACATATTCACTTCTCCATCCCACTCTGGTCTCGAAGTGTAAAACATCTTCAACTTGGTCGCCAAATTTCGCCTCTACCATGTCGTAGTAAGGGAGGACGACACGAACATCATGACCTTTTTTAGCCAAGGATTTAGGGAGTGCTCCAATGACATCTCCCAAGCCCCCGGTTTTTGAAAAAGGAGCTCCTTCAGCGGCAACAAACAATAATTTCATTATCCAATATCCTCTGTAATCACAGCACCTTTTTTAATCACAAGAGGTGCTTCTTTGGTTCCACGAATGGTTACACCAGTTTCAACTACGACGCCCTTGTCAAGAATCGCATGCTCAACGACTGCTCCCTCATGGACAACGACACCTGGGAACAGGAGACTGCTACGAATTTCTGCCCCCTGGTGTAGATGAACACGACGGGAAATGATAGAATCATGCACCAAAGCTTCGACAATGCTTCCTGATGCAAATTGCGAATTCTTAATTTGCGAACCAGGAGCATAGTAAGTTGGCTCTTCATTTTTCACCTTGGTATATACTTTTTGATTTGGTGAGAAGAGAGACATGAATTTATTGGTTTCCAACATATCCAAGTTAGCACGATAGTAGGATTCAACTGAATGAATATTGGCAATATAGCCAGTGTATTCAAAAGCGAAGGCCCCGTGTTCTACTGCTAAATCACGAAGGATATAACGCAATTTTTCTGGATGTTCTTTATGGATTTCTGCTTCTAATTTTTCAATCAACCATGGTGTATCAACGATAAAGATATCCGTTGACATATTATAGAGAGCATCTGGATCTGTGCCATCAAACAACTTTTGTCCACGTACATGGTCTGTCTCATCGATTTCTAAAACCGCATTTACTTCAGAGATGTCACGATGATGCATCTTTTTGTACACCACTGTGATTGGTCTGTCAACGGTATTGTGCAAGTGGAAGACTTGGTTCAAATCAATGTTTACTAAGATATCACAGTTAAGAGCGACTGTCTGGTTCGAACCAGAGCGTTTCAAATAGGTCAATAGTTGCTCATAATATTCCTTGCCAACGTTTGAACTTTCTACTGGAGTGTTGTAGATACCGAGATAGTAGTGGCTCAAAAGAGTTGACAAGCCCCACTCACGACCAGAGCGGATA
Organism: Streptococcus viridans; assembly: GCF_900636365.1. Taxonomy (NCBI): domain Bacteria; kingdom Bacillati; phylum Bacillota; class Bacilli; order Lactobacillales; family Streptococcaceae; genus Streptococcus; species Streptococcus viridans. The sequence goes on along the minus strand of NZ_LR134266.1, from coordinate 674,307 downwards.
TGGTCAAAGACAGAACTAATATTTTCTTGTTGAAAAATACCAAATACACTACGGATTCCCGCATTGGCTAAACTTGAAAGCGGGAAGTCAATCAAACGATATTTCCCATCAAATGGTAGACTGGCAACAGGACGATGATCTGTCAATGATGACATATCATGGAAGCCTACTGTGTTTCCTAAAATGGCTGAATACTTATCAATCTTCATCTGTTGCTACCCCCACTTTTTCGTTATATCCAACGACTTGTACTTCTTCCGTTCCATCGATGACTACACCTTCTGAAACGACCGCTCCTTCACCGATTATAGCGCGTTTAATCACGGCACCTTGTCCGATAATGGCACCACTCATGATGACAGAATCTTCAACGACTGCACCTTTACGAACTTGTGCTTCCGTAGACAAGATAGAATGTTTTACTGTTCCGTCTACCAAGCATCCATCCACCACCAAGGAATCTTCAATATGGGTATGTTCGCCAAAGAAGTTTGGTGGTGAAATCAAGTTACGAGAATAGATCTTCCAGTGACGATCACGGCTATCCAAAGCATTGTTTGGATCAATGTATTCCATATTCGCTTCCCAGAGAGATTCAATGGTCCCCACGTCTTTCCAATAGCCCTTGAATTCATAAGCATAAACGCTTTCTCCAGATTCAAGGTAAGTTGGAATAACATTTTTACCAAAGTCAGACATATCGATGTCACTCTTCTCTGCAGCTACTAGCATATTGCGAAGGCGAGACCAGTCAAAAATGTAGATACCCATGGAAGCTTTTGTTGATTTTGGCTCTGCAGGTTTTTCTTCAAATTCTACAATTCGATTGTTGGCATCCGTATTCATAATTCCGAAACGGCTAGCTTCTTTTAAAGGTACATCCAATACAGCTACTGTAAGACTTGCATTGTGATCTTTGTGAGACTGAAGCATTTCGTCATAGTCCATCTTGTAGATATGGTCTCCAGAAAGGATCAACACGTACTCTGGATTGATGCTATCGATGTAGTCGATATTTTGGAAAATCGCATGACTTGTTCCTTCAAACCAACGATTTCCTTCACTTGCAGAATAAGGTTGAAGGATAGAAACTCCAGTATTAATACCATCAAGACCCCAACTTGAACCATTTCCGATATGATTGTTTAAGGCAAGCGGTTGATACTGAGTAATCACGCCAACATTGTGGATACCTGAGTTGGCACAGTTGGATAAGGCAAAGTCAATAATACGATAACGTCCCCCAAATTGCACTGCAGGTTTGGCAATGCTTTGAGTGAGTTTTCCAAGGCGAGTTCCTTGCCCACCAGCAAGGATCAGAGCTAGCATTTCATTCTTCATTGATTACTCCTTTTTGGATTGACGAGACCTTCTTCCCACTTCTAAGGAGAGGCACTTTGGCCTCTTCTACAGAGTTAGGAATGGGATCATAGACTGCGATCAGTAGATCACCAACAACTATTTTTTTGTTTTAGACACATTGGAACGAAGTTTTCGTTTCACTTTCCATACACTAGCTCCAAGAGCCGGTAAGGTGAAGGTCAAGGTTTGTGGATAATCTTTCCATAATCCCTCTTGAGTCTTCACTTCCTGGTTGTGCTCTTTCCAGACACCTCCCCATTTCTCTAATTCTGTATTCCAAATTTCTTCATAGACCCCAGCAACAGGGACGCCGACCGTAAAGTCCTTGCGCTCTACTGGTGCCATATTAAAGATACAAAGCAGATGATTTCCTTTTTTATCCTTACGGGTAAAGGTCAAGACACTTTGATCTCGGTTGTCTGCATCAATAATCTCAATGCCATCATAGCTATCATCAATTTCCCACAACATCTTGTTGTCTTTGTAGAATTGATTGAGCTGTGAAGTAAACTCTTGCATCTTGCGGTTCATGTCATCGTCCAGATTAGACCATTCTAGCTGTTCTTCAGACTTCCATTCTAAGAATTGGCCGAACTCAGAACCCATGAAGAGCAATTTCTTACCTGGGTGACAAATCTGATAAGTCAAGAGATTGCGCAAGCCAGCGAACTGGTTGTAGCGATCTCCCCACATCTTATGCATGAGACTCTTCTTCCCGTGGACCACTTCATCGTGAGAGAATGGTAACAAGAAGTTTTCAGAGAAGGCATACATAAAGCTAAAGGTCACCAAGTTGAAATCAAATTTCCGGTAAATAGGATCTTCCTCGTAGAAGCGAAGAATATCATTCATCCATCCCATATTCCACTTGTAGTCAAATCCTAAACCACCATACTCTTCTGGACCAGTGATTTTGGTGCCAGATGAACTTTCCTCCGCTGCCATGATGACATCCGGATGTTCTGATTTAATCACAGCATTCATCCGCTTAAGGAAATGGATTCCCTCATAGTTGAGATTTCCACCATCGATATTTGGTGTCCATGGACCACTATCGTAGTCTAAGTAAAGCATATTGCTGACCGCATCGACCCGAATTCCATCCAAATGATAAAACTCGATCCAGAATTTCACACTAGAAATGAGGAAGGATTGAACCTGGTTTTTACCTAGGTCAAAGTTCATTGCTCCCCAACCATAGTTGTGAGCCCGATGATGGTCCTGATATTCAAAGGTTGGTGTCCCATCATAATAGGCCAAGGCATCATCATTGATGGTAAAGTGTCCTGGTACCCAGTCCACAATCACCCCAATGTTATTCAAGTGACAGGCCTCAACGAAATCCTGAAACTCTTCCGGTGTTCCATAGGTATGCTCTAAGGCAAAGTACCCCATCAGTTGATAGCCCCAACTTAGTCCAAGTGGGTGCGCCATCACCGGCATGAACTCCACATGGGTATAGTTCATTTTTACCAAGTAAGGTATCAAGTCTTCCTTCAACTGGGCAAATGAATAAGGACTTCCATCTTCATTGCGTTTCCATGATCCAGCATGAACTTCATAAATATTTACTGGACGCGATCTGAAACCAAGTTTTCTCCTTCTCGCCATCCATAGTCCATCTTTCCATTTCCGCTCTGGAATATCTGTAATCACCGCTCCAGTTCCTGGACGTTTTTCCATGCGAACCGCTAAAGGATCCACCTTCATTAAGCGGTGACCATTTTGTCTTGTAACATGGTACTTATAAATATCTCCCACTTGAGGTGAAGTTGTAAAAACTTCCCAAACACCAGCTTCATTTCGCACCATAGGGATTTCATTTTCTTCCCATTGGGTAAAATCACCTACTAAGTGTACCGCCTGTGCATTTGGAGCCCATACGCGGAAACTATACCCATCTACACCATCTACTTGCTCTTTATGAGCCCCTAGATAATGTTGAAGATGAAAGTTCTCTCCGGTTCCAAATGTATACAATGCTTGTTTCGTATCCATTCACTCACCTCTCTCGCTTTTATGTAAGCGCTTCCTATTAGTATTATTCTACTATAAATAGTTGAAATATTCAAGATTTTTTCTTGAATAATCCGATGAATATTTATGAAAATAATTTGAAATTTCCATTATCTACCCGAAATTTACTAAAATAGTTTCACAATTGTTCAGCTTTCAAACTATCTTTCTAACATTATACTATAAAAATCATTGTAATTAAACCTATTTCCGAAAATTTTTAGAAAATTTAGTTTTTTTGTTTTGATATAGGGATATCTACTCTATTTTTATTCAGCTACTTCCTTTATAAGACAAATAAAGTAGCAAAATAAAAAAGCTACCACCTCTTCCAAGGTGATAACTTTGTTATCAGATTCTTAAAATCAATTAATCTACGTTAACGTATTCTTTTGAAAGTTCAAGAACTTCTTCCATTGTTGAACATTCAGTAAGAGCACGGTTAGCGTATTCTTGCATCTTAGCTGTATCCAATTTCTTCATCAAGCTACGTGTACGTAGGACAGATGTAGCTGACATGGAGAACTCATCCAAGCCCATTCCGACAAGAAGTGGAACAGCTGTTTGGTCACCGGCCATTTCACCACACATACCAGCCCATTTACCTTCTGCGTGAGCTGCTTTGATTACGTTGTGAATCAAACGAAGGATCGATGGGTTATATGGTTGGTAAAGGTATGAAACTTGTTCGTTCATACGGTCAGCAGCCATTGTGTATTGAATCAAGTCATTTGTACCAATTGAGAAGAAGTCAACTTCTTTGGCAAATTGGTCTGCAAGCATAGCTGCAGCTGGAATTTCAATCATGATACCAACTTGGATATCATCCGCAACAGCAACACCTTCAGCAACCAATTTTGCTTTTTCTTCTTCGAGAATACCTTTAGCTGTACGGAATTCCGTCAACAAAGCAACCATTGGGAACATGATCCGCAATTTACCGTGAACAGATGCACGAAGCAAAGCACGCAATTGTGTACGGAACATTTGGTTACCCGTTTCAGAGATTGAGATACGCAAAGCACGGTAACCCAAGAATGGGTTCATTTCTTTAGGAAGATCGAAGTAAGGAAGTTCTTTATCCCCACCGATATCCATAGTACGAACGACAACAGGTTTACCATTCATACCTTCAAGAACTGCTTTGTATGCTTCGTATTGGTCATCTTCAGTTGGGAAGTCTTGAGAGTCCATGTACAAGAATTCAGTACGATAGAGACCAACTGCTTCTGCACCGTTCTCGTTCACACCTTCAACGTCTTTAGGTGTACCGATATTAGCAGCCAACTCGAAGTGTTTCCCATCTGCAGTAACAGTTTTCGCATCTTTAAGGAGAGCCCATTCAGCTTTTTGTTTCGCATAAGCTTCACCAGCTGCTTTGAAAGTTGCTATTTGTTCTTCACTTGGGTTGATGACTACTTCACCAGTGATTCCAGATACAGCCAAAACATCACCATCTTTTACAAGATCGGTAATGTTGTTTGTACCAAGAACAGCTGCGATTTCAAGTGTACGAGCCATGATGGCTGAGTGACTTGTACGGCCACCTATGTTTGTAACAAAAGCTTTAACAAACTGTTTGTTCAATTGAGCTGTATCTGATGGAGTCAAGTCATGCGCAACCACGATTGCTTCTTCATTGATCGTCGCTGGGTTTGGCAATTTCTTACCAAGTAAGTTTGCAAGAACACGTTTGGTCACGTCGCGAATATCTGCCGCACGTTCTTGCATGTATGGGTTATCTTCCATTCCTTCAAAGATGGTGATAAACATGTCTGTGATTTCTTTCAATCCAGCCTCAGCATTCACCTTCTTCGTGCGAATCGTTTCCTTGATCTGACCAACCATTTCAGGGTCAGAAAGAACCATCATGTGAGCATCAAATACTTGTGCCGCTTCCTCACCAAGGCTCGCTACTGCATTCTCCCGAATAAGAGAAAGCTCGTTTTGTGAAGCTTCAAGAGCTGCATCCAAACGAGCTTCTTCTGCATTTGTATCTTCAACTGAGATTGTATCAAATGACAAGTCGGGTTGAACAAGTAGATATGCCTTAGCAACGGCAACACCATCAGATGCTGCAATTCCTTTAAGCATTTCTGTCATGTTTATGCCAATCCTTCTTTTTCCATTGTTTCAGCGATTGCTGCAAGAGCGTCATCAGCGTCAGCACCTTCAGCTGAGATTACAACGTCAGCTCCTTGACCAACACCCAGGCTCATAACACCCATGATTGATTTCAAGTTAACTGATTTACCTTTGTATTCAAGAGTAATATCTGAAGCAAATTTGCTAGCAGTTTGAACCAACAAAGTTGCTGGACGTGCGTGGATACCTGTTTCTGCCACGATGTGGAAATCTTTAGAAGCCATAGTTTGACTCTCCTTTTATAATTAGTTTTGAGTTATCTGTGATAACCCTTACAATTTGCTATTATATCATCTTCTCCAATATTTTTCAAGATTTTTATCACACACTTACTGAAAATACTTACAGGAAGCACTCAATTTTTCTATTCTTTTGGACTACTTTTTAACTTTCTTCTATTAAATAAATAGAATTGGTTTCATGGACACAGTATATAGAATTTTAGGAAAAAGGACTAAATTACTTTGACTTTAAAAACCTATATTTTTCACGTTTTCCTTAATTTTCACTAATTCTTACAATACTACATATTGTGGTATCATTCGGAATAGTTAATTTATGTGCACAATATTTAGTTAAAACTCTTGACAAGAAAAAACCTTTTGTTTATACTAGATACAGATTTATGAATTTAGAGGAGTTAGATCACACTATGGTGACAATTTATTCAAAAAATAATTGCGTTCAATGTAAAATGACCAAACGTTTTTTAGATACCAATCACGTTGAATACCGTGAAATTAATCTAGATGAGCAACCTGAGTTTGTAGACCATGTGAAGAACCTTGGTTTCAACGCTGCACCAGTTATCCAAACGGCAGATGAAGTCTTTTCTGGCTTCCAACCAGCTAAGCTCAAGAAATTATCTTAAAACTATCAAACAGGATCTGATTGGTCTAGGGAATGAAATACTGTAGTTCTCGACTACAGTATTCCCCTAGCCCTTTTACTTGTACAGGGGAGCTTGCCTCCCCTTTGTTTTTGAATTAGAAAAAGGAACATTATGGGATTAAAATCACTTGAAGACGTAACCTACTTCCGTCTTAATAATGAAATCAACCGTCCAGTAAACGGTCAAATCATGCTTCATAAAGATAAAGAAGCCTTGGATGCCTTCTTCAAAGAAAACGTTGTGCCAAATACCATGGCCTTTGATTCAATAACGGATAAAATCAACTACCTTATTGAACACAACTATATCGAAACAGCCTTCATTCAGAAGTACCGTCCTGAATTTTTGGAAGAACTTTATCAATTTATTAAAGATCAAAACTTCCAATTCAAGTCCTTCATGGCTGCCTATAAATTCTATAACCAGTACGCTCTGAAAACAAATGATGGAGAATACTATCTCGAAAGCATGGAAGACCGCGTCTTCTTCAATGCTCTCTATTTTGCGGATGGAAATGAAGACATTGCAAAAGACATCGCAAACGAAATCATCCACCAACGCTACCAACCAGCTACTCCTTCATTCTTAAATGCTGGACGTGCCCGTCGTGGAGAATTGGTCTCCTGTTTCTTGATCCAAGTAACCGATGACATGAATGCGATTGGACGCTCTATCAACTCTGCCCTTCAACTTTCTCGTATCGGTGGTGGGGTTGGGATTTCCCTCAGCAACCTTCGTGAAGCTGGAGCACCGATCAAGGGCTATGAAGGAGCTGCTTCTGGGGTCGTACCTGTTATGAAACTCTTTGAAGATAGCTTCTCTTACTCGAACCAATTGGGACAACGCCAAGGGGCTGGGGCTGTTTATCTCAACGTCTTCCACCCAGATATTATCGCCTTTCTTTCTACCAAGAAAGAAAATGCCGATGAAAAGGTTCGTGTTAAGACCCTTTCACTTGGTGTCGTCGTGCCAGACAAGTTCTACGAGTTGGCTCGTAAGAATGAAGAAATGTACCTCTTCAGCCCTTACTCTGTAGAGCGTGAATACGGAGTGCCATTCAACTACATCGACATCACTGAAAAATACGATGAGTTGGTCGCTAATCCAAACATCCGCAAGACAAAAATCAAGGCGCGTGATTTGGAAACTGAAATTTCTAAATTGCAACAAGAATCTGGTTACCCTTATGTAGTCAACATCGATACTGCTAACCGGGCAAACCCAGTTGATGGGAAGATCATCATGAGTAACTTGTGTTCAGAGATCCTCCAGGTTCAAGAGCCAAGCTTGATTAACGATGCCCAAGAATTCATTAAAATGGGAACAGACGTCTCATGTAACCTTGGTTCAACCAACGTAGTCAACATGATGACTTCACCTGATTTTGGTCGTTCCATTCGTGCCATGGTTCGTGCCTTGACCTTTGTAACCGATAGTTCTCACATCGTCGCTGTTCCTACTATCGACCACGGAAATAGCCAAGCGCATACCTTTGGTCTTGGTGCTATGGGCCTTCACAGTTATCTTGCCCAACAATTGATTGAATACGGATCACCTGAGTCTGTTGAGTTTACGAGCATCTACTTCATGCTCATGAACTACTGGACCCTCGTGGAATCAAACAACATCGCGCGTGAACGGGGTATTACCTTCCATAACTTTGAAAAATCAGACTACGCAAATGGTAGCTACTTTGATAAGTACACGACTGGAGAGTTTGTTCCAAAATCTGATCGCGTCAAAGAACTCTTTAAAGATATCTTCATCCCAAGTGCAGAAGATTGGGCAGAATTGCGTGCGAAGGTTCAAGCAGATGGTCTTTACCACCAAAACCGCTTGGCTGTAGCACCAAATGGTTCTATCAGCTACATCAATGACGTATCTGCTTCTATCCACCCAATTACACAACGGATTGAAGAGCGCCAAGAGAAGAAAATCGGGAAAATCTACTATCCTGCTGCAGGATTATCAACAGATACCATTCCTTACTACACTTCTGCTTACGATATGGATATGCGCAAAGTCATTGATGTCTACGCTGCTGCAACTGAGCACGTAGACCAAGGGCTCTCACTGACTCTCTTTATGCGCAGTGACATTCCAAAAGGCCTTTACGAATGGAAAACTGAAAACAAACAAACCACTCGTGACTTGTCTATCCTTCGCAACTATGCCTTTAACAAGGGAATCAAGTCTATCTACTACGTCCGTACCTTTACAGATGATGGCGGAGAAGTTGGTGCCAACCAATGTGAAAGCTGTGTCATCTAAGACACTCTGATCCATTGTTACCAAAAGTCGGTCCGCCGACTTTTTGTGCAGTATTCTAACAATTGTGTTAGAATAACAATGATTGTATGATTGAATGAATTAGAAAAAGAAAGAGATTTCAAATGGAAACTTACTACAAAGCCATTAACTGGAATGCCATCGAGGATGTCATCGATAAATCTACTTGGGAAAAGCTAACCGAACAATTTTGGTTGGATACACGTATTCCCTTATCAAATGACTTGGACGACTGGAGAAAATTATCTCACAAGGAAAAAGACTTGGTTGGTAAAGTCTTTGGTGGATTGACGCTCTTGGATACCATGCAGTCTGAAACAGGTGTGCAAGCTCTTCGTGCAGATATCCGTACGCCTCATGAAGAAGCTGTCTTTAACAACATCCAATTCATGGAATCTGTCCATGCTAAGTCCTACTCTTCTATCTTTTCTACCTTGAATACTAAGTCAGAAATCGAAGAGATTTTCGAGTGGACCAATACCAATCCCTTCCTTCAGAAGAAGGCAGAGATCATCAATGAAATCTACCTCAATGGGACTCCTCTAGAAAAGAAAGTAGCCAGCGTCTTTCTTGAAACCTTCCTCTTCTACTCTGGTTTCTTCACACCACTCTACTATCTTGGAAACAACAAGTTGGCCAACGTAGCTGAGATCATCAAGTTGATCATTCGTGACGAATCTGTTCACGGAACCTATATCGGCTACAAGTTCCAACTCGGATTTAACGAATTACCAGAAGAGGAACAAGAAAAACTTAAAGAATGGATGTATGACTTGCTCTACACCCTCTATGAGAATGAAGAAGGCTATACAGAGAGCCTCTATGACGGTGTGGGCTGGACAGAGGAAGTCAAGACCTTCCTTCGCTATAACGCTAACAAAGCCCTCATGAACTTGGGACAAGACCCGCTTTTCCCTGACTCAGCGGATGATGTCAACCCCATCGTCATGAACGGGATCTCAACCGGTACATCCAACCATGACTTCTTCTCTCAAGTCGGAAATGGTTACCTTCTCGGTGAAGTAGAAGCCATGCAGGATGACGATTACAACTACGGCCTATAAGACAAAAACCTTTCCAGACGGAAAGGTTTTTTTGTTGCAATCTTTTTGTGATTAGGTTCGCTTCTTTTTAGAAAAAAGAAGCTGGGATAAAAGTCCTAGCCTCTCAATTGTTTTTGAATTGTCGAGCAAGACGCAGTGGTTGAGTGGGCTCTACTACGCTGATTTCATCAGCTTTTACAGCCCTACTCAACTGTGCGGAGGTGGGACGACGAAATCGAATTCTAACGAATTACCGATTTCTGTCCCACTCTCTCCGATTATTACAATTTACCTGCTACGGCATCCAACAATTCTTGGATCTTGGCTTGGTTGCTTCCTCCTGCCATGGCCATGTCTGGTTTTCCACCACCACGTCCATCGACGATTGGAGCCAATTCTTTAACCAAGTTACCTGCGTGGATATCTTTAGTCTTGCTAGCTACGAGAAGGTTGACCTTGTCACCAATAGCTGCGACAAGAACAAGGACGTCTGAGTAGTCTTTTTGTTTCCAGTTATCCGCAAAGGTACGAAGGGCACCTGCATCTGATACAGAAACTTGACTAGCAATGTAACGGTGGCCGTTTGCTTCCTTAACGTCTTTGAAGACATCACCTGCCGCTGCTGCTGCCGCTTTTTCCTTCAATTCAGCATTTTCTTTTTGCAATTGACGGAGTTGTTCTTGAAGTCCTTCAACCTTGTGAGGCACTTCTTTGAGTTGAGGAGCTTTCAAGGTTGCTGCGACGGCTTTCAGTGCATCTTCTTGTTCACGGTAGGCTTCGAAGGCTTCTTTACCAGTCACTGCCAAGATACGACGAGTTCCTGATCCAATCCCTTCTTCTTTGACAATCTTGAAGAGACCGATTTCAGAAGTGTTACCTACGTGAGTACCACCACAAAGTTCAACTGAGTAGTCACCAATCGTTACAACACGGACTTCCTTACCGTATTTCTCACCAAAGAGGGCCATAGCACCCATTTCTTTAGCTGTATCAATATCAGTCTCAACTGTTTCCACTGCGATAGCTTCCCAGATCTTCTCATTGACTTGTTGCTCAATAGCACGCAATTCTTCAGGAGTGACAGCTTGGAAGTGAGTGAAGTCAAAGCGAAGGAATTCTACTTCATTAAGTGAACCTGCTTGAGTTGCATGGTGACCAAGGATATTGTGAAGAGCCGCATGAAGCAAGTGAGTGGCTGTGTGGTTCTTCATGACACGATGACGACGATTGCTATCGATGGCCAAAGTGTATTCTTGGTTCAAAGCAAGTGGCGCAAGAACTTCAACAGTATGAAGTGGTTGTCCGTTTGGTGCTTTCTGTACATCTGTTACTGTCGCTACGACGTTTCCTTGAGCATCCAAGATTTGACCGTGGTCCGCAACTTGTCCACCCATTTCAGCGTAGAATGGAGTTTCTGCAAAAATCAGAGATGCAGTTCCTTCTGTTACAGCTTCTACTTCTGCATTATCCGCTACGATAGCCACCAATTTAGAAGACAATTGGCTAGCATTGTAGTTGAAGACACTTTCTACAGTGATGTTTTGAAGGGTTTCATTTTGCATCCCCATAGATCCGCCTTTGACAGCTGACGCACGCGCACGTTCTTGTTGTTCCTTCATAGCTGCTTCAAAACCTTCACGGTCTACAGTCATTCCAGCTTCTTCAGCAATCTCTTCTGTCAATTCCACTGGGAATCCATAAGTATCGTAGAGTTTGAAGACATCTTGACCAGCGATAACCGTTTGGCCTTTTTCTTTCAAGTCTGCTACGATAGTTTCTGCAAAGTGTTGACCTGAGTGAAGAGTGCGGGCAAATGACTCTTCCTCGCTCTTAACGATTTTTTCAATAAAGTCACGTTTTTCAAGAACTTCTGGGTAGTAGCTTTCCATGATCTTACCAACAGTTGGAACCAGTTTGTAAAGGAAAGGCTCATTGATACCCAATTTTTGACCATGCATAGAGGCACGACGGAGCAAACGACGAAGGACATAACCACGGCCTTCATTTCCTGGAAGGGCACCATCACCGATGGCAAATGAAAGTGAACGGATGTGGTCAGCGATGACCTTGAAGCTCATATTGTCGCCATCTTGGTCGTAGACCTTACCAGACAACTTCTCCACTTCGCGAATGATAGGCATAAATAGGTCTGTTTCAAAGTTAGTCTTAGCACCTTGGATAACAGCTACCAAACGCTCCAAACCAGCGCCCGTATCAATGTTCTTGTGTGGCAATTCCTTGTACTCGCTACGAGGGACAGCTGGGTCAGCATTAAATTGTGACAAGACGATGTTCCAGATCTCGATGTAACGGTCGTTTTCGATATCTTCTGCGAGAAGGCGAATACCAATATTTTCTGGGTCAAAGGCTTCCCCACGGTCAAAGAAGATTTCTGTATCTGGTCCAGAAGGTCCAGCACCAATTTCCCAGAAGTTGTCCTCGATTGGAATCAAGTGACTTGGATCCACGCCCACTTCAATCCAGCGGTTGTAAGAATCTGTATCAGCTGGGTAGTAGGTCATATAGAGTTTTTCTTTGGGGAAGTCAAACCATTCAGGACTTGTCAAAAGTTCATAAGCCCATGTAATAGCTTCGTCACGGAAGTAATCCCCGATTGAGAAGTTCCCCAACATTTCAAACATGGTATGGTGACGCGCCGTCTTCCCTACGTTTTCAATATCGTTGGTACGGATAGCCTTTTGCGCATTGGTAATCCGTGGGTTTTCAGGGATGATGGTCCCGTCAAAGTATTTCTTAAGAGTAGCAACCCCTGAGTTGATCCACAAAAGGGTTGGATCGTTTACTGGAACCAAGCTAACGGATGGTTCTACTGAGTGACCTTTGGTCGCCCAGAAATCAAGCCACATTTGGCGGACTTGTGCACTAGATAATTGTTTCATGTTTTCTCCTCTATTTATTGTTTTCTATTGATCGGCTTAGGAGCCATTCTCCATCATTTCTACATAGTCAATGGCAAGACACAAGGAAATCACGAGATTGGCATATTCCTCTTCATAGACGGATACCTGATAAGTCGACGTCAAGGTAAAGACTTGTTTGCTAATCTCTGCAACCAGCTGGTCCCGATCATCCAATAACTTGAAATCCAAATCCCAGATATTGCCTTCGATACGTAGTCCTAAATTAGAAATATCGTACTTATCACGGAGTAAAGTTAGTTTTTTACGGATGAAAAAACTGGAGCCATCCGCCAATTCTACAGTGAATTGGGGTAAGAGGCTAAAAGGCTTCTTCGTGATATGGCTAACCTTCTGGCCTTCCACATCAAATACCGTAAAGGTCTTGGGAATTTTCAAAAATGAACCTTCTACCTGGTATTCCACCATTCCTAGATCATTTTTGATGTCAAAGCGTTCCCCTCCAAGTCGAAACTTTTGTTTGACCAGATACGTTTTCATCAGTTTCCTCCTGCAAATCCTTATGAAGACCTTTCTCTTATTAGAAAGGATCTCCGGTAGAAATGCTGAAAAAAAGACAAGCTCACTAACGAAGGGCGAAAAACCGCGGTACCACCTTCATTCAATGAACTTGTCATTCTTCATTCGATTATGTAATTGTTCTATTGAGTAGCAAAATCATTCCTCTTCCATGGCTCGCACCCCCGCCACTTCTCTGCATCTGATTCTAAATGATTTATTCTCAACTATCTCATTATACAGATAAATACAATGCTCGTCAACTAATATCCTTATTTAGAAGATGAGCTATCTTCTGTTGTTGCACCAATATTTTGCATGTATTGGTTGAAGGTTGCCTTGAAGGCATCATCTTTCACCTTGATATTGGCATTTGTCATTGCTTTGGCAATGATGCTACGGATAAAGTTGGCATCATTTTTACGTTCTGCCGTCAGAATTTCTTTCAAGCGTTTTTCGTATTTCTTCCAGTCAGATCCTTTTTCTTCCTTCTTAGTTACTTTAACGATATAGTAGGCACCAGCGCTTTTTTGACTAGCAGGATCAATAACGACATCTGAAATACCATTTACATCAAGCTTAGATGCTGCTTCCTTGACACGAGTTGGAACAGTTGTTGTTCCAGAGTCAAATTTGATTTCTCCACCGTTTTCTTTGGTGCTAGCATCTGTAGAGTTTTCTTTGGCAATTTGTGCAAAGTCAGCGCCTTCAGCTTTTACACTTGCAAGAACTTCATTCGCTTTTTCTTCTGAATCCAATTTAATCACATTTGCAGTGATTTCTGGTGTATAAGTTTCAAAGGCTTTTTTATAAGCTTCGTCTGTCAATTCTTTTGAAATAGCTTGGTCAACCGCATACTCTAACAAAAGGTTACTACGAATTTGTTGTTTGTTGGTTTCTTCTGTTAAACCTTGTTGCGTGAGGTAGCTATTGAAGGCTTCACCCAATTGTTTTTTCTGCTCATCAACTTTTTTCTCAACATCTTTGTCTGAGACTTTTGAGCCGTATTCTTTTTCAAAGACTTTATTAATGGTCATTTGGAAAAGGTATTGTTGTGCACCTTGGTTATATTTGATTTCATCATAGAAATCACCAACAGTGATGGTATCCCCCTTCATTGTGACGATATCTTTGTCACTGCCACTTTTTGCACAAGCTGCTAGCGTTACAACGGATAAAAGGGTCACCGCTCCAGCTACAAATTTTTTCTTCATGTTTATTTCTCCATTCTAAAATTCACTTCTACTATTTTACCACAAATTCAACAGGATAACTTAAATAAGTCTAAAAGCTACTCTTCTGTCGGCAAAGAAATCTCTTCCTGATTTTTACGAATCATAAGAATGCCATCTCCGAGGGGAATCAAACTGGTCGTCAAGCTAGGATGGTCCAAAGTGGCATCAAAGAGACGTTGCAAACCTCGATAGATGGTGCGTTGTCCACGACGAACTTCCATAATATCACGCGCCACATCTCCTCCTTGGAAGATATCGTCCAAAATGACTACTCCCCCAACTTCCAATCGTTTGAGAACTTCTGGAAGAAAGACGATGTACTTAGACTTAGCCGAATCCATAAAAATCAAGTCAAAGCGTTGCTCAATATGCTCCAGCAGGTCCACCGCATCACCCTCTAAAAGAGTGATTTGCTTGCGCTGGTCAAAACGAGCAAAGTTTTCCTTGGCAAAACCAATCATTTCCTCGTTGCGATCAATGGTCATAATCTTTGCATCCGGCACTTGCTCCGCCATCAATAGGGCTGAAAAACCAATCGCCGTCCCGATTTCTAAGATCGACTTGGGTTTCATGGTCTGCAAAAAGAGACGGAAGAAAGCAACCGTTTCATGAGGGATGACGGGAATATTCTCCCGACGAGCAAATTCTTCTAGCTCCTTTAAGGCATCCGTAACAGGTGCTTGGCGCTCCCGCATGAAGGAGACAATTTCCTCCTTCACAACTGGGCGGCGCATATTGTGGTTGGCATTTTTACTGTAAGACTCAACCATCTTAGGCCAATCCTAATTTTTCAACCAGTGCCTCAAATTCATTGAGACGACGTTCAAAGACTTCAAAGGCTGCATGGAGGTAGTCTTCTTTTTCCATATCGACACCCGCCTTGCGGATCACGTTGAGTGGATAATCCGAATTTCCAGCCTTCAAATATTCTATGTATTTGTCCTTATCTTCCTGTGTTCCATGAACGATTTTCTCAGCCAAGGCAGAGGCTGCTGCAAAACCAGTTGAATATTGGAAAACATAGTAGTTATAGTAGAAATGAGGAATGCGAGCCCATTCGTATTGGATTTCTGAATTGTCTTCTTTAGAAAGACCATAGTATTTCTCATTCAAGTCCGCATAGAGCTCATTCAAGAATTCGCTGGTCAAGACCTGTCCTTCTTGGTCGGCCTTGTGAATCGCATGTTCAAACTCAGCAAACTGGGTTTGACGGAAGACCGTACCACGGAAACCATCCAAGAAGTGGTTGAGAATAGCAAAACGGGTTTCATCATCTTCTACTTCTGCTAACAGTTGCTCGGTCAAGATATTTTCATTGGTTGTGGAAGCTATCTCAGCAAGGAAGATCGAATAGTCCCCATAGACATAAGGCTGGGTTTCACGGGTATAGCTGGAGTGCATACTGTGACCAGTCTCATGCACCAAGGTGAAGAGATTATCCAATGTATCTTGCCAGTTCAACAACATAAAGGCATTGGTGTCATACGATCCACCTGAATAGGCACCTGAGCGTTTTCCTTGGTTGACATGAACATCGATCCAACGTTCAGTGAAGGCGCGCTTCACGCGGGATAGGTAGTCATCACCAAGCACCGCCAAAGCTTGCTCAGACTTGGCAAGGGCTTCTTCATAGGTGAACTTGTAATCGGTAGAAGATAATGGTGTGTAGACATCATACATCTTCAAATCTTCAATTCCCAAGATTTTTGAGCGGAGTTTCACGTAGCGTTGCAACAAAGGCAAGTGCTTATTCACTGCTTCTACTAGACTATCGTAGACGCTCTCTGGGATAAAGTTAGCAGAAAGAGCTGCCTCACGCGCGCTTGAGAATTTACGAACCTTGGCATTGTAATTGTGAACCTTGACGTTGGTCTGAAGGGTCTTAGCATAGGTATGTTGGTACTGTTCGTAGACACCATACAAGGCCTGGTAAGCTTCCTTACGGACTTGGCGATCCTTAGATTCTACCAAAGAAATATAGTTTCCATGGGTCAACTGTACTTCTTGTCCTTGGTCATCCTTCACCATCGGGAAGACGATATCGGCATTGTCCAAAATCTCAAAGGTTTCACCTGCCGCAGCAAAGATTTCACCCGCTCCTGCTAGTAACTCTTCTTCCTTTTGGGAAAGAACGTGCTCTTTGGTTTTGAGCAATTTGTCAAAGTAATGAGCATAAGCTTCTAAGGCAGGGACTTCTTTCAAGAAGTTGGCATATTGCTCTTCGGTAATCTCCATAAATTCTGGTTCGTAGAAGGCAAAAGTTTCCCCTAAAAAGCTATAAAGAGACATCGCTTTTGATTGGAATTCTTGGTATTTGGCTACGCGTGTATCCTGGTCATTCTTCATATGGGCGTAAACATAGACCTTCTCCAAACGACGGCTCAAGTCCAAATAAACTTCTGTGGTTTCTAATAGGTTAGCTGGAGAAGACAATAGAGAACCTGCAAAATGGGCAGCATCTTTAATGGCTGCAGCTAAAGCAGTTGCTTCTTCCTCCCAAGCTTGGTCTGTCGCAAAAATGGTCGACAAATCCCATTGGTATTTTTCATCAATTTCATTTCGTTGTTTTACCATTACAAAAATCCTCCAATGCTTCTATTCTAACATAATATTAGCATTTGGGGGTATTTGATTGACAGAAATTTAAGCTTTCCAGTTCTGATAAAAACGAGGCGAATAAAGAGTCTGCGTCGCTTTCATTCCGGTTTGGAGATAATAGGTCATAAAGTTCTGGTAATAGCTTCGCCAGTCTCCCTTAATCTGGATAAAACGCGAAGACTTCAGTGGCCGACAAAGGGGATAAAAGGATTCCAAGTCTAAGTCCAGAAGATGCTTTCCTTTCAGATAGAGTTGTTCCTGAAGGGCCATCCACTTAGGATGCCGGTAATACAACTGCTGACGAAGATAGTCCTTAAACTGTCGGTCTAGAGGGACCGTCATTCGTTGCAAGCCTTGTTGGGCATAAGGGGTCCGCAAAACTTCTAATAAGCTCCCTCCATAAAAAGGAAAATGTTGAGTCCGATAATGAAGACGCCCTCGCAAGTCTTGATGGATCAAATAGTGGAGCCGAACTTCCTGCTGCTCTAGGTCCAGCTCCCAGAGATGAAAGCCCCTATTTTGGCTAAAATAGACAAAACCTTCTTGCAGAGCTGACAGGCTTTTCTTGAGCCATAAGTTTTTCCCCAATAACCAATAAACTTGATAACCATGCATGCGATAGGCATCGCTCCGTTCTTTTAAACGCTCCATAGACAAGGAACTACATTGCACTTCTAAGGCAATCTTTTGATCTGGAAGGAGAACATCCGCAATCTGTTGGAGAACCTGCAAAGGACTTTCCACTTCAGCTTGGGTATTTTGTTTGGCCCATCGATAAAGCTCCAACTTTAACTCCAAATGTTCTGGACTCTCCGTTTCATGATGGAAGGGACAAGCCTCTAGGTTGACGTGGGCAAAATGAGGACGCATCACTCGCCCTTTCTTTAAGCGGACTTCCTTTCCACAAAGGAGACAGACAAAGGGACCATCTCTTCTCATCGGAACCTTCTCCAAACAATTCCAACGCTGTTGCTTTGCATCAGCCGCAATAAACATGTCATCACCTCCACTTATATAATTCGTAACTGAAGACGCTTATATTAGAGGAGAAAGAAAAAAGAGAGTGGGACAGAAATCGGTCATTCGTTAGAATTCGATTTCGTCGTCCCACCTCCGCACAGTTGAGTAGGGTTGTAAAAGCTGATGAAATCAGCGTAGTAGAGCCCACTCAACCACTGCGTCTTGCTCGACAATCCAAAGACAATTGAGAGGCCGGACTTTTGTCCCAGCCTCTGTTTAGATATGATCTTACTGACATGTATAGAGAATGTTCATTCATCTTAGACGAGACTATTCATAACGTCGGTTATTGATTTGACTCACTCGTTTTCTCGTCTGATGCCGGATCTTGACTTTCCGCTGATGGGGAGGTCCCATTTTCAGATGCTTCAGCTTGTTTTCGAGCTGTTTCAAATTTTTCAACAATGGTTGCACGAGCATCTTCCGGGACATCGGTGTCTTCAGGCCCTATCGTATCCATGGATTCATTAAAACGGGCCTTGCTCGTTTCCATTTTCTCCTTCAAGTTTTTCAGATAAGTCTCATAGGTCTCTTTTGCAGAGCCCGTGAGTGATGCTCCTGCCTCCTCCGAATGAGCAACTGTTCGGCCCATCATCAAAGCATAGAGAGCTTTAAAATCCCCAACGGTTCTGGCATTTTCAAGTTCCTCATCTGTATACAAAACAAAAGGAGATTCTGAGGATCCTTTCAAGCTGGTCACTTTCTTGCCCTGAGAAGCGCTAGAAGACTGAGCTGTTTTCTGAACTGACTTTTCACTGGACGAGGTCCCTTCTTGATTCGAGCAGGCTACTAGCCCAAGCACTCCCATTAAAGCAACCATTGATAATAGTCTTTTTTTCATTCAATCTCTCCTTTTTATCATTCCACTACCATTCTAGCATCAAGCTAGGTTGCCGTCAATTCATACATGTCCCCTGATTCTTTAAAAAAAGACCAGAGATCAGTCTATCTCCGGTCTATCGATTTATTTGGCTTTTAACCAAAAAGTCCAATGCTAGCAATCTATTTATTCATCTGAATCGCTATCTTCATCGTCTGAATCTTGGTCAACTGGTGACTCTGATGAGTCTTTGACAGAGTCGCGAGCAGTCTTCAACTGTTCAATAAAGTTTTCACGAAACTCTTTTGGAACTTCCGCATTATCATCCCCATAACGCTCAACAGCTTTATTGAATGCTTCCTTAGTTTGTGCAAGAGTCTCCTTAAGCGAATCTGCTGTTTGAGCAAATGTCTCTTTGGCACTTTCAGGAAGAGATTCCATCGATTCAGTCATCAAGCGATTGGATTCATCCACGATTTTTGCTAAGCACTTTTTAAAATCACCAACTGTTTTTAACTTTTCAAGCTCTTCGTCTGATGGGAATACATCACCTGTTGTTTGAGAGCTAGTATTAGAAGAAGTCTTTTCTGCCTTAGATGAGCTAGAAGATTTGCTTGTTACCTTTTCTGTCTTCTCAGTAGATGAAGAAGCTTCGGTTTTTACTTCTTGCTTACCTGAACAAGCTGCAAGCGAAGCAGCTGCCAACAAGGCTGTAGTAGATAAAATCAATTTTTTCATTTGATAACTCCTTTAATATTGATTTGAGACCATTGTATCATCAAATATTTTGACCGTCAAATCAATCACTAGTTCATGATAGATTGTGAAATAATATCCGAAAATGGGGAACAACTGTTCTAGCACTGCTTCTCTCAGAAACCAGATGTTCCTTTGGTTCACTACAAAAAAAGATTTCCGTATTTGGAAATCTTCGAATGTAGACAAACTATTTTTTACTTAAGATATTCGGATGATTAAATAAGAATGACATATATTTTTTAGTCATATAAGAAGATCAAAAACTTTCCGCTGTGAGAAAAGTGCTAGAAACATAATGTTTCTAGCACTCGGGAGTTTTGGAGCCTTAGATCCAAAACTAAGTCATGGAACTTCTTCGAAGTTCGCTGACGTCCGTACTCACCTAAGGAAAGTTTCTAGGAATACTATTTATTTAATTTAAGATTTCCAAATCTGGAAATCTTCTTATTTTCTCTTATATCTCATGTTAAAGAAAATTCTTAGGAAAATGAAGGGAAGGAAGCAACAGAGCCACATTGGATCCCAGCCTTTTTGACGCGTGCTAGTGGACTTCTGATGAGCCCCTTGTACTGCGGTTACAGACTGTGTTTGCTGAATAGACGGAGAAAGAGTTTGCAAGCCATTGGCAATTTGCAGCTGGCCATTTTGAACACTGACCTCTGGATTAGTCCCTCTTTTTACCGTAGCATAGAAGGGTTTGTCTAAGTGATAGGTTTGCCCCTGAATGGTGTGATCCCCCGCCGGTAGAGCCTCTTTGTATTCATAATCTTGATAGAGTCTTTCAATCAGGGCATTTCCAATGACGTGGCGCAGGCTCTCTGCAATTTCTACATCGTAATGGCCAACTCCCATAATGACTTGGACAAATCGCTGGTTCCCACGATTAACCGTCAAGGTGTAATTATAATCCGCAGTCGGACTAGAGCCTGTTTTCAGACCATCCGCTCCCTTTAGAGAATACCTTCCACCTTCTAAAGAATAATTATAATTCTCATGCGTTTCTTCATAATCTGTACCCTCAAAGAGAGTAATCTTAGCATTTTTAGTGTAGTTGAGGATTTCAGGAAACTCATTGACCATGTGATATGCCAAAATAGCCATATCTCTCGCTGTTGTTTGGTTAATGGCGTGTTGATCATAGCGTGTCGGATTATAGTAGCCATCCAAGACTGCAGTTGGGGCACCATTAGGATTGTTCCACTTGGTATTGGTCATTCCAATTTCTTGGGCCCGCTGGTTCATCAAATCCAAGAATTTATCCGGATCTCCTCCAGACACCTTATTGGCAATCATGATGGTAGCGGCACTAGATGAAGGAACAAAAATCATATTCAGGAGGGTCGATACCTTGTATTTAGCACCCGCCACAATGGGACTATTGCTCAACTTCTGGTTTTGCGAAATTGCTACATCTGTTTCTGTCGCTGTAATTTGGGTATCATAATCCAGCTGCCCTTCTTGAATGGCTTTCAGAAGAACGTAGACGGACATCAATTTAGCCATACTACCGGAGTCACGAGGAGCATCAATATTATCTCCATAAACAATCGCTCCTGTGTGAGCATCAACAACAATATCGGCCTTAGGACGGAAAAACTCATCCACCGAAGTCCCTGATTTTTCTGTGATTGACATGATGTCTTCTTGTTGGTAAAGATCATCCGCCCTTACGAGCATTGGAAAACATAGGCAACCAAGGGAAAGTGTCGCAAATAAGGCACGTTTAAACTTCATTCTCTCTCATTTCTTTCATCATCATCGTTCTCCATTATAGCATAAGTCCCTCTATTCAGAAACACTATTTCCTAATCTTTTTACTCCTTCATGCTCCCAAAGAGACCCGGAGATTTTCCTTTTGGCAACTTTAAAAAGATACTTAGAAGAAGGACGAGGATCAGGACAGCCACCAAGAAGGAACTCATCATTGAAAATCCACCGTGATCCACAAAGAAAGCAGCTACCGGTTGCAATAAAATGGTCCCAAGATAGCGGACTCCCTGCAGGATAGCCATGGCTAAAACTAGATCTTTCTTATCCACCTGTTGGGAGATAAAACGTAAGGAGACCATGACCAAGACCATCCCCGTCGTATGCTTGGCCAAGAGGGTGACCAGCACTTTTAAGAAGACAGGACTTGGAAGAGCATAGATGACATACTGGAGCAAGAGAATCCCCACAGGAAGCAAAATCAGTAAGCGCAAGGGCCAATGGTCCATAAAACGATCTGAGAAAAAGATGAGAGGTGCTTCGACTACGACAGATATGGCCACAACCGTAGAGGCTATCTGAACAGGGAGCCCACTATCCATCAAGAGAGCTGGAATATAGGTATGGCCAATATTGCCCACGCCCGACACAAGTCCCATCAAAAGTAAGAAAAAGAGATAGGGACCATTGTGCAGCAAAGGAAGGATCGATACAGCTTCTTTCTGTACCCGATTGGTCTTGTCGATACGAATAGCTCCTAAAGTGAGGAAACTAAGAAGGATAGTTACCAAAACACAATAGTATACAGACTGGGGGCTAAGATGAGCATAGAGCCAACCAGCTAGTTGCGCTCCAGCCGCATACCCTAGTGTCCCCCAAACGCGGATTTTTCCAAAAGCATAGGAACTCTGGGTAGCGAAAACCTCCATCATGGGAGCCGTCCCATTTAGACACAGCAAAACTAAGCCATAAAAAATTGTCAACCAAAAGTAGTTAGGGGCCCAGATGAAGCCAGCCACTCCTGCCATGAGGACTCCCAAGCTCAAAGTGGTGATTTTAACAATACCAAATCGTTCATTGATATAACCAAATAAGGGCTGGGTAAGCATGGATAGGAAAAAGGCCATTGATACCAAATGAGAGACCTGACTGGCTGAATACTGCTGGCCGATAAGATAGACAGAGATTAGAGTCGTAAAGAGAGCAGTCGACATGAAGTAAAAACTATATAAAAATAAATAAGCAGGATAGGAATTTCGAAATGCTTTCATTAGTTTCCTTTCAAATTTAAATATAAGAGGCAATGACAAAACCCAACTGGATTTCAGTTGAGTTTTGATCCTTTATTTTTTGTATCGATCCTGAGCCTTGCGCTCACGTTGTTTGCGATGGGCTCTTTCTAAATACAGAATCATAGCGAGAATGAAAATTGGAATCAGAATGACCAGGCTTTCAAGAGGAAAATGGAAGGATTTCCCTGTAGTTGAAGCCGTAGTACTTTGAGTATCCGATTGATTCACGGCTCCTTCTTTTACTGGAAGTCCATCAGAAATCTTTTCTGATAGGGTCATCAAGCCTGAATCCGCCTCTACTTGTCCATCTTTGACAACTAGTTTTGGATTCTCTTCTCCCTTTTTCACCGTGGCATAGAAAGGTTGATCCAGTGTGTAGGTCTTTCCATCAATCGTCTGAACACCCTTGTCCAATAACTTCTTATAACGATAATCTGCAAAAGCTTTTTCGATCAAGGCATTGCCAAATGGATGTCGATAGTATTCGCCATCCTGGTCAGACCAATCACCAACTCCCATGACTACGGAGATAATTCGTTGTTCTCCTCGTTTAGCAGTTGCGATATAGTTGAAGGCACCGCGAGGACTCGAGCCTGTCTTCAGACCATCTACTCCTTCAAGAGCATATCTAGCTCCTGGCAAGGAATAGTTATAGGTATCAAAGGTCTCCTCATAAGGAGTTCCTTGTTTGACGGTCACCTTAGCCTGATTGGTATAGCTAAGGATATCAGGATATTCTTTCACGAAATGATAGACGAGAATCGCCAAATCTCTTGCGGTTGTCTGGTTGGCCGCATCGTTTGGATAGTTATAACTGGTATATAAACCTTGGAAGGTTGAAATGGCCGCACCACTAGGATTGTTCCAAATGGTATTGGTCATCCCCAACTCCTTGGACTTTTCATTCATCCGCTGAATAAAGGCATCCGCATCGTGGTTAGAAAGGAGATTGGCCAACATAATCGTGGCCACATTGGAGGATGGAACCGCGGTCATGGTAATCAATTCAGAGACCGTATAGTCTACGCCTGCAACGATGTTATTGTTGGAAATCTCATAGATTTTTGACATAGATTGATCCGCAGCTGTTGCAGTGACAACCGTATCTTTGGTAATCTTCCCCTCTTTCATGGATTCGAAAAGCAGATACAACGTCATGAGCTTACTCATACTTGCAGGATCCCGCACTTCATCAATATTGTCTCTCCATAAAACATCCCCGGTATTCGCGTCGATAACGAGGGAAGACCTTGGTCGGTTATAGGCCTGCACATGATCATTGGGATACATTTTTTGCGCCATATCCACTAACTCATCAGCCACGATCGACAAAGGCCGGAACAGAGATAAGATGATGATTCCTAAAGCGAGCAACTTCTTTTTCAAAATTTATTTTCCTCAAATATAGAATTTTATCTTATTGTACCATACTTCAATCTATAAAAAAACCTATCTTTCAGGATATTTTAGATAGGTCTCTCTGTTTCAACTGGTTACAGTAGGCTCAAGGCTGCTTGGTCTGCAATAATCACGACATCTGGATGATCTTGAAGGGCACTCGCTGGTAAACTCTCTGTTTTTGGACCATTGACCATTCCAGCAATCGCTTCTGCTTTCGATTCACCATATGCAAAGAGGATGATGGACTTGGCAGCGAGAATATTTGCAATTCCCATTGAAATGGCTTGAGTTGGCACATCTTCAATTTTTTCAAAGAAGCGAGAGTTGGCTTCAATCGTTGATTGATCTAAATGGACCAAATGCGTTTGGCTGTCAAACGAGGTTCCAGGCTCGTTAAAGCCAATATGCCCGTTGCGACCAATCCCTAGAATTTGCAGATCTACTGGGTTTTGGGCCAAGATTTCGTTGTAATGAGCTGTTTCTTCTTCTGCAGTATCTTCATTTCCTTTTGGAAGATAGCTGACTTTAAAGGGTTTCTCATTGAATAAATTTTCCTGCATAAAATAACGATAAGACTGAGGATCTTCTCCGGTCAAACCGACATACTCATCCAAGTTGACACTGACCATGTCTGAGAAATCCAAGTTACTTTCTCGAATCAATTTATAAAATTCAAGTGGACTGCTTCCAGTCGCAAGCCCCAGCGTTTTCGCACCTTGTTCTAACTTTTCTTTTAACAGGTCAAAAGCAACCTGCCCTCCTTCGATTTGATTGGCTACTTCAATAACTTTCATGATTAAACCTCCGCTTATTTCTTATACTCATTATATGGTATAGACCAATTTTTGTCAAGCGCTTTCTTGATGTTAGAAAAGGATTTTTTACCTTAATCCCTTTAAAATTCGGCTAGAGATTTCCTTTGTTTCACTCTTATTTCATGATATAATGGGGAAGGTTAAATGTAAGAAATAAAAGAATTTAGAAACAAGGAGAGACAATGAATACAAACGACTTTGATTTCCACCTCCCCGAGGAGTTAATTGCGCAAACTCCTCTAGAAAAGCGCGATGCCTCAAAACTACTGATCCTCAATCGTCAAACAGGTCAGATGGAAGACCAGCATTTTGATGCCATTATCAATGAATTAGAACCTGGGGATGCTTTGGTGATGAACAATACCCGTGTCCTTCCTGCCCGTCTCCATGGGGTCAAACCGGATACAGGGGGGCATGTGGAGCTTCTCCTCTTAAAAAATATAGAGGGTGATCAATGGGAGGTTCTTGCCAAACCTGCCAAACGTCTCAAAGAGGGTGGGGTCGTTAGCTTTGGTGATGGGCGTCTCCAAGCAACTCTGATCAAGAAGTTAGAGCACGGAGGATGTATCGTAGAGTTTTCTTATCAAGGGATTTTCCTTGAAGTCTTGGAAAGTCTAGGGGAAATGCCCCTACCACCTTACATCCATGAAAAATTAGAAGATCAGGAACGTTACCAGACGGTCTATGCCAAAGAAAATGGATCCGCCGCTGCTCCTACTGCTGGCCTCCATTTCACACCCGAGCTCTTACAAAAAATTGAAGACAAAGGCGTTCACTTGGTTTATCTAACCCTCCATGTCGGACTTGGGACCTTCCGTCCTGTATCTGTCGACGATCTCGACCAACATGAGATGCATTCCGAGTTTTATCAACTCTCTGAAGAGGCTGCCCAAACCCTTCGGCAAGTTAAAGCGAGCGGTCACCGCATCGTAGCTGTTGGAACCACTTCTATCCGAACCTTGGAAACAATTGGGAACAAGTTTAATGGGGAGTTACAAGCCGACTCTGGTTGGACTAATATCTTTATCAAACCAGGCTATCAGTGGCAGGTTGTCGACGCCTTTTCAACCAACTTCCACCTACCAAAATCAACCTTAGTCATGCTCGTTTCTGCCTTCGCAGGTCGAGAACTCACTCTGGATGCTTATCAGCACGCTATCGACCAAGGCTACCGTTTCTTCAGCTTTGGAGATGCTATGTTTATCAAATAAGGAGAGCCCCTTATGAATAAGATTGAAAGTCGCCACCGCCTGATCCGGTCCATTATTTCAGAAAAGAAAATTCGAACCCAACAGGAATTGCAGGACAGCCTGGAAGCTAACGGCATCATCGTGACCCAGTCAACCCTATCAAGAGATGTCAAATCCTTGAATCTAGTAAAAATTAACGAAGGGGATACCTCTTACTATGCCATCAATAGCATTGCCCCATCTCGCTGGGAAAACCGACTGCGTTTTTATATGGAGGATGCCCTCGTCATGCTTCGTCCCGTCCAAAACCAAGTGGTGGTGAAAACTCTCCCTGGACTGGCTCAATCTTTCGGTGCCATCTTAGACGCCCTTGAATTACCACAAATTGTCGCAACGGTCTGTGGGGACGACGTCTGCCTCATCATCTGTGAAGACAATCAAGGTGCCTTGGACTGCTTTGAAAAATTGAAAGAATTTACTCCTCCCTTCTTCTTTAGCAAATAAAAGAAAGCTTAGATGGTCAGACCATCTAAGCTTTTTTTCAAATCTATATTAGACTTTCTTGCCTGCTAACCGTCGAATGGTCTCGGCATAAATTTCCATTGCACGATATAAATCATCCAGTTTGGCTCGCTCATTAGCCTGGTGCTCTGTTTGGAGAGCATCAGGGAAGAGGGCCCCATAAGCCACACAATTTTCCATGGTTCGAGCAAAAGTAGCTCCTCCTGAGGACATAGCTGGGGTTTGATCACCAGTCTCTTCTTGGTAGACCTTCATCAAAGTACTTACCAATGGACTATCTAACGGCACGTATAGTGGAGCTACATAATCAAATTCTTCATACTGAAGTTGGTAACTAGCCGCCACCTCAGTTAATCGCTCTACTAAAGCATCCTTATCTGCTAGGACAGGGATCCGAATATCAATCCCGATTTCAGATCGCTCTTCATCAATAGAGAGGGTCGCAATATTGAAGGAAAGAGCACCACTTGGTTCATCTTTGATTTCACCAAAGAGAGCTGCTCCTGTCGCATCTTCCCCAACAGCATCTGCTATAAAGAGAAGAGCTGGATGAGGCTGGATCAAGGAAAGACTTTCCGCTAAGCCGACAATAGCATTGACACCCTCAGCCGCATCCTTGGAGTGTTTAGACAGTCCAAGAACGCTTACTGCTCCTGCTTCTTCTGTATAGTTCACACCACTTTGCTCGATCACTGGTAAAAGTTCCTCTAAGCGTTCCCCCTTATAAGTTGCCTTATCTGGTACCACGTTAAGGGCACGACCAGCTTGTAAGGGACGATCCTCCCAGCCTGGTCCATGGAGCTTCACTTGAAGCAAGCCTTTTTCAGCATAGGTTAATGGGAAAGAAGAATCCGGAGCAAAGCCAAGATCTGCTTTTTCTTCTATCTGATTGTAGCGATTCATACAGCGCCAGAGAGTTTCTTCGTCTGTACCAAATATAAAGCGAATTCGCTTGGTAAATGCAAGTCCTTGGTCGAGAAGACTCTTAACTGCGTAAAGGGCCGCAAGGGATGGCCCCTTGTCATCTTGTACCCCACGTCCAATCAACCATCCATCTTTCAAAGTTGCCTCAAAAGGTGGCGTTTGCCAATCTTCTAAATCACCGGCTGGAACAACATCCAAGTGACAAAGAACGGCCAGGAGTTCTTCCCCCTGACCGATCTCTGCATATCCATAGTATCCTTCAGGATCTAGATAAGTTTGAAAGCCCATTTCTTGAGCAATTTCTAACGTTTTCTCAAGGACATCTTGGATAGCTTGTCCAAACGGTGTTCCATTTTCGCCTTCGTTTAAAACCGAAGGATAAGAAATCAGAGTCTTTAATGAAGCTAGAAAGTCATCTTTGACTTGATTTGTAATCTCAATTTTCATGGAATCACCTCTTTACTTCTTATAGGGCTGGAACGAATGTTCCGAGAAGAAGGAGGGCAATGGTAATTACAATAACAGCAACTACAAGTTTTGCCATGAATTTCCACCAAGTAGCAATGTTGATACGTCCAAGAGCAAGAGCTCCCATAACGATACCAGAAGTTGGTGCAATCAAGTTCAAGACACCAGATGCTGATTGGTAGGCAGTGATAATCAAGCTAGGACGTACATTGACGAACTCTCCCAATGGAGCCATGATACCCATTGTCGCGCTGGCAAGACCAGATGAAGATGGAATCAAGAATGACATTGGCAAGTAGAAGATATAAGTCAAGACGATGAAGACTTGAGAAGATAGACCACTGAGTCCTTGTTTACCCCAGTTAAGGATAGTATCTGTAATCATACCATTGTTCATGATAACTTGGATACCACGTGCGATCGCTACGATCAAGGCTACGCTGAGCAAGTCAGCTGCACCAGCCATAAATGAAGAAATGATTTGTTCTTCTTTCAATCCGTAGACAATACCAATCAAGATACCCATAAAGGCGAAGAGCATTGCTCCTTCAGGGAAGTACCAAGTACCAAGAGCTGCAGTTGATGAACCAATGATTTGACCAACTACTGGAAGACCTGTTAACCAAGAATTAAAGTTATCAAAGAACTTGATACCTAAACCACTCCATGGGATGAAACTCAAGACCATCAAAACAAAGGTCAATACAAAGAGTACAAAGACTTGTTTTTGTTTCTTAGTAAGTGTTGAGTTAACATTGTCATCATCTTCACCAACATTGAAGAATTTCATATCTTCTTCACGAGTTGCATAAGTGAGGGATTTAGTTGGGTCTTTTTGGATCTTATCTGCATACTTGTATACAAACCAAGTGCTAAGACCAGTCAAGACAACCCAGAAGATCAAACGAAGGATGATACCTTCCCCAAGACTAACACCTGCAGTTGAAGATGCGATACCTGTCGCGAATGGGTTCAAGGTAGATGCCAAACATCCAATCTGTGAACCAAGCAAGATAATGGCTACCCCAGTCAAGCTATCAAATCCAACGGCCATCATAACTGGCACAAGGAGAGGATAGAAGGCCATGGTTTCTTCACCCATACCATAAGTTGTACCACCAAGGGCAAACAAAGGCATAAGCACCAAAATCAACATTTTTTCGCGACCCTTGTATTTCTTCACGATAGAAGCAATACCAGTGTCTAGCATACCAGTTTCATTGACTACACCAAGGAAACCACCAACCATCAAGATGAAGAAGGCTACGTCGATCGCTGCACTAGTTCCTTGAATCAAAGATCCTTCTTCAGGAGTAGTTCCTAGCATAGCACGAATCGGTGCCATCAAGACATCCCAGATACCTTGAGGGTTTTGAGGTTGTGATTTATACACACCATCGACAAAAGCCCCTGCTGGGATGATCCAAGTCATCACTGCCATAATGGCAATGATGATTAACAATACGGTATAAGATGAGGGCATCTTAAACCCTTTTTTCGCTTTTTCACTCATTTGTTTATCCTCCTAACGCAACAAAGTTTGAGTGACTCTTTCAAAAGGTTTATCTTTTAGAAAGCGCTTACCTATATGTTTATTTTATCATATTTAAGATTAAAAAACTAGTTTTTCCTAATCTTTTTTAGAAAAAACAAGGGGAGAATCTTTGTACAAAATCTTGTAAAAATAAGATCTACTCCCCTCCTCATGTACATGAATTAGTCTTTAACGATAATTGTTCCACTTTCAGACTCAATCAAAGCGCCAAGGTTTTCAAGTGAAGTGATGACTGCTTTTCCTTCTGGACGACCGTTTACAAAGGCGATCGCAGCTTCTACTTTAGGAAGCATGCTTCCTGGAGCAAATTGGTCTTGTTTGATGTACTCTTCCAATTGAGCGACATTGACATGTTCCAATTTTTCTTGATCTGGTTTGTTGTAGTTCACAAAGACATAGTCCACACCTGTCAAAACGATGAAGAGGTCTGCTTCTACCAATTCAGCCAAACGTTGGGATGCAAAGTCTTTATCGATAACAGCTTCAACACCAGTCAAGCTACCATCAGCTTCTTTCACAACTGGAATACCGCCACCACCGGCTGCAACCACTACTTGGCCTGCATTGAATAAGGTACGGATAGTATTGATTTCTTTGATATCCACTGGTTTTGGTGAAGCAACAACTTTACGCCAGCCACGACCAGCATCTTCTTTGAAAGTTGCACCTGATTTTTCAGCTTCTGCTTTTGCTTCTTCTTCGGAGTAGAATGGGCCGATTGGTTTGCTCAAGTTAACGAAAGCTTGGTCATTTTTATCAACAACGACTTGTGTCACAACTGAAGCCACATCTTTTTCGATGCCTTCTTCAAGAAGGGCGTTTTGAAGAGCATTTTGAAGCCAGTAACCAATGCTTCCTTCGGTCATAGCAACTAATGAATCCAATGGGAACGCTGGGTTCTTTTCAGAATCTGCAGCCAAGTGTTGGAGCAAGAGGTTTCCTACTTGAGGACCATTTCCGTGAGTGACGATCAAGTCATCCCCATTTTTAATCAATTTCACTAAGTGTTTTGCTGTTTCTACAAGTGCTTCTTGTTGAGCTTTTGCAGAAGGATCAGATGAGAGAATGGCATTTCCTCCCAAAGCAACGACGATTTTTCTTGACATAGGTTTTCCCTTTCTATAAAAAATAGGGGCAGGACTAAAGCTAGCAGTCCAGCCCCTATAGCTGTTGGTATACGGTTATAAAGTCTTAAACTTTTGGAATGTACAAGTTACCAAGAGTAGCTGCCATAACCGCTTTGATTGTGTGCATACGGTTTTCAGCTTGGTCAAAGTGGCGAGCATATTTGCTACGGAACACTTCATCAGTAACTTCCATTTCTTTTACGCCGAATTTTTCAGCAACATCTTTACCATAAACAGTGTTTGTGTCGTGGAAAGCTGGCAAGCAGTGCAAGAAGATCAAGTCTTCGTTATCAGCTTTCTTAACCAATTCCATGTTCACTTGGTAAGGTTTCAAAAGGGCAACGCGTTCTGCAAATTTGTCTTCTTCACCCATAGATACCCAAACGTCAGTGTAAAGTACATCTGCACCTTTCACAGCTTCGTCAGCATCTTCAGTGATCAAGATATGAGCGCCACTTTCTTTTGCGAATCCTTCTGCCAATTCAACAATTTCTTGTTCTGGGAAGAGTTCTTTTGGTGAGAAGATGTGTACGTTCACACCAAGGATTGCACCTGTTACAAGAAGGCTGTTTGCAACGTTGTTACGTCCGTCACCACAGTACACAAGTGTCAAACCTTCAAGGCGTCCAAAGTTTTCTTGAACAGTCAAGTAGTCTGCAAGCATTTGAGTTGGGTGCCATTCGTCAGTCAAACCATTCCATACTGGAACACCTGAGAATTCAGCCAATTCTTCAACCATACGTTGGCTGAAACCACGGAATTCAATACCGTCAAACATACGTCCAAGAACTTTAGCAGTATCTTCTGTAGATTCTTTTTTACCAAGTTGGATGTCGTTTGCACCAAGGTATTCTGGGTGAGCACCAAGGTCGATGGCTGCAGTAGTGAAGGCTGCACGAGTACGAGTTGAAGTTTTTTCAAACAAAAGCGCAATGTTTTTACCAGCTAGGTAGTGGTGTTGGATGTTGCGTTTTTTAAGGTCTTTCAAGTGAGCTGAAAGTCCGATAAGGTATTCTAACTCTGCACGTGTAAAGTCTTTTTCTGCTAAAAAGCTACGTCCTTGGAATACTGAAGTTGTCATTAATTATCTCCTTTTATTATGCATGATAAGATCCTGTCAATCAGTTTAGAGGGCTCAGTTTAAACACTGAGCCCGTCTAACCTGTAGGATGATTAGATTTCTTCACGTTCGAATGGCATTGACATACAACGAGGTCCACCACGACCGCGAACCAATTCACTTCCGCGGATCTTGATCAAACGAAGTCCGTATTCTTCTAATTTCTTGTTGGTAACAGTGTTACGGTCGTATACAACTACCACACCAGGTGCGATTGTAAGAGTATTTGATCCGTCGTTCCATTGTTCACGCGCAGCAGCAACGATGTTGCCATCTCCACATGGAATCAAAGTAACTTTTTCTACACCAAGGTTTTCAGCAAGCAATTCAGCCAAATCACCTTTTTCTTCAACGATCTTCAATTGTTCGTTTTCATAAGTTACAGAGAAGACGCGAAGGTTACCTTGGATTTCAGGGTGGATTGTGAATTTATCGTAGTCCACCATTGTGAATACTGTATCCAAGTGCATGAATTTACGGTTGTTAGCAAATTCGAAGGCCAATACTTTCTTGAAGCCAACGTTCTTCTTGAAGATGTTTACCAACAATTTTTCGATTGATGCAGCATCAGTACGTTGTGAGATACCTACTGCCAATACATCTTTAGAAAGTACCAACTCATCTCCACCTTCGATACGAGTATCTTCTTCGCGGTTGTAGACAAGTTCAACTTTTCCACCGTAAACTGGGTGGTATTTGAAGATGTATTTACCATACAAAGTTTCACGGTTACGTGTATCTGCGTACATATGGTTCAATGATACTGCATTACCAATTGTCGCAAATGGGTCACGTGTGAAGTACAAGTTTGGCATTGGGTCGATAGCAAATGGGTAGTCAGATTCAACAAGGTCTGTCAATCCTTTTGCTTCTTCAGGAATTTCTGGAAGTTCAGCTTTTTGAACCCCTGCCATTGTTTTTTCAACCAATTCTTGGTTGTCTTCAATGCTGTGAAGCAATTCACGAATCGCAATTTTTGTTTGGCGTCCACGAATGTTCGCTTCTTCAAGGTATTCTTCGATGAACTGATCGCGAATTTCTGGAGAAGTCAATGACTCAGCAGCTAACTGTTCAAGATAAAGTACTTCAATACCTTCGTTACGAAGTGCTTCAGCAAATGCGTCGTGTTCTTTTTGAGCATCTTCCAAGAAAGGAATATCATCAAAAAGAAGACGTTCAAGATAGTCAGGCATCAAGTTTTCCAACTCTTTACCTGGACGGTGCAAACAAACTTTTTTCAGTTTTCCAATTTCTGAGAAAACATGAATTGGGTGTGTAGACATCTATAGTCCTCCTTCTTCTTGCGGTTTAGCTTAGCTAATCCCGTTTACAGGTTTTATTTTATCACCAATTGGTACCGCTTTCACGGTCAATCTTCCATTACGAATGCCAAGAATCTGACACTTTTTTAAATATTACCCTTGTTTTATGAAAAATGAACCGCTTTCTTTGAATATTTTGCTAAATATATTCTTTTTGCGAGTAAATATTTTTTTATTTGATTTTTGAAACTTTTTAACGTTTTTGACAGAAAATAAAAGAAGCCCTATTAGGCTTCTTCAAAACTATCTAAAAAGAATGGAAGATCTAGAAAAGTTAATTTCTTATGCTTGTACTCGATTCTCTCCTCTTCTAGGAGCTTCTTTAACACTTGATTGACGGTTTCTCTCGTCGTCGCAGCTAATCTAGCCAACTCCTTCATACTCATTGGAAAAGGAATAGTTGGCCCAGACTTTTGATAATCCTTACAGAGTAGAGCTAGGGATTGGATCACACGATCACTGGCACTAGCTGCCACCACATTGCGAAGTCGCAACTCCTGGAATTCCAGAATTTTTGAAAGTTTTCTCGTTATAAAGAGAACTTGTTCCATACTGGACTGAACAATTTCTTCATAAAGCTGAACAGGGATACTGAAATATTTTACCGTTGTCATGGAAGTGGCTGTATAGTGATAAGTTGAATCTGTAAACATACCACCGTATGGGAAGACAGCTCCTTCTTTGATGTAATCCATATACGAGAAGGTGTCAGAAGAGTCAAACTCCTCAATCCGGACATAGCCTTCTACCACTAAAAAGATCCGATCGCGTTTATCACCAGCAAAAAATAGGATTTGTCCCTTTGGAATTTCTCTATAATGGATTTCTACAGCTAATTTATCAAATTTTTCAACTGGAATTTCAGAGAAAGCTGGATGGGATCGAATTAACTGATAATCTTCTTTTGTAATCATTTTTATTCTTTCTTTAGGTTCTTTAGTTATTATATCATATTTATTCACTGACCTCAAAGAATGTCACCAAGATTTTAACCATTAAACCATATTTTTGCATAGAAAAAACCTTCCCAAAACTATCTTGGGAAAGGTTCTAATTCCTTAATTGACATTTACACGGTGCCATTCATTGATCACATAGCAGAGTTGACCAAGTAAATGAAGACCATAACCACTGATCTCCGTACTTTCTGGGGTTGTCCCCCCTAGACCAGCAGTAAAAATCGAGATAAGATAAGGAGTTTGTTCGTAAACAATAGCTTCGACATTCAGGGCTTCCGCTACATAACCAGGTTTTTGCTGAATGACTAAATCTGGTAAATACCGTTTGTAGTATTCATTTGGAAAGGACTCTCCGATTAATTCTAGCAAGGTCCCATACTTTTCTTTGTGGTTCCAAAGATAGTCCAAGACTTGAATATAGTAATCAGATGTCGTTTTGTTTTCAGGACTAATGGTTTTTATTTCTGCACGGGATTTTCCATATTTTTTATACTTCTCATAGACATTGTCCATGCCACCAAAGCGGTCGGCCAAGGCATATGCCGGCGTATTTTCTGAATAGACAAGAGAATAACGTTGCATATCTGGAATCGTCATAGCTCCACCAAAGGCAGCTACATAATTATCATGCTCTCCAAGGTACTCGTAGTAAGTATTGGTAATATCAAATTCATCCGTTAAGTTTAACTTCCCTGCATCGACTTCATCCACGACTAACATATTTAGGGGCAGTTTATAAGTACTTCCCGCTGTCATTGGCTGTAACTCATTCATAGAAAATTGTTGACCTGTCGCAGGATTTTTATAGGTAAAGGTAATTTG
This sequence comes from Streptococcus viridans, assembly GCF_900636365.1. Taxonomy (NCBI): domain Bacteria; kingdom Bacillati; phylum Bacillota; class Bacilli; order Lactobacillales; family Streptococcaceae; genus Streptococcus; species Streptococcus viridans. The sequence goes on along the minus strand of NZ_LR134266.1, from coordinate 639,467 downwards.
GGAAGGATCAATACCATACTCAGCCATATAGTCTTGTACAACTTCTACCAAGCCTTTATTGGCATAATCATAGACAAGACCAAAATTTTCCATGGTTTCACGATCTTGATCCATGACGGCTTGTTTCTCCTCAGGAGTTTTGACACGAGGAGGTTGGGAAGGCTGCTTCTCTTGCTTGGACTCAACTGGTTGAGCCGTCGTTCCCTCTTGAGCAAGAGGCGAAGCTGGAGCCTGATGAAGATGAAGGTAACTTAATGCTCCAACTCCTCCTATACATAGTAAAATTCCCAATACAATCATGATCGATCGAACATTAAATATTTTTTTCATATGAAGTTAATTATAAAAGATTCTCTTTAAAATAACAAGGTATTTCTGGATCAGAAAACGATTTCTTCTGGAAGAAACTTTTTTAGCAATCCCGACTGAATCCTTCCTCCTGTTCCTATGAATCCGTCCCCTTTTGACTGTCTTATTTGCGCTTAAAGGATCCCATAATCAATTTAGCAACTTCACGCGCAATGGTACGGAACAAGGAACTGATGAAGGAATCTTTGGCCTTTTCTATACTAGATTTTCGTGGACGGCCCGGACTCCGTTTTTGGCTAGCCTTCTCTTCTGCAACTCTTGTCTTTTCTTCCGCTTCCCTCTCCTTTTCCTTCTCTTCTCTAGCAGATTTTTCAGTCAATTTTTCATAAGCTGATTCATTGTCTACTCGAACAGCATATTTTTGATGGAAAGGAGAGCTGGTGATCAAGGCCAACCGTTCACTCTCGTTTAACAAATCAAAACTGGATTGTGGAGACAAAATATAGGAGCGCTCAACCACACTTGGTTGCCCCTTTTCATTTAGGAAGGAAACTAGAGCTTCCCCTGTTCCTAACTCCGTCAAGACAGTTTCCGTATCAAATTCTGGGTTTGGTCGGAAACTTTGTGCAGCAACTTTGATAGCTTTCATTTCTTTTGGCGTATAGGCACGCAAGGCATGTTGGACACGATTCCCAAGCTGGGCCAATACAGATTCAGGAAGATCTTGAGGATTCTGTGTAATAAAGTAGATCCCCACTCCTTTAGACCGGATGAGTCGAACGACTTGCTCAACTTTTTCCAGGAAAAGCTTGCTCGCATCATTAAACAAGAGGTGGGCTTCATCAAAGAAGAAGACAAATTTTGGTTTTTCTAAATCTCCAACTTCTGGCAAGGTTTCGAACAGACGAGATAACATCCAGATAAGGAAGGTAGAATAGAGTTTAGGAGAGTTAAAGAGACGAGTTGCTGAGAGAATGTTGATGTAGCCTCGTCCACTGCTGTCCAATTGCATAAAATCTTGAAGATCCAAAGCTGGCTCTCCAAAGAATTGATCCGCCCCCTCTTGCTCTAATACTAACAAGCTTCGTTGAATAGCCCCTACTGATTGTTTACTGATATTTCCATACTGAGCGGAATAATCTGAGGCATGGTCATACACTTCCTTCAAAAGGCTCTGCAAATCCTTCAAATCAATCAAAGGCCAATTTTGTTCTTTGGCCAATTTAAAGACAATGGCCAAAATCCCTGTTTGCGTTTCGTTGAGGTCCAATAAGCGAGCTAGTAAAAGAGACCCCATTCCTTCAATCGTTGCACGGACTGGATGGCCTGCTTGACCAAAGACATCCCATAAACGAACTGGAAAAGCTTGAGGTTCAAAAGGATCTGTAATACCTAGTAGCTTATAGCGCTCTTCCATCTTTGGCGTCCATTGTCCAGCTTTTGCAAGACCTGAAAGATCTCCCTTGATGTCTGCTAGAAACACCGGAATCCCTTGCTGACTTAATTTTTCAGTTATGACTTTTAAGGTTACGGTTTTCCCTGTACCAGTAGCTCCTGCAATTAAACCGTGGCGGTTGAGCATTTTTAGATAAAGTGGCGTATCCACTGCTCCTTTTGTAATCGTAATACTTGTCATTTTCATTCTCCCTTTTGTTAAGGCACAGTTTTTTCAGAAAAAGTGACAAGGCTTCTTCCTTATGTAGGAAGCCTTTCTCCTCACTTTCACATACTCTTCTAGTGTATCATTTTCAGGTATAAACGCAAGAAATATCCCTTCCAAAACGGGAGAATCCTTTTAGTCTATGTTGACCAATTTAAAAATAAAAAGCCTGAATCGAGGCCCACCGTTAAGTGGACTCTTGATTCAAACTTTTTTTATTATGAAAGCTCATTTAGCTGCTGCGTAAAGCTCGTCTACTTTGTTCCAGTTGATCACTGAGAAGAAAGCTTTGATGTAGTCAGGACGAACGTTGCGGTATTTCACGTAGTAGGCATGTTCCCAAACGTCCAAGCCCAAGATTGGTTTCTTCCCTTCTGAGATTGGTGTGTCTTGGTTTGCTGTTGAAGTCACTTCAAGCTTCCCTTCTTTGTTAACAACCAACCAAGCCCATCCAGAACCAAAACGAGTAGTTGCTGCTGCAGTGAAGGCTGCTTGGAATTCTTCGAATGAACCAAAAGTTTCATCGATTGCTGCTGCAAGTTCTGCCGAAGGAGCTGTCTGTTCAGGAGTCATCAATTCCCAGAAAAGAGCGTGGTTCAAGTGTCCACCACCATTGTTGATAAGCGCTTGACGGATATCAGCTGGGATAGATTCTACGTCAGCAAGCAAAGCTTCAAGGTCTTCACCGATTTCAGGGTGTTTTTCAAGAGCTGCATTTGCATTGTTAACGTAAGTTTGGTGGTGTTTGTCATGGTGCAAGTGCATGGTTTCAGCATCAATGTATGGTTCCAATGCATCGTATGCGTACGGAAGATCTGGTAAAATAATTGCCATGGAAAATACCTCTATTTCTTTATGTATATAAAAATGATAACGCAATCATCTAATTAATTCAACTATTCTGCTTACACAGATGGGTTGGCCAGCTTTAGTAAAGCTAAATCAAATAGATAGTCCTTCTCATACGTTCCCGACTTCATTTGAAAGTCGGTATCAATCAAAAGACAAATCGCCTGCTCCAAATAAGATAGAGATATCCCTCTACTATCTCTTAGGGCAAATTTGACTTGGTAGGGGTTCACTTTCCGACCGGTCAACTCTGATAGGTCTGAAACGATTTGGGGTTCTGTTCGTCCCTCTTGCTTCAACAGCTTGACCTGTGTGTAGATGCGGAACTGACTTAACAAGATGGCCAGAAGCTTGATTTCATCCTCTCCTTGTAACCGAAGGTCCTTAACCAAACTGCGGGCGGAATCAATTTGTTTCTTTAGGATCATCTGTATCAGATCAAACAGATTATCCTGTAGTGTCTTCGGAATAGCCTCCTCAATATCTGAGATGGTGATGCTAGAAGCTCCTTTGTACGTTTTAAGAAACTCCAAGTTTTTCTGAATCTCACTAAAATCAAAGCCCGATTTAATCAAAAGTTGGTCGAAGGCTTGTGAATCAATCGCTAGCCCTAGAGACTTGATCTCTTCCGTGAAATGGGCACGCAAGTCCTGCTCTTTTAATTCAGTTGCCTCCAGCAACTGGGCATCCCGTTTTAAAAGCTTGACAATCCTTCGCTTGCTATCCAGTTTGCCTTCCGCAATGACAATCAAGCGAGTCGTTTCTAAAGGCGCCGCTAAGTAATCTTCAAAGGACTGCAATTCATCATCTGACAGGTATCTTTTTTTTGCGGTCGTCACATCGACAAAATGATCCAAAATCACTATTTTTTCATCCGCAAAAAATGGAAGGCTGACTAAGTCAAGCTCAACTTCTGCATATGCTGCTTCTTTCATGTCAAAATAGGAATAGTTCAAATCAGATGAATCGTAGCCTACTTTCTTAAAAAGTTGCTCTTTCATCCACTCAAACTGACCGATGTCGTCTCCTGATAGAACTAGGATTGGAGGAAGGTTCTCAGCACTGATTTTTTTAATTGTTTGTAAAGCCTGCATGTTCTGAAGGTACCTCATTCCACTCTCTAAACTGATGCTGGGTCTGTTCCGATTCCATTTTCTTTTCAAGTGGCGCTTTCTCTAGTGGAGTTGGTGGAGCCGAAACAATCTGGGGAATAGCTGAAAAACTATTGGGATCCATCAAATGGGAAGGAATACTTGGCGAAGAGACCACGGGACTCGTCAAATCAAATCCTGGAGAAGCATTCTGGTCCGGTTGTGCAAGTCTAGCACTTGGAAGGACCAAGAGACATGCCAAACAAAGCAAGCCTGCAAGAGCTAAGACTAGAAAAATTGAAATAGGAGATAAAAGGTAGAGCAAGATAGGGCCTAGAAATAGGAAAATCAACGACCAATGAAGACCCGCATCTCTCAATCGCCGAACGACTACCGCTTGCTGGGGAACAAAAATAAGATAGAGATAGAGGAGAAAAAAGATGCTGAACCAAGCTGAAACGTCCATCCCGGTCAAGGGAATCACTTCTTCCTCTGATTTCGAATTTGAAAAGAATAAGACCAATTGGTAAATCCAAAAAGGACTTGTAAACAATAAATGCCAGACTTGGCTAATCCAAAATTCTTTTCTATCTGATCTTCTAGAAAAATCAGCATATTGCATCCAAAACAACTGTAATGATTTCATACTTGTAACCTCATTTCCTTGACTTTATCATAGCAATTTTCAAGCTAGAAATCAAACAGCTCTTATCGAACGGTTTCAATCTTCCACTGATTCCAACCTCTAAAACGAATCGCTCCTTGCTGATCTGTACGAAAAACAGTCATCTGCAACTCTTTAAAACGTTCCAAGGTTTCCCGGTGAGGATGCTGGTAACGATTTTTTTCTCCCGCAGATATCAAGGCAATTTTTGCTTGGATTTGCTTTAAGAAGGCTGGGTGAGAAGAGCCCTTAGAACCATGGTGTCCTGCTTTTAATACATCCACGCGCAGTTGAGGATAGCGGGCTAACAAGGTCTTTTCCCCCTCTTCTTCTAAATCTCCTGTAAAAAGGAAGGTCCAACCATAAAACCTCCCATAGAGGACAAGGGAATCGTTATTACTCCCATCTCCTACCTCTACCGGATAGAGAACTTCTGCACTCCCATCAAAGATCGTCAGTTGATCACCAGCCTCCAGCGTTTTTACTGGTAGGTTTAAGCGTTTGAGCAAACGGACAAAAGTACCTTTTTTTAAGCTTCCCTTGGAAATGTTGATTTCCTGAATGCTAACCTTAGCCGCAAGTACTTCCAAATCTCCCATGTGATCTGTGTCAGTATGCGTGAGAATCATATGGTCAATCCGGTCAATCCCCCTACTCTTGAGATAGGGAATCAAGGTCCGTTCTGCATTGCTAGTAGACCTCCGCTTCTTCCATCCCTCCTTTTGGCCAAAGTCCACTTTTCCTCCTGTATCAATTAGGATGGTTTTCCCTCGCCAATCACGTAGCAAAATACTATCTCCTTGACCAATATCAATGATGGTAATCTCATTTTCTAAAGGATGCTTCACAAGGGCGAATATAGAGCATATTAAGAGTAGAAAAAGATATCTCCACTTCTTAACCTTTCGCATCTCATAAAGGCAAGCTAGCAAGCACAAAAGCAAGATGAAAAAATAAATGCTTGGCTGTCCAAAAACCAAGGATTTGCTAGTGAATCTCGCTAGATACTCCATACTTTTTTCCATCCAGACGAAGAAAGGATTCCAGAAGGTCAAGGGATAGAAAAAGGAGAGGAGAAAGACGACACTCAGACCTGGTAACAACAGAAGGTCAAATAAGAGAGAAAAAATAAAGGTTAGAGGAAGAGACCAGGGTTGGTATTCTCCAAAGAAAAATATCAAAAAAGGAAGAACTCCTAGTGTTAACACCAGACTTTCCTTGACGACTTTTTGGATTCCCGACTTCTCCTCTTCGGAAGAGGTGAGCGTCAATATAAAGGCATAGGCGCAGGATAAGAGACCTCCAGCAGTTAATACGGAGGAAGGTAGGAGAACAATCAATAAAAGAAGGGTGACACCCATATTTTCCATTCCTTTGAGCCCAGCCTGGGCCAGGAGTTTCTGTAAGAGGCTTCGAACGACCGAAACCGAAAACCCCGTCATCCCAGCATAAAGAAGGGAAAACGGATAGAGGAGGATTGCAACCTTCTCCTGTTCCAATCCCAGGCGGAGAAAGAATCGTCGAAAGGCATCTAAGAAAAAGGCAACCTGCATGCCTGACAAGGCAAACAGATGGATAATTCCCAAGTTCGAATACAGCTGGCTCATTTCCTCAAACTCGACATCTAAAAAACCAAAAAGCAAGCCCGTCATATAGTGACTCATGGGCTGGGGGAAATGCTGATGGACCCATACAAGGGCCTTCCGCCTCCAACTAGAAAGAATTCCTATCACATCGCTAGGCTCAGCTACTTTCTTTTCAAGGATGTGGCTAATTTTCAAAAGATGATGGATCCCTTGTGTCTTCAGATAAGCCTGGTAATCAAAGCCCATAAAATTACGCTGTTTGGTCGGTGTTTCTAATTCCCCTTTGATCCGTAATTCTAGCCCATGATCCAGGTGTTTAAAATAAGCTTGTTCTTCTTCTGACTGAAGCTGGTAGAAAACCTGAAAAGTACGGTCACCCGACTTCGCACGAAAAGATAAAGCATCTCCATTCACCTTGATGGTATCCGGTAAAAGCTGAATAACCCTTGGGACCCTATGATCGCTTGACTCTCGTCTTCCTTGTTCGATCCGGAAAGCAAAACAAAGGGCAAAGAGGGAAAGAAACCCTATGAGGCACAAAAATCGTTTGTCCCCGTAGCGTCTCCTAAACAAGATGAGGAAAGCCAGAAGGAAGATTAGAGCGAGCCAGTGTCCCGTGTACATCCAATAATAGAGAGCTAAGACTGGCAGGGTGAGATGAAATAAATGAATATGGAGACTTCTAATCCACTGTAACATGCTCTTTTAACTTTTCTAGCGTCTTTTGGCCGATCCCAGAAACATTTTTCAATTCATCAACAGATTGAAATTTTCCTTTTTCCTCTCGATAAGCAATGATATCCTGGGCTCGCTTTTGACCTATCCCAGAAATCGTCTGTAGTTCTGCTTCTGTTGCCGTATTGAGATTGACTTTCCCATCTTTTGACTGCTTTTCGCCACTTGTCGTTCCAGCAGATGCGGATGCAACAGGCGCTATCTCCTCTCCATTCTTAGCAACATAGACGATGGACTCATCCTCCAATTTTTGCGCCAAGTTGACGGATTGGCTGTTAGCTTCGTCTGTCATCCCTCCTGCTTTTTGCACTGCGTCATAGACCCGGCTCCCCACTGGAAGCTCATAAACCCCCGCTTGTCTGACAGCTCCCTTCACATCCACCATGATTTTTTCTTGAGAGGGCTCCATCTTTTCCTCACTCCTCTGCTGAGAGCTGGAAGAGAGGCTTGTGTCTTCCTTAGGAGACGTCTCCTGATCCACCATTTCTAACTGGGAAATGACAGTTTCCGGTGCTTGTGGGGGCTGCTTAGGCCAAAAGAGAAATAGTCCTCCAATTACCAAGCCCACAGCAGCCAAGCCTAAAAATAGTTTATATTCCTTGATCTTCTCAATCCACGTCTCCATAAATACCCCTTTTATTTTTATTATTCGTAAAAAATCGAAGAAATAAAAAAAAGAAAGTCAAAAATCACATGATTTTTGACTTTCTTGTTCTCAAGAAAACTCATTAGTCCTTCCGATGCTTGTCTGGATCCCAAACGAAACTTGCGATATAACTAAACAAGAGGGTCAGTAGAACGACCACCAAGACAAATGGCAGGAGTAAAAACTTCAACAAACGGATGAGGATAAAAGGTTTCCGGTCATTGCGGAGTGCCTGAGATTCCGCATCTAAGCGATCAAACTCAGCCTGGATACGTCTTGCAACTTCTTCCACGCCCTCATCGTTCATCTTTGCAATATCAGAAATATCAATGGGATGCCCAAAGTTCATGTCAACCCGTTCACAAGTAGCTAAGCCTTTCAGGGTCATTGGACCCGTATAAGTAACAGGCATAATGCGTACCTTAGCCATCTTAGCAATCACAGCAACACCACCCTTAACATCCTGAGAATGGCGGCTTCCACTTGGAAACATAATCAAGGAACGCTTGCTTTTTTTGAGCATATTCACTGGGTATTTAATCGCAGCGGCACCTGGATTTTCACGGTCAATTGGGAAAGCCCCGCACATGCGAATCCACCAGCCAAAAATCCGATTGGTAAAGAGTTCTTTCTTAGCCATAAAGATAAATTGCTTGGGCTTGGTCGCAAAGGCCATGTAGACAGGATCCCACCAAGTTCGATGTGGAGCTACGAGAATGTAATTTTCTTCTTGACTCGGAATCAGTTTCTTATGATGATAATGAGCATTTCCATTCAGAACCCATAAAATAAAGGTCACTAAGCCACGTAAATAGGTATAAAACATGCTTTCTCCTTTGATAATTCTCTTGTTTATCCATTATACCTTATCCTTCTGTTCCCCGCAAATCTTTTCAAAAAGTTGCCAAGTCAACAAACCGACTGCATCTAGTCTTTTTCTTAAAAAAATGATATGATGTTTTTATGGAAATGAATGAATTAAAGGGATTAACCTATGAAGAGGTCCGCAAAAAAATACAGCGTGGCCAAACCAACGAATTTAAAGCGAATACCAGTACCAGTACCTGGCAAATCATCAAGCGCAATGTCTTCACCTTGTTTAATGCTTTGAACTTTGTGATTGCCCTCGCTTTGGTTGCGGTACAAGCCTGGAGCAACCTGGTCTTTTTTGCAGTCATCTGCTTTAATGCCTTATCCGGAATCGCCACAGAGCTCCGCGCCAAACGGATGATTGATAAATTGAATTTGATGAGTAAGGAGCTCGTCACTGTCATCCGAGCTGGGGAAGAAGAAACCATTGATCCAGAGGAAATCGTCCTTGGCGACCTGATTAAGCTATCTGCTGGAGACCAAATTCCGAGTGATGCCCTCGTTCAAAAGGGAGTTGCTGAAGCCAACGAAGCCATGCTGACGGGAGAAAGTGACTTGGTTCTCAAGGAAGAGGGAGACGAACTTCTATCCGGTAGCTTCTTAGCGAGTGGCCAGGTCTACGCCCGTGTCAAACGTGTGGGGGCCAATAACTATGCCAATAAATTAATGGTAGAAGCGAAAACTCTCAAACCCATCAACTCCCGCATTCTCTATAATCTGGCTAAAATCTCTAGTTTTACTGGAAAGATTATTATCCCATTTGGAATTGCCCTCTTTTGTGAAGCCTTTTTAATCAAACTGCTTCCAATGAAAGATTCTGTGATTACCTCTTCCACTGCCCTCCTGGGCATGTTGCCAAAAGGAATTGCCCTTCTGACAGTAACCTCTCTCCTGACAGCTGTAATTAAGTTAGGGATGCGCAAGGTCTTGGTCCAAGAGATGTACTCTGTAGAAACCTTGGCTCGTGTCGATACTCTTTGTTTGGATAAGACAGGAACCATCACCCAAGGAAAAATGACCGTCAAAGGCATTCACTCCCTGTCTGAACACTTTTCTGAAGAAACTATCGAAGTTATTCTCGCTGCCTATATGCAAAATTCTGAGGATAACAACCCAACTGCCCAAGCTATCCGCAAAGCATATGGCGAGTTAGAACACGCTTATACAGCCGAATCAATCATTCCATTTTCAAGTGATCGAAAATGGGGGGCCATGACCCTGACCAACTTGGGAACCATTTATTTAGGGGCCCCAGAAATGCTCCTCAAAGAAAATCCTCCAGCGGTATTGGAAGCCCAAGCCCATGGATCTCGGGTCTTGATTCTGGCTCGCAGTGTGGAAGCCATCGATATGCATGATTTGACTTTGCCAAGTGATGTAGAAGCGATCGCTGTCATTGAAATCCTCGATCCAATCCGCGAAGGGGCTGCCGAAACCTTGGATTATCTTCGCTCGCAAGATGTGGATCTCAAAATTATCTCTGGTGATAATCCAGTCACTGTTTCTTACATTGCTAAGGAAGCTGGATTTGAAAGCTATGAAAGTTATATTGACTGTTCTAAGATTGAGGACGATGAGTTGGTGGACCTAGCAGAAAGCACAGCTATTTTTGGACGGGTTTCTCCTCATCAAAAGAAACTCTTGATTCAAACCCTCAAGGCTGCTGGTCGAACCACTGCCATGACAGGAGACGGAGTCAATGATATCCTTGCCTTACGAGAAGCTGACTGCTCCATCGTGATGGCTGAAGGAGATCCTGCAACCCGTCAAATTGCCAACCTCGTCTTGTTAAACTCTGACTTCAATGATGTTCCAGAAATTCTCTTTGAAGGACGTCGGGTGGTCAACAATATTGGTCGTATCGCTCCAATCTTCTTTATCAAGACCATTTACTCCTTCATTCTAGCCATTATCTGTATCGCAAGTGCTCTCTTCTTTGATGTCAACTACTTGTTGATTTTCCCATTTATTCCAATTCAGATTACTCTCATTGACCAGTTTGTCGAAGGCTTCCCTCCATTTGTCTTAACCTTTGAACGAAACATTAAGCCAGTGGAAAAACACTTCCTCAAACGCTCCTTGCATCTGGCCTTACCAAATGCCTTGATGGTTGTCTTTAGCGTCTTATTTGTTCGTTTATGGGGAGCTCATCATGGCTGGTCTAGCCTGGACATGTCTACCCTTTCCTACTACTTGTTAGGATCTATTGGTTTCTTGTCCGTCATTCGGGCTTGTTTGCCACTCAATATCTGGAGAGGTCTCTTAATCATCTTCTCTGTTTGTGGTTTCTACCTTTCTGCCTTTTACTTGAAAGGTCTGATTGAAATCGGAACATTGACAGCTGTGACCTTCCCAGTCTACCTTGCCTTGATGTCCCTCTTTACAGGGATCTTCATCTTGGCTACGATTTATCAAAAATATGAATTTGATTAAACAACTCTTGGATAAGGATGGGGCGAAAGTTCTGTCCTTTGTTTTTTCTTATCCCTTTCTACGCTTTTCCACGTCCTCTTTTCATGCTATAATAGAGCCATGAACGATATCGAATTAAAAGACGGCGAACGCGTCAACCAACTATTTTCTAGTGATGTAAAAATCATTCAAAACAGAGAGGTTTTTAGCTATTCTATTGATAGTGTCCTTTTGTCACGCTTTCCTAAACTGCCCAATCGTGGTCTAATTGTAGACCTTTGTGCTGGCAATGGTGCAGTTGGACTCTTTGCTAGCACGCGGACTAAAGCAACCATCGTCGGAGTGGAAATTCAAGAAAGACTCGCCGACATGGCAGAGCGTTCCATCCAATTAAATGGTCTGTCTGACCGTATGTCCATGATTACAGATGATCTTAAAAACTTGCCTCACCATTTCCCCGGTAGCAAGATTGACCTTATTCTCTGTAATCCTCCCTATTTTAAAGTCGATGAGCACTCCAATTTAAATGAGAGCCCTCATTATTTGCTAGCCCGTCACGAGATCACCACCAATCTGGACCAAATATGTCAAGTGGCCCAACGGACCCTCAAATCCAATGGCCGACTCGTCATGGTGCATCGTCCGGATCGCTTCTTAGATATCATTGAAACCATGAAACGCTACAATCTGGCTCCTAAACGGATTCAATTTGTCTACCCCAAGGTCCATAAAGATGCCAATATGCTCCTCATCGAGGCCATTAAAGATGGATCGCGGGATGGTCTAAAAATTCTTCCTCCACTGTTCATCCATGAGGAGGATGGGAGCTATACGCCGGAGATTCATGAGATTTATTATGGAAACTAAAGCTTATATGTATGTAGTCCAGTGTGCGGATGGGACCCTCTATACTGGTTACACCACCGATATCGAGCGCCGTATTAAAACCCACAATGCTGGCAAAGGAGCCAAATATACACGCCCAAGACTTCCTGTAACCTTGATTTACCAGGAGTCTTTTCCAGACAAAAGAGCAGCTATGTCTGCAGAAGCACTTTTTAAACGGAAGAGCCGAGAGGAAAAATTGACCTATATCAAGCATCAACAATCCAAGCTAGATCCAGAACAGAAATGACCTAAATGATGTAACAATCATTCTGCTTGCATGCTAAAAGGAGCTCCTAAGAACTCCTTTTTTAAACATCTAAGATTCGTCATCAAGGGTCTTTAAAAAAGCCCAATTTCCAACGCTTTGGTTTCCATAGTCTAGCACCATGGAATCTAATAGGACAAATTCATTCTTCTCATAGAAAAATACATTTTGTTCCGTACTCGTAATCAAGCCCAAACGTTTACATCCTTTTTCCTTAATATAAGGTTCAATCCCATTTTGGAGGAAATGACTGCCAACCCCTTGCCCCTGAACAGTTGGGCTTACAGCTAACATCATTAAATACCAGTCGAAGTTTCCGGATTTTTTCAAATGCTGTTCTGAACGTTCTACGAGATCTAGGTATTTCAGTAATTTCAACGGTGTGATATATCGAAATAACTTGAAAATTCCATTTAGTAGATAAGAAATCATCGAGAAATCTTTTTGTTGCAAGAGTCCAACTGCTATGATTTCCCCGTCTCGTTCAGCAACTAAGCAAGTTTCTCCTTTGATGTAGAGCTTGACTAACAAGGTATGCAATAGTTCAATAAAGGCTGGAAAGTATTCAGGCTTTTTTAAATCTTCTTTAATGACGGTTAAAAATGGATAATTCATAAAAGCATCCGAACAGACTTTCCCAATCATCTTATACTCGTCTAGTCTCGCTTCTCTATATACAATCCTTTCCATACGCCAACTCCTTCATTCTAATAAAACTATTATACTGTAAAACACTCTGATTTTCGATTGTAAAGTGAAATTATCACATAACCCCTTACAAATCAGAAGCCATTTGAATAGTGACAAAAAGCTTAATCAGATTTATGAACATTGAGAACCAATTTTTGATGAAAGTCCGAGATGCTTCCTTTATACAAACAAAAATAGTCCTTCTAGAGGTTTCTAGAAAGACTATTTGATACGTTAGGAACAAAGGAATTAAATACGCTCTTTCCAAGAAGTTGCAACTTGGTCCAAGACTTGATTGAGCTCTTCAATATTGCGACGACCTTCGGTACGCAACCATTCACGAGCTGCCTCTTCCCCATTCTTGATGTAGGCTTCTACAGATCCAGCCCAAGTTGCACGACCACAGAGAACTCCATTAAAGTTTGCGCCTGCTTCATGCGCAAAGACAAGGGTTTCTTGGAAGAGTTTTGCAGAAACACCTGCACTCAAGTAGATGTATGGAAGCTTGGTTGCTTCTTCTTGTTCTTTAAAGAAGGCTGCCGCTTCTTCACGGCTGTGAACGATTTCCCCATCGCCAAAGCCTTCTACGTATTTGACGTTGACAGGAACTTCTACCTTCAAAACATCGATGTTAAAGCGGGGGTCTGAGAAGACTTTCATCGCTTCGATGACTTTGCGAGGTTTCACTTTAGCATATTCTACAGAACCTGCATCAGCGATTGTTTCATCGTAAGCCAAGATTTCAAGGAAGAATGGAATTTCTTCTGCCGCACATTCTGAACCGATGCGTTCGATGTAGGCTTGTTTTTCTTGGTTGAGTTCTTCTGCACTATCGACATCATAGTAGAGCAAGAATTTCACCGCATCTGCACCCTGCTCTTTGATGCGTTTAGCTGACCAAAGGTTGAGGCAGTCTGGCAGACGCTTGGTGCTTGAAGTGTCGTAGCCTGTTTTTTCATAAGCCAACAAGAGCCCTGCTTCTGCATCCAAGACCTTAGTTGCTGGAAGTCCATACTCTGGGTCTAAGAGCATAGAAGATGCGAATGGTGTCAATTCTTCAGCCACCAAGACCTTCAACTCTTCCATTTGAGCCACTGTTGGTTCTGTATCTTGATATTGAGCCATGAGGCGTTTCAAAGCACCACGTTGGTCAAAGGCCAAGGCTGAGATTACACCCTCTTTGGTGCTCAATTTTTCTAAATAGTTGCGTTTTTGTTCTGTTAATACCATCTTATACCTCTTTTACATTTATCTGTTGATACAAATCATCATAGTGGGCCATATTGACATGCCCTGTCATCTTTTCTTGGGCATTTAGCATCCCTAAGACCATAGCATGAGTCAAGAGGGCCGCGTCATCTTTTCCACTACTGAGGGCAGCAGAGATCCCAGCCACGGTCGAATCTCCAGATCCTACTGGATTGACCACTTCAATTTTTGGAATGTCCACTTTATAGAAGACATCTCCGTGTTTGGCAAAAGCACCATCTCCACCTAAGGAGACGATAATCCATTCGATTCCTTCAAACAGTGGGTCTTTCAAAACTTCTTTTAAGTCCTCAAAATCCGCTGAAACATCCCGTCCTAAGAGTTGAGATAATTCTTCGCGATTGGGTTTAATCACCGTTGGTTTGAATGGTGAGTGAAGAACCGCTTCTAAAGATTTTCCTGATGAATCAAGTACGACCTTACGTCCTGCTTCTCCTGCAATCTCAATTAAGCTCGCATAATAGTCCACCGGTAGACCTGTAGGAAGGCTTCCCGAAATAGCAATTACATCTGCTGTCGGCATGAGGAGTTTAAAATGGTGAAGGAATCCCAAAGCTTCTGTCCGGATAATTTCTGGGCCCGCTTCTAAGATTTCTGTTTGATTACCTTCATGCAAGATAGCGATACAGTTCCGTGTATCTCCAAGAATATCATAGAAGAAGGATTGGACATCTCGTGGAAGATGGGTCTTGATGAATTGACCATTGGTCCCCCCAACAAAACCTGTTGCTCCAACTGTTTCACCACTCTCAGCTAAGACACGGGTAACATTTAATCCTTTCCCACCAGCAGTCTTAGAAACTTCCGACACGCGATTCACAGTATCCAACTTTAATTCTTCCAAGGGATAAGAAATATCAATGGAAGGATTCAAGGTGACAGTTAAGATCATATCTTCACCTCTTAGTCGTGGTATTCACCACGATCCCATTTTTCAAGGAATTCTGTAAAGAAGTCTGCATCCTCTTGGTGATCATTATGAGTTTCCAAATGTTGAATCTTGGCAATCAATTTCTTATTTTCTTCACTTGGTTTGTATTCTGCATGAATGAAGGCTTCAATGATATCACACATGAGCAACTCACCAGTTACTTTCCCACCAAAACCAATCACGTTGGCATTGAGTTCTTCTTTGGCATAAAGTGCAGTTGTCATATCACGGACCAAAGCTGAACGAATTCCAGGGACCTTGTTAACCGCGTTGTTAATCCCAACACCAGTTCCACAAATACATACTCCAAGGTCTGCTTGACCACTAGCTACTGCTTCTCCGACTTTTTTCCCAAAAATTGGGTAGTGGGTGCGCGCATGGTCATAGGTTCCGAAGTCAAGGACTTCATAGCCTTTTGATTTCAAAAATTCAGAAACAGCCATTTTTTCATTTGTGACAATATGGTCACATCCAATTGCAATTTTCATTCGTTTACTCCTCCCCTTAGCACATCTTGTTAAGCATATCGACACGGATTTGGTGGCGACCGCCGTCATACTTACCGTTTACAAAACCTTTGGCAATATTTTTGGCCAATTGATCACCCACGATTTGAGCCCCCATGGTGATCATGCGAGAATTGTTGTGGCCACGAGTCATGTAAGCGGAACGCTCATCTGAAACCTCTGCAGCGACCATTCCTTTAATTTTAGTTGCGACCATAAATGGACCAGCTCCGTAAGCGTCAATGACAATACCCAGATTATCTTCTGCTTGTTTCACTTCTTTTGCAACAGCTAAGGTCACATCGACAAAATCTTGCCCTTCTTCTGTCACGTCCACGACTTGGAAACCTTCTGATTCCAAATATTCTTTGACTACTTCTTTTAAGCGAATACCTGCTGCATCCGCACCAATAATAACTGACATATTATACTCCTTCAATTCATTCATTTTTCAATCAAATATAGAAAGTTCTATATTCAACAACATTATTTTCTATAAAATTTCGATTTCAAATCCAAGTTCTGCTACTTGACCTGCTGGTAAGAGTCGAACTTGTTTTTTATATTCTAGATAATCACTCTCTTCAAGGGAAGTGGATAAACCAGACCAAGGTTCTAAAGCGATAAATGGTCCTTTATTTGGTGTTGTCCAGATAATCAAGTTTGAAAAATCTGGAAAATGGACACTTATCCCCTTTTCGTGCTTTCTAGAACGGAGTGTCACCCTTCTTGATTGTAAACAATCCAAGGTAATGGCATCCTTTTGGAAGAGGTCGTAATTGAGATTCAAGATTTTTTCTTGCTGTAAGAAAGGCGTCCGATCAAAGACGTTTAACAAGCCTGTCTCCGGATAGGATTTTGGAATACTACAGGTCTCTTCTTGTTCGAATTCTAGGTAGTAATCTTCAAATCCTTCATCTGCTATTAACGGACAATTAAATCCTGGATGGCCACCAACAAAAAACGGCATGACTCCCTCATCACCAAGATGGTAAACCCGATAGGTAACTTGAATCTTCTTACCTAGCAATTGATAGGAAATTTCTAATCTGAAATGATAGGGATATTGCTGATACATTTCTTCCGTATCTTCTATCCCAAAAGTCACCCGATCTTCTGTTTGCTCTACTAGCTCAAAGTTTTTCTTGCGAACTAGCCCGTGGCGAGGGATCTTCCCAACACCTTGAGGACGATACAAGGTTGTATCATTTCGAACCGAACCACAGATAGGAAAGAGAACTGGGGCTTGACCACTCCAATACTGAGCATCACCCTGCCAAAGATATTGAATACCATCCTGATCCTTGATAGAGGCCAGCTCACCACCTAACTCCTTGAAACAAACTTCCAGATCATTATTTTTTAAAGCTATCCTCATATTTCACTCCTTAGCATATTATTTTAGAGAAAAAACTAGGCTACCCCTCCATATCTGGAAATTGATACCCTAGTTTTATCAAGTTACATATTTAGGAGCGGATTATTTTGCATTTGCTGCGTATGCTTCGTTACGTTTGATCATTTGTTTTCTGTACCATGCAAAGATTCCAACGTAGAATGCTAAGAAGGCAACCACACCAACAATAGCTTTGATGTCTCCTGTAGTTGCGTTACCAATAGTCCAACCAAGAAGTTTTTCAACTGGTCCTTCAAGAGTTGAGTGAGTGATCAATTGAGCTTTGTCAACTCCTTCTGGGAAGGCATTTACACTTTTCGCCAATACTGTCGCAAATGGTGCGATAAGAGTTCCTGAAAGAAGGAAGAGTGGCAACAAGAGTGTTCCAAACACGATCATACGGATTAATTTACCACGTGTTACAACCAACAAGGCTGGAGTCACACCCATAGCGATGATCCCTGCAAGTGGCAAGATACCATTTCCGACATTAGAAAGAAGCACTGCTTCGATCAACATGATTGGTGCAAGTACGTTAGCACAAGCCCAGATTTCAGCACGACCAGCGATAAATGGCCAGTCCAAACCGATATTGAATTTACGTCCTTGAAGACGTTTAGTAGCAACGTTTGTAATACCTTGTGACAATGGTTCTACCGCTGCGATGAACCAAGAACCGATCAATGAGAACAATTCCAAGCAGACACCGGCAGTCAAACCAAGGCTCAACCAACCTTTAATAACCAATTCCCAAGTTTTAGCATCAGCTACATCAGCAACTGGTTGTGGAGTACCCATGATACCGATGACAATACCAAGAAGGAAACCGATAAAGAATTTAGATCCCCAGAAACCAATTTTCTTGTTCAATTTAGCTGCGTCGAAGTCGTATTTGTCAAGACCTGGGAAGAATTTGTCAAAGATTTTATCCAAAACCATGATGATTGGGTTCATCATGTAGTTCATGTGAGTTGATGTCATTGGTGAAGAGCTAGGTGCATTCAACAAGTCATCAAATGTTGGTTTCATCAAGTCTGAGTTGATGATCTTCATAATCCCTACAAGGACTACTGCAAGAGTTGCAACGAAGAGGGAAACTCCTGCGCTAACACCATTCTTATCAGCATACCATTTAATCAAAAGACCTGTGATAGACAAGTGCCAAATATCGAAGATATCGACGTCAAGTGTATCTGTTTTCTTCATTGCAAGCATAACAACGTTGACAACCAACATAACTAGCAAGAAGTAAAGTGTCCAGGCAGACCCCCAAGTGATAGTCGCAAGAGGCGCCCAACCAACGTCTGTGATATTCAATTGAATACCAGTGTTCTCAACGAATTTTGCAAGAGACGCTGAGAAAGCTCCATTCAACATACCGATGATTGCACCGATACCTGTAAGGGCGATGGCAAGTTTAATACCACCTTCAAGCGCTTTGGAGAATTTCACTCCAAACAAGAGAGCCAATAAAGTCAAGACGATCAACATGATGATCGGTGCACCCATATCTAGAATGGGTTTGAAAAACTTATTGGCAAAATCGATAATGCCGTTCATAATAAATCCTCCCGATTTATATTTTTATATTTTACAAAATTATGAATATCAGCAACTCCTGACATAGGAACCGCTTACAAAATACAGATGAACAAATTAGCTTAAGCCGTGTTCTTTGATGGTTGCTTCGATATTATCATATACCGGAGCGCTCATAGCTGGAATACGGAACAAGATTGGACCAGCTTCAACTACTGGAATACCAGGGTCAAAACCAAGGTCTGTTGCAGCGATTGGCGTGAAGATATCATAGCCTTTAATCAAGTCTTCATTGACATCTTTTACCATTACCGCATCACATTGTACATCATATCCACGGTTTGAAAGCTCTTCTTCTAGAGCGCTTTTGATTTGGTGGCTTGAGTTAACCCCTGCACCACAGGCAGCTAAAATTTTAATCATTTGAATGACCTCCATTATAAATATATTTATTTGTTACTATTAAGCAATCGCTTCTGTAATGTAGCGATATAAGTCTTCTTCATTTTCCAACTTCGACATGTTTTCAAGATTTCCGTTTGTCGTAAAGAAATCCATCAAGTGCGCCAATATGTTTGTTTGGCTGGAACTAGAATTGTTAATGATGAAGAATAAAAGCGAAACTTCTACTTCCTTATCAGGCGCGATCATATTGTGGAAGGTTACTGGATTTTTTAATCGAACAACTACAATATTCTCTGTCAGGTTATGAATGATATCCGTGTGAGGAATGGCCACATTTGGCAAATCCTTTCCTAGAAATTCCATATCTAAGCCTGTAGGGAACGATTTCTCTCTTTCTTTTAATGCAACTCGATAAGAATCTGTCACAATTTGACGTTCTTCCAATAAAGTTGCAACCTGTTCAAACAATTCTTCTTGATTCGCAACATCTAGGCAAAAGACTAATTCCCGATTAAACAGTTGATTTAATCCCATCTTTTCACCCCTTCCACTTTTACCTTTTTTTATTTACACGATAAGTATATCACTATATGAATACGCTGTCAATTACAATATGTAATTTTTTGTTCTTTTTTGTTTATTTTTTATAGATTTATTTTGTAGGCCCTACCCTATGAAAGAATATGAAAAAAGACCAGGATCTGCTTGAATCCTGGCCGTTTAGCTGTTTCTTTTCTAATTTTTACAAAATTTTTGTATAGGAATTGTATTTTTCTCGCACCTTTTTAGAGATAGAATGATCGGTAATCACTGCATTTAAATCATCTAAACGGTAAAAGGCATAGAAAGAATAGCTATCAAACTTACTATTATCTGCTACTATATACTTTTCAATGGCATTGTTAAGAATAATTTTATTGCCATTTCCTTCTTCTTCGTTTGCGGTCATAGCTGTATGGCCATCAATCCCATTTACTCCGATAAAGGCTTTTGAAACTTTTATTTCCTTTAAGAGCTTATTTGCAAACTGTCCTACAAAGGTCTGTGTCTTGACCCTATAGCGTCCGCCAACTAAAATGATATCACAATTCGGTTGGTCTTTTAATTTTTCAAAAATCGGCAAGGAATTGGTGACAATACTGACATGTTTCCCATCAAGATAATCGCCAATAAAATCTGTAGTGGTCCCTGCTCCAATAAAAATTGTATCGCCTTCATCAATCAAAGCTGCACATTTTTGAGCAATCTCCCTTTTCTCTTCCACATTCAACATGTTCTTTTCTGTATGGGAAACTTCTGCCAGACTATCTTTGATTTTTCTATGGGCCCCTCCATGAACACGGACCAATAGGCCTTGTTCTTCTAAGTCCATCAAATCCCGTCGGATTGTCATATCGGTTACACCTAAGAGATCGCTCAGATCCTTAACAGAGACTACTTCATTTTTATCCAACTCTTGTAAGATTGCTACGTGTCTACTCTCTTTCATATGACGTCCTACTTTCCTATTTCTGCTTTCATTATACTATAATAGTGAACATTTTCAATAAGAAACAAATATTTTATCGATTTTTTTCTATATTAATCACTTATTTTGTTGGTCATTTTTGTAGAAAAAATTTATTTTTTGTTCACCTTTTTAAAAAAAGTAGATTTTTTTTAGCAAATCTGTTGACAGGACTTATAAAAAGTTGTATTCTTAATATGTTAACAGAATTGATAGCGCTATCACAGAGTGTTAGCAAACGTTTTGTTTACGAATTTCGGTCTCCTTATAAATATACAAGGGTAAACATGTGTTTACCCTTGTATTTTTTATTTATCTCCTTTGTTCCGAATCACAAAGCCTGTTTTCTTCTCGCTTGAAGTATTGCGTGGTTTTTTATTATCCTTACGGTAACGCTTCTCTTTATCAAAACGATCCTTTGAACGTCCACCTTTACGATAGTCATCACGACGACCATTGCCACGGCGATCACGGTCTCGACGGTCATCCCCACGACGGCCTCCTCGACCACCCTTGCCTTTGCCACCGAAGCCACCACCAGATGGTTTAAATGGTAACGGTTTTTCACGTGCAATCTCAACCTCAGGAAGACTATCTGGGTCTTGAACAGTTAAGCTGAGGATATACATGGCCAATTCTTCTGGGCTGAATTCTGATGCTAATTGACGAGCATCCTTGCCAAACTTTTCAAAGTTGCTACGGATCTCCTCATTCGCAAAATCACGTTCAATTTTCTTCAGTGCAACCTGCTTCTTAGCTTGGAAGGCTTCTTCTGCACTTGCCGGCTTGAGACCTTTCATACGTTTCTTAGTTAAGTTCTCAATGATTTGGAGATAACCCATTTCATTAGGTGAAACGAAGGTAATAGACTGACCTGACTTACCTGCACGTCCTGTACGACCAATACGGTGAACATAACTCTCAGGGTCTTGTGGGATATCGTAGTTGTAGACATGAGTCACACCTGAAATATCCAAACCACGGGCAGCTACGTCTGTTGCAACGAGGACATCAAGGTTGCCATTTTTAAAATCACGAAGGACACGAAGACGTTTGTTTTGGTCCAAATCTCCATGAATCCCTTCTGCACGGAAACCACGGATTTTCAGCCCACGAGTCAACTCATCTACACGACGTTTGGTACGACCAAAAACGATTGACAACTCAGGTTGATCAACATCCATAAGACGAGTCATGGTGTCGAATTTTTCTTGTTCCTTAACGCGGATATAGTACTGGTCTACCAGTTCTGTTGTTAATTCTTTAGCAGCAATCTTCACATGCTCAGGTTCTTTCATGAACTGAACACCAATACGTTTGATAGCATCTGGCATAGTCGCTGAAAAGAGCAAGGTTTGACGATTTTCCGGTACACGAGAGATGATATCTTCAATATCTTCAAGGAATCCCATGTTCAGCATTTCATCTGCTTCATCTAAAATCAAGGTTTCAATATCATGTAATTTCAGAGCCTTGCGTTTAATCAAGTCAAGTAAACGTCCCGGTGTTCCTACAACGATGTGGGCACCTGATTTAAGAGCCTTGATTTGTTTTTCAATACTTGAACCACCGTATACTGAACGGACTTTCACACCTTTACTACGGCCAAAGCGGAAGAGTTCTTCCTGACTTTGAACAGCTAGTTCACGAGTTGGGGCAATTACTAAAGCTTGGATAGTTGCTTCTTCTGTACGAATTTTTTCAAGAGTTGGCAAGCCAAAGGCTGCAGTTTTCCCTGTACCAGTCTGTGCTTGACCGATAACATCTTTTCCCTCAAGAGCCAAAGGAATGGTTTGCTCTTGGATAGGACTTGCTTCTACAAATCCTGCTTTTTCAATTTCTGCTAACAAATCAGCAGAAAGATTAAATTCATTAAATTTCACGTTATTCTTCTTTCTAAAGATGGTGCGAAGCCATCCTATAGCGCTTAGTTTATACTTTTCTTGTCATGACGTACTTTCATAGCTTTTATGAAAGACCGTGTTGCTTCTTTTCCACTAAAGAAAAGTACTGCTTTCTTTGCAACCAATCTAGTATACCATAGACTAGGTTTAAAAGATAGTAAAACGAAACAGGTTAAAAGGTTTTTATTTCGTAACCCCTTTCAAAAAAGCTCTTTCCACCTTTGGATAATTAGTATAATTTATTTTTTAAATTTGCGATAATATAAAAGACTGTGAAGTCTCTTCTTTACTTTGAATCACCTCATAAAAACAGCGTTACAATAGGCTTTCTAAAAATTTTCACTCACAATAAATCCCCTTTTATTTTGGGATTGTTTCCTTGATTTTTAATATAAAAATATGTATAATGATTCTAGTATCTAGGTTATTTCAGTATCATTAAAATGCTTCATTCATTTAACTGATTCAACGATTCAATCCAATTATAAATTGTTTATAATCCACTCAGTACTTTTAAATCTACTCCTACTATTTCCAAGAAGATTTTGTACAGTCGATCACTTGTATCAAAACTGCCTCTTCTTCTTAGGGGAGGCAGAGTTAAAAATGAAGGATTTTCTGAAATAGCCAAGATACGAAAGAGGTAAGGAATTTCTTCCCTACCTCTCTTTTTTTATCGTTTATGGGCAATCCAGCGCAAGATTCGTGATAACATCAACCACAAGACGAAGCTAGCGACCGAAATATAAATCCAGGCATTGGGATCATTTGTAAACGGCAATGGAACATTCATTCCAAAGAAACCAGTGACAACTGCTAAGACCGCTAACAGAGCTTCTAAGATGGTCAAGGTGGTCAAATTATCATTCAAATTGTTATTTAGGATGTTATTGTAAGAGCTAGACAATTGCTGCAAGACCTGAGAGTTCAACTCCGTCATATACACCAACTGTCTGGCCTCAATCATGGCATCATCAAATTGTTCTTTTTCCACATCATCAAATTGGCGGTAGATTAGGTGAGCCCTGATATGTTCCAGAAGCATGCGATTTTGCTTGGCAGCGGATGCTAGATAGACCATACCTGTTTCCACGTCAGAAAGAGCATAAAGGTTCTTACTAGTTGTCGTTTTTCGTAAGAGACGAGTAATCTCATCCTTGTGCTTATCTAGACGCTCAATAATCGGATAATAAGCATTACTAATCATCTCAAGGCCTGCAAACAAGAGTTTAAAGGTGGATAAACTTTCATGAGCATCAACATAGCGTTCCATTTGTGCAATAATATAGGCGTTGTCTCGGTTACTAATAGTTACAAGACGTGGCCCCTGGACAATGAAAGTCATTGGAATCGTTTCATAATATTCCTTTTCCTTTTCCATGTCCAAGACATTATAAATAAAAGTCACAGTTCCATTTTCACGGTTGTAATCCATGTGGGCACGTTCATTTTTATCCAATGCATATTCAATGGTTTCTTGATCAATACCATACTTTTGGTACAACTGGGATGTTTCTGCAATCAAGTCAGAATCAATATTAATCCAACTCCGACCATCTCCTAACTTTTTTTCAACGAACATTTCGTTTCCTCTTTACCTTATCTACCAGTACTCCTACCCGATTATCCGAAATCGCTAGATGAGTCCTGTCCTCATTCACTGATCAACGCAATACAGCGGCTGCTAAGGCCTGCTGGATCTCGATAACACTATTATCACTCTTAAATTGAAGTGTTTCTGATGGTTCTACAGCTGATGAAACCCAAATTTTTAATTCTGCATCCAAATCAAAATGACCAGATGTTTCTACTGAAAACCGTGAAATGGAACGATAGGGGAGGGATTTATAAGACGTTTTCTTCCCTGTCATTCCTTGCTTGTCCACCAAAATCAGACGGTACTCCGTAAAGACAATCAAGTCACGAATCAAACTAAAAGCCAGAGTTACTTGCTCACCTGGAACCAGGATATCCCCTAAATCTTTTTCAACCTTATCGACGTCTTTTTGAGAAGCATTGCCCATCAAACCTGCAAAAATACCCATAATTTTTTCCTCCACAACTTGTGCATTTTCTATCTTAATAACTATACCATATTTTTTACGAGTTAAAAAGTTGCGGGAACGTTTTTTTGATAGTATAATGAGAGAGTCACAAGAGGAGCAATTGCTGAGATTGGCTAACTTGGATACCAGAGGTGTTCGTTGCTGGCCTAAACTCTTACCACCTGATCAGGTTAGGACCTGCGTAGGGATGTGTTTCAAAACAGAATGAAATAGAGAACTTCTATGACAACGTTTTGATGTGGCAACAAATGAGCCAATCAAAACGATTGGTATAGGAGGTTTTTTTATGTCGAAAACTACGATTCGACCAATGATTGAGGTTGCTCTTTTAGCGACTATTGCTTATATTTTGGATTTGGTTACTCAACCCATGTCCTTAGGTCCTTGGATTTCTCTATCTTTTAAGATGGTTCCCATCTTTCTCCTCAGTTTCCGCTGGGGCGTTAAGGCTGGTGCCATGGGGGGATTCCTCTGGGGACTGTTGCAAGTCGTAACTGGGGAAGCAGCTGGTGGTTGGTTGACTCCAATCCAAGGTTTCTTAGAATACTTTGTAGCCTTCAGCTTGATTGGACTGAGTGGAATTGTCAAACCTACGCTTGACAAAGCTATCAGAAATAAAAAACGAGTTCAGACACTCACATATATTACTGCCGGAGTCGTCTTGGGTGGTTTTGCACGCTACCTCATTCACTATATTGCAGGTGTCATCTTCTGGGGAAGCTATGCTCCAGCTGGCCAAAGTGCCTACATTTATTCTCTTGTTGTGAATAGTTCGTCCTTCTTAGGGGAAACCATTGCTAGCCTCATTGTCTTCTTTATCTTACAAGAATTTTTGGGAAGACTCCTTATTACAGAACAATAAAAACCAGCTCGCTTGAGCTGGCTTTTTTAATTTATATATTCTATTCCCAAAGTGAACCAAGAGACTAGTTAGCTAGGCCGCTTTCTAACTTTTAGATTACGACACTTAGTTTTAAAAATCGATTCCATTTGTAAAACTAAGTTAGTGAGGCAGTTAGGCAAGTCTTATAGGACTTGCCGTAGTCTACTTAAATTGCTTTGCAATCAAGTAGACTTACTGAATCACATCTTTTCTTCCAACTCCACATCCGGATACTTGTCCGCAAACCAGCGGAGGGCAAAGTCATTTTCGAAAAGGAAGACAGGTTGATCAAAGCGGTCTTTAGCAAAGATATTTCGACTTGAAGACATACGTTCATCTAAATCTTCTGGTTTGATCCAACGGACGGTCTTTTTACCCATTGGGCTCATAACGACTTCTGCATTGTACTCATTTTCCATCCGGTGCTTGAAGACTTCAAACTGCAATTGACCAACGGCACCTAACATGTATTCACCTGTTTGGTAGTTGGTATAGAGCTGAATAGCTCCTTCTTGTACCAATTGCTCGATTCCCTTGTGGAAGGATTTTTGTTTCATGACGTTCTTAGCAGATACCTTCATGAAGATTTCAGGGGTAAAGGTTGGCAGTGGTTCAAATTCAAATTTGTTTTTGCCAACTGTCAAAGTATCTCCCACCTGATAAGTACCAGTATCGTATACCCCGATGATATCTCCAGCTACGGCATTGGTCACATTTTCACGGCTTTCGGCCATAAACTGAGTGACATTTGATAGCTTAGCGCCCTTACCAGTACGAGGGAGGTTAACATTCATCCCACGCTCAAATTCACCCGATACGATCCGGACAAAGGCGATGCGGTCACGGTGACGAGGGTCCATGTTGGCCTGGATTTTAAAGACAAAGCCTGAGAAATCCTTGTCATATGGATCAACAAGCTCTCCGTCAGTCTTCTTGTGGCCATGTGGTTCTGGAGCAAACTTCAAGAAGGTTTCCAAGAAAGTCTGCACCCCAAAGTTCGTCAAAGCTGATCCGAAGAAGACTGGTGTTAATTCACCCGCAAGGATGGCTTCTTCTGAGAATTCATTCCCAGCTTCTTGCAAGAGTTCGATGTCATCCTTGACTTGCTCGTAGAATGGATTGTTAGCAAAAAGCTTGTCTCCGTCTTCTAGACTGGCAAAGCGTTCATCTCCTTTGTAGAGTTCCAACCGTTGGTTATAGAGGTCGTAGAGCCCCTCAAAGGCTTTCCCCATCCCAATCGGCCAGTTCATTGGGTAGCTAGCAATACCTAGAACTTCTTCCAATTCTTGCAAAAGGTCCAGTGGCTCGCGACCGTCACGGTCCAGCTTGTTCATAAAGGTAAAGACTGGAATGCCACGGTGTTTGACAACCTCAAACAATTTCTTGGTTTGGGCCTCAATACCTTTGGCAGAGTCTACGACCATAACCGCCGCGTCCACCGCCATCAAGGTCCGATAAGTATCTTCTGAAAAGTCCTCGTGCCCTGGGGTATCAAGGATGTTGACCCGTTTCCCATCGTAGTCAAACTGCATGACAGATGAAGTTACCGAAATCCCACGTTGTTTCTCGATATCCATCCAGTCGGATTTAGCAAAGTTTCCTGTTTTCTTTCCTTTAACAGTACCAGCTTCCCGAATCTCTCCCCCAAAGTAGAGCAACTGCTCTGTAATCGTCGTTTTACCAGCATCCGGGTGGGAGATGATGGCAAAGGTACGGCGTTTTTTAATTTCGTCAGTTATTGTCATTCTTTCTTCCTCAGTTATTTTTTTAAAACGTATTTTTTAGTAAGTAGGATCCTTCTACATTGGTTCTCTCCTTTTACCTTAACTAACCCATTATAGCGGAAATAGAGGCTTTTTTCAATCGTCAGTATAGTTACAAATTAAAAAGCCTGAGTGAGAACTACAATGGTTCTACATCCCAGACTTCATTAAATAACAAGTACTATTAGAAGGCGCCAAATCCTCCACCACCACCTCCATCGGAGAAACCACCGCCGTCAAAGCCACCACTGCCATCTGAGGAGTTAATAGAGAAGTTTGAAACACTGTAGGAATCAGCTGCATAGCTCATTAAGGTAGACCCGTCTAGGAAGGAATTTGGAGAGGATGTGAGCCAAACAAGAGCATCCCAGTCTTCATATGGCAAGGGAATCTGATAATTTTGGAGTACCTGACTCACTTTTTTAGCTTGACCATACATAGTTGCATAGACTAAGATACGATTCCATAGGACGACACTTTCAAGTTCTGCTTGGTTGAAATTTGGAATACTTTCAATCATATTTCTAAAGGCCATCCATTGGAATTGTGAATCCAAGTTCTCCAAGGATTGTAGATGATCTTCGCGACGTTTCACAACAATATAAAATGGAATCAATAACAAAACCAGACATAAAATGATCCAAAAATAGTATGAAGAGAGGTGTGAACCAAATCCAAAAGATAAGAAACACATGCTCACAAATAAGATCAGTAAGAGCCAAAAGTGTAAGGCACAGCCTGTTTTTGAAAAAGCTGCTTCCGTCTCAGATAAGTCTCTAAAATAAGAGGGCAAACCTAATTTTGCAATTTCCTTTTCTACACCTTTTGACAATTGCTGGGCATCCTTTTGTAAAAGCGATTGAACATCACTTCCGACCTTTCGAATACGGTCTCTTTGTGTGTCTGATGTTGCAGCTCGAAAATCCTTTTTAAGGGCTGCCTGATTAATTTTATACTTTGAGAATACCTCGCTAATCCTGATTTCAGTTTCTTGATTAAAAAGCATGTCAATAAACTGTAATTCAAAATCAGCCAAGCCTTCATGGTAAAGACAGGTCAAGGTTCCCCCATTGTTATCTCTAGTCAAACGAAGATTTCCACGATCAATGAGATCCAAAATGCTTGCTTGTATGAGATGGTTAACTGTTAATGGTCCTTTCTCTCTATATATCACCATCTGTTCAAAATCAAGTTGATACAAAGCCTTAGCTAGGACAAAGGGTGGCAAATTCTGTGGTGGTTCGTATAATCGTACACCTTTTGAAATCCGACGAGTTCTGGTACTGATCATATAGCGGATCCAGGGAATGAAAGCTAGGACAAATAAAAGAATGGATACAATTGGAATGACGCTGAGAAATAGTGTCTTGTAGATGACTGTTTTTTGTTGAATGGATTTTTCTTTTTTTAGAAATGTATCTTTTCCCTTTTCCTTTTTAATCTCATTAGATTGGCCTCGACGCAGAGCTTCTGTCATGGGCCAATAGGCGTGGAGTTCCAATTTTCCATTCTTTGGGAAATTCCTTAACTGAATGTGATAGCCAGTCGCAGTCCGTTCAATCTGGGCTGGTGGATTAAAATAACCGGTATGAGCATACAACTCTCCCTCATTGGCATCCAAGCCATCCACATAAAAATCTAATTTCGCGACGTCCTCATCCCCATCTGAAATAGGGAACCAATTGAGCTCGGCTATATCGGAATACAGTTCTAGAATATGATCAATCTTCCATACGACCTTGATGGTAACTTTGCCCCCAACGATTCTTGAATTGTAGATTTTTAATAGACGTCCATCCCCGAGATCCGATTCTTCTACACGGATATCTCGTTTTTCACCATCCACATAGGCTTCAACTTGAGGATTTTCATGGATTTTGAATCCTTTGGGAAGGGGATCTACACTCCCTAAAGTTACATACTGCCCATTGTAGCCTGTTGAAAAAACATAGCTAATCTCTTGTGTGAATGTCGCCTGGTTATCTTCCAGCAAGTGGAGGTGTCCCACATAGGACTCAATCGAATAACGAACTTCATCATCTGCCTGAGCCGGACTAACCATACAAAATAAGCCACACAAGATAGCAAGGGCTAATAAAAACCTCTTCATTTCAAACTCCTATTAACTAAAAGAAGGCTGAGACTGATTGTCCCACCCTCCTTTTTCTTTTTATCGAACAACTCTTTCTCTAGCAAGTCTACGACTGAAAAATACATTAAAGAGAAGCAAGGCTGCTGCTAAGATACTGGAGACCACGACGTAATTCACCAAGAGGCTGTCCCCTTTGATAATCGGTGGCCGGGCCATGAGTCCATAATTCCCTCCAGTGACTTGGTTGACGCCGACTAGAAACAGATCTAGGACAAAGGTATAAAGAACAATCTCTCGATTTTTTAGAAGGCTCGAATCATAGCATCTCAAGAGATAAATCAAGGAATTGACCAAGAGACAGTAATGCCCTAAGAGGAAAGAAAAGCTCGTAATATGAGGGAAGGTGTAGGGATCAAAGACTGGATAGCCCAAGGCAAAGATCGCTCCACTCACTCCCATCAAGGCAAAAAACTGCTTGCTCTTCCATCGGTCTGGCAACAGCAAGACAGCAAACATGGCCAAACGACAATGGTACAAGGGTAAACTATTGGACCAGGGAAGCTGAAAAGCAAAATACCAGATATAGAGACAGATCAATTGAAAAATTTGTAAGTTTCGAAAGATCTTCCGAAATTGTTCATTTTGATAGTAACGTAATGAAGCCCAAACTGCCATTACAATTAAAAGAACCATGACCCCATACCAAAGGAGCGGGATAACAGGTGGTGCAGTGGATTCAGTTGTAAAAAAATGATGCATAGGATCTCCTTATTAAATGGATTCAGATGTTCTTTTTCTTTTCTTACTGGACTTAACGATAGCATTCATCAGGATAAGGGTTCCTGTCATCAGGATAGTCACGATGAAGTAATTGAGCACGAGCCCATGATTGCCAATTACAGGAGGACGACGCATAAAGCCGTAATTTCCACCCGTTACGAGATTAGCGAGCTGAATAATAGCATTGACTCCAAAAGTCATCTGACAGATTTTCCAAGCATCTCTTTCTTCCACCTGGTAGGATTGAACCAGATAGATCAAGCAATTGGCCAAGAGGGCCCAGTGGCCAAAGACATTGTTGATTGAGGATACATGAGGAAAAGGATAGGGATAAAAGACAGGATGAACCAAGGCCATGATGGAGCCAAAGACGCCAACAAGAGCAAAATATTGCTTGAAGCTTCCCTTGGGAGCCAGAAGAATAATCCACATGGCCATTCGGCTATGATAGAAGGGCAGACTTTCTGAAAAAGGCAAATGTGCTGCAATATACCAAACGTTGATCATCAGCAACTGAATCAATTGCCCCCAATACCAAAAGTTTTGATAACCTTTGGAAGAAGCAAATCGAATAGACAGATAGCCTACCACCATCAATGAGGTCGGCAACAAAAAATACCAAGCCCCCAATTGAGGAGGAGCCGTTGGTTGACTGGTGAAAAATAAATCCCAAAGTGGCATGATTTCCTACCCTCAGTTAATCAATTTTCTATTCTGAACGTGAAACGACAGTCTCTTCAACTATCTTGTATTTGTACTTATACCGTTGGTTGACCAATAAAATTCCAGCTACCATCACAAAGCTAACCAAAAGGTAGTTCAAGAGAGCACCATGGTCCCCAATGATTGGTGGACGCCGTAAGAAGCCGTAATCCCCTTTCGTCAAAAGGTTGACCAAGAAAATCAAGGCATTCATGCCAAAGGTGATCTTTAAAATTCTCAAGCCGTCTTGTTTTTCAGATTGATAATGATCCTGTAGGTAAATCAAACTATTGGCAAGCAAGGCCCAGTGGCTAAAAATTAGATTCAACACAGTGATATGAGGGAATGGGAAAGGATCAAAGGCCGGATACACCAAGGCCGCAATCGATCCTAAAACTCCCAAGAGAGCAAAATATTGCTTAATATAGGTCCCCTTAGGGGCAAAGAGAATCACCAACATGGCCAAGCGGCAATGATAAAAAGGCAAATTATCCGTCAAAGGCATGTGGGCAAGAATATACCAAGCATTGATGGCCAAGACTTGGATCAACTGTGCCCAATACCAAAAGCGTTGGTAGCTTTTGGACTGCGCATATCTGATGGAAAAGTAACCAACCACCAACAAAGAAGCTGGCAGAATGAAATACCAGAGCCCAAACTCAGGCGGGGCTGATTTTTGGTTCGTAAACAATAAATCCCAAAGTGTCATTTTATATCCCTTTAATTTATAAATCGTTTTTAATCACAATACAAATCTCGTTTCCCATCATAAACCTCCCAAAGGAAGTTCAATTGTTCTTCTGTATTGCGCTTGGTAGAAAGAGCAGGCATTTTCTCTCTCTCAAAAAAGGCAAGGTCGGAAATTTCCTGATTCTGTTGAAAACTTCCATCCAGCAATTCACATTCAAATACCAATTTCACATATTGGCGACTTTGCAATTGGTAGCGATTGGTATCAAATACTGCCAACAAGCGATTGACACGTGCTAAATAGCCCGTTTCTTCTTGGACTTCCTTTAAAATATTTTCTTTGGGAGAATAGCCAACCTCACCAAAGCCACCCGGCAAAGCCCAGGTCTCTTCTCCCTGACCTTTCACTAAACAAAGTTTGTCATCTTTGACAATCCAGGCCCTTACATCAATCAAGGGAGTGTCGTAATGGTCTGTCGGGCGAAACAAATCCGATAATTCTTGTGGATTCAAATCAGTCGCTTCTCTCACAAGATCCTGTAAAATGGCACGAATATCCTGATAGCGCTCTTGATCAAATGGATCTTTTGAGAACGCTAAGCCTGTATTAGTGATTGAAATCAAGCGCTGAATGTTCTTTAGCACATTACTACTCGCCATTCTCCAACTCCTCTACCAATTTGGCTAGATTCATAGAATTGCTTCCCTTGATGAGGATTTGGTCCTGCTCTTTTAAGCTTTCCTTGACTTGTTTGACCATGTCCTCAAACTGGTCTTCTTCAGCGGTCTTTTTGAAATAGTAGACATGTCCGAGTGGAAACATCTGACTCGCTAACTGAGCCAAGCCCGCAATGTCCTGACCATAGAAAATAACCGTATCCAAGACATCAGGTGAAAGACTGAGAATCATTTGGTTGTGCAGATCAATGGATTGCTCCCCTAGTTCTTTCATATCTGCAAGAACCGCCAACTTCCGGCCATTTGGATTGGCAGGAATGGTCGAGAAGGTTTCTAAAATTAAGCGCATGGCAGTTGGGTTGGCATTGTAGACGTCGGATAAGATATCCGCTCCATTACCTGCCTTCTTCCATTCTGTGCGGTTCTTAGTAAGCTCTAGGCCTTTAAAGCTTGCACGGATAGCCTCTTCGCTCACCCCTTCTTTTAGGGCAACATAGGCCGCAATCATGGCATTGGTCGCATTGTATTTGCCTGTTACTGGAAGATCAATGGCAGCCGACAAGAAATTCGCTTCAAAAGTCAGGCTGTCCTTGCGCTCGTCCAATTTGGTAATGCGGATATCTGCTCCTTCACCAAAGCGCACAAGCTCTTGTTGGTTGGGTAAAAAATCCTCGACAATCGGATCAGCCGGTACTAGAAGCAAGCCACCAGCTGGCATCCCGTCCGCAATTTGCAATTTCCCTTTAGCGATTTCTGTGCGATCTTTGAAAAACTCCAGGTGAGCTTCCCCAATGAGGGTCACGATTGCTGCTTTTGGATGGGCAATTTCTGAGAGGAGATGGATATCTCCCAGATGGTCCTGTCCCATTTCAAGGACAAGCTTCTCTGTTCCTTCTGGCATATGGAGAACCGTATAAGGAAGGCCAATCTCGTTATTGTAGTTTCCTTGTGTTTTATAGGTTTTATAAGTAGTAGATAATAACTGAGCTAACATATCTTTGGTCGTTGTCTTACCGTTTGAACCGGTGACCGCCAAGACATCTACTTGACTCTTCTCCAAAACATATTGTGCTAATTTTTGAAAGGCCCCTAGAACATCATCCACCAACAAATACGGGTGGCCTTCTACTTCTTTTTCAGACAAGGTCGCTACAGCCCCATTTTCAAAGGCGGTTTCAATAAAATCATGCCCATCACGCGCCCCCTTGAGAGGGACAAAGAGATCCCCCGGACCAATAAGACGACTATCAAATTCTGGCTTCTGTAAAGCAAAATCTTCAAATTGACTGATATCATTGCGAACAGCCAGGACACGAGCCACTTCGTGCAAGGTTACATTCATGGTATTCTCCTCTAAAAAGTGGGAGCAGGAAGAAAAGCGACTCCTCTATGAGTTGACTTCATCTCCCACTCCCGCTAGGAACAGTTTCTTAAAGTAAGTGCGTTTCACGCTTTTCAAAGGTTTCTTTGGCTAATTCTACCAAGCGCTCGATTAAATCAGGATAGGCCAAATCCATGTTATCCCAAAGTAAAGGATACATAGACCATTGGGTAAAGCCAGGCATGGTATTGAGCTCATTCAAGTAGATGCCTCCGTCCTCTGTGTAGAAGAAATCACAACGGGAGAGACCTTTCCCACCAATGGCACGGAAGGCTAGTTCTGCATTGTGACGCATGGTCGCAGCAACTTCTGCAGGAATTTCAGCTGGAATCGCCATCGTAATCTTATTATCGATGTATTTGGCTTCGTAGTCATAGAAGGCTACATCTTTGACCACTTCACCAGGTAGGGTGCTCTTGACATCGTAGTTGCCTAACAATCCCACTTCGATTTCGCGGGCTACGACACCTTGCTCCACTAAAACACGGCTATCGTATTTAAAGGCCAATTCCAAAGACTGACGAAGTTCTGCTTGGTTCTCTGCTTTTGAAATCCCAACACTAGAACCCATATTAGAAGGCTTGGTAAAGACCGGATAGGTCAATTCCTTTTCGATTAAGGCAATCTTGGCCTCTAGGTCATCTCCTTCAAGGACAGCCACATAAGGAACTTGTGGAATCCCTGCAGATTCTAGGACCCGTTTGGTGGTAATCTTGTCCATCGCCACACTAGAAGAAAGGATATCACATCCCACATAAGGGAGTTTCAATACTTCTAGGAAACCTTGAACCGATCCATCTTCTCCCATTGGTCCATGAAGGACTGGAAAGACAACCGCTCCTTCTTGGTAGATGCTGCTCGGAGTTACTTTAGCGTCCCAATCAATGGTTTCATTGGTCATCAAGCGTTCTGTTTCAGCAGGTTTCTCTTCAAAAGTTTGCGTCTTGATGAAGTCTCCAGCCTGAGTAATGAAATAGGTCTCAACAGAATACTTGTCATAATTAATCGCCCGCATGACGCTTTCAGCTGAAAGCACAGACACTTCGCGCTCTGCGCTACGGCCACCATAAAGAAGTACAATTTTTTCTTTTGCCATTGTTTGGTCCTAATCCTTTTTTTAATTTTGTGCTTCCTAATTGACTTGTCAGAAGCACTCCTCACATACGAGTTCGTCCCTCTAGTATACCACACTTTAAAAAGAAAGAAAACGAGAGAGAACACCTAAAAAAACAAAAAAACCGGAGGCTTTCCTCCAGTTTCTGTAACCGCTTATAACTCGGTTCGATTTTCAATAGCTCGAAGAAGAGTGACTTCGTCCGCATACTCGATATCTGCTCCGACAGCTAATCCACGTGCCAGACGGGTCACTTTGATACCAGCTGGTTTGAGGACGCGTGAGATATACATAGAAGTTGCTTCACCATCTGCTGTTGCATTGGTCGCCACAATGACTTCTTGGACCTCATGATCCATTAATCGTGTGATCAAGGATTTGAGGTTAATATCATCCGGTCCAACCCCATTCATGGGCGAAATCAAGCCATGAAGGACATGGTAGCGACCGTGGTACTCCTGAATATTTTCCATAGCCGACACATCTCGACTATCTTCCACTACTAAGATGATCGATGGATCGCGTGTCTCATCTCGACAAATGGCACACTCTTCTTCATCTGTCAGGTTCCCGCAGATGGAACAATAGCTTAATTCCCGCTTTGCTGACAAGAGATTTTTAGCAAACTCATTGACATCGTCATCACTCATTCCAATAGTATAAAAGGCCAGACGAGTTGCTGTCTTGATCCCAATACCAGGGAGCTTCGAATAACTTTCAATTAATTTTGCGATAGGTGTTGGATAGAGCATAGCTTCCTTTCTAATTCATAGGATGTTTTTGCTGGTAGAGATTGATAATTTCTCTGGTAATATTGTGACTGACGGTCGCTTGGAGATTGGTATTATGTGGGAAGACGACTGCCACTGCAATCTGAGGATTTTCAGAGGGAGCATAGGCGATAACATTGGTGTTTACAGCAGGGGTCCCACCATTTACAAACGTTTCCGCAGTCCCGGTCTTCGCACTGATTGGAACGGTAGCTCCTTCTCCGATGGTTTTACCTGTTGTTAAGCCACTGGTTCCATATACCACCTGATAAAAACCTTGTTTGATGATGGCTAGATTTTCAGGTGTTAGAGCCACTTGATTGAGTTCTTTTGTTGCAATTTCTTCTTTCAGAGGTCCCAAACCTCCCTTGGCATCATTTTCATAGATCCCTTGGACCAGATGGGGAGCCACTCGTTTCCCATCATTGGCAATAGTTGCAACATATTGAGCCAACTGCATAGGGGTATAGTTATCAAACTGGCCAAAGGCATCTGTTAGGTAATTGCCAATCGTGAACTCTTTGGGAACATAGCCTGTCGATTCATTCGGAAGGTCAATCCCTGTTTCTGATCCTAGACCAAATGAGGCAAAAGTCAAACGCAATTTGTTCATAGCAGGATCCAATTGGTCTGTCTTTAAGGTCATATTGGGCTGATAGGGTTGCCCCATCAAATCAAGTGCAATCTGCACCATATAGGTGTTGGAAGAATATTCCAACGCTTGCACCGCATTGATTTCTTGGCTTCCAAACTGGGTGAACCACGAAGTGATTGGAGCTGAACCAGAAAAGGAGATTGGTTGATCCAATAGGACTTGGTTCCCAGAAATCACCCCATTTTCCCATCCTGCTGTCAAAGTAGCTGCTTTAACAACCGACCCTGGAACAAAGACATTGGTCACTGTTCCTAAAGCATCGGGAGTAAGATCTTGCGAACCAGCTTCATGCTTCATCCCCGCCATCGCAAGGATTTTACCCGTTTTTGGATCTAAGGCAACAGCATAAACCCCTTCTGAGTAGGTCGCATTCCCAGCAGCTAATTCTGCCTGGAAGGACTTCTTCAAGATGTCTTCCACTCCTCTTTGGAAATCCAAATCAATGGAAAGCTTGATATTGTTTCCCTTGCTTCCTTTTGAGAGGGTTTTGATTTTTTCAACATTGCCATTCTTGTCCAAATGGATTTCTTTTTCAACCCGTTCTCCTTGGAGGACAGACTCATATTGTTTTTCTAAATAAGAAGTTCCGACGCGATCATTTAAGGCATAGCCTTTTTCCAAATAGTCGTCCACATCTTCAGCTGGAAGACCGGCTTGCTCTGTCGACACACTACCAACGATGGAAGCCAAAGGACTATCAACCACTTTTCGATCCCAACTCGTGATCACTTCAAATCCTGGAAATTCTTTCAAATGATCTTTGACCGTCGTTACTTGCTCATCAGACATCGGATCCGTCACAATCGTAGCACTGGCAAAGTTTTCAACGGCATTCATTTGGCTGAAGAGATAGATGGCTTTTTTTTCTTCTTCCGTATAGCCCAATTTGGCTGGGTCAATACTGTCCACCGCATACTGGTAGATTTTCGCTTCTGGAAGTGGGTTGCCATCCGTATCGATGCGTTCCTCCTTGGGCAGTTTGTCCACTACTTCTTTATAGACTTCGGTGTTTGCGAGATAAAAGTCGATTTCTTGACGCTTACTGACTTGAGGGTTTGACACGCTTACGTAATTTAGGAGAAGCTGTGCTGTTTGACGCATCTCTTCTGCAGTAAACTTATTGCTACGCGTAAAGGATAAGACCTTCTTATCGACATTCTCTACCAGTGGCTGACCAGAAGCATCATAAATCTGTCCCCGGAGACTTCCCCTTGTTAAATGTTTTTTTGTAGCTTTTGCTAATTTTTGCGTATAAAAGCCTTGATGAGTAATCTGCATATACCCTAGTCGAGCAATTAAAATCAAAAAGAGGGTACAGACTATACTGAATAACAAATAAAGTCGTCTAGTAATCCACCGATTATCAAATTTTCTCACCTTAGCGTTCGCTTTTTTTGAACGTTTAGATTTTCGAGCCATACCTCTCCTTTCATCTTGATTCTCAATCCCAGCCCCTCTCAACACAACCTAAAAATAGGATAACTTTAAAGGCAATCTGAGGAATATTTCCATTTTAAACTCAACTTCCATTATAGCACATTTCATCCAGACTCGAGTCGCTAGACCAGATAAAAAAATAGCTATTCTGAACTCCTTGTCAACTATTCTTTCAGCAGTGTGAACAATACAAACATCTTTTTACTAAAAAGCGGTTCCTTCCTCAAATCACAAGAAACAGGAGACTGGATATTTTTTGGTATAATAGAAGCATCGACAAAGTTAGTAAAGGAAACGATATGAAACTAATCTCATGGAATATTGACTCATTAAATGCCGCCTTGACGAGTGACTCTGCACGTGCGAAGCTCTCGCAAGACGTCCTCCTTACCTTGGTTGCAGAGAATGCGGATATCATTGCTATTCAGGAAACAAAATTATCTGCCAAAGGACCAACGAAAAAACACTTAGAGGTCTTAGAAGAGCTGTTCCCTGGATATGAAAACACTTGGCGGTCCTCTGTAGAACCCGCTCGTAAAGGATATGCAGGAACTATGTTCCTCTACAAAAAAGAATTGACACCAACGGTAACCTTCCCAGAAATCGGTGCTCCCTCTACCATGGATGTCGAAGGTCGAATTATTACCCTTGAATTTGATGACTTCTTTGTGACCCAGGTCTATACTCCAAATGCTGGAGATGGGCTCAAACGCTTAGAAGAACGCCAAATCTGGGATGCCAAATATGCAGACTACTTAGCTGAACTAGACAAGCAAAAGCCAGTTCTGGCTACAGGCGACTACAACGTAGCCCACAAGGAAATCGACTTGGCCAATCCAGCTAGCAACCGTCGTTCCCCAGGCTTTACTGATGAAGAGCGGGCAGGTTTCACGAACTTGCTAGCCAAAGGATTCACTGATACCTTCCGCCACTTGCATGGGGACCTTCCGGATCAATATACTTGGTGGGCACAACGTAGCAAGACATCTAAAATCAACAATACAGGCTGGAGAATTGACTACTGGCTCACTTCTAACCGAGTTGCGGATAAGGTGACCAAGTCAGCTATGATTGACTCCGGCGCCCGTCAAGACCATACACCAATTGTCATGGAGATTGATCTATAAGGAGAAAACGAATGGACTATCAAGCTGTCATCCCTGAATTTGTCGTATCGGATATCGAGCAATCGCGTCACTTCTACTGCGACTTATTGGGATTCTCTGTCGAATACGAGCGTCCAGAGGAGAAATTTCTCTTTCTCTCGCTTGAAGACTGCCAACTTATGCTAGAAGAAGGTAGCGCAGAAGAATTATCCCAACTGACTTATCCTTTCGGGCGTGGTGTCAATATTTCCTTTGGTATCAAGGATGTCCCACAACTCCACCAAAAATTGCTGGAAACCAACTATCCCATCCATCGTCCGCTGACAAAAAGAGAATTTCGAGTGGGAGATAACTTTATTTATCCCCATGAATTTGCGATTTTGGATCCAGATGGTTATTTTTTACGATTTAGTGAATAAGAAAAAGGAGGCTCTTGGCCTCTTTTAGAATGCAGTTAAACTGTTTATCATGTCAAATAGTTAGCTAACTCTTCAAAAAAATGACTTCTATTTTTTTGAGTCAGTTAAGTAGATCTGAAACTTTCCGCTGTGAGAAAAGTGCCTGAAATGCATTTTTCAGGCACTCGGGTGTTTTGGAACCTTAGATCCAAAACTAAGTCATGGAACTTTTCCGAAGTTCGCTGACGCCCGTACTCACTTAAGGAAAGTTTTTAGAGAACATTTTCTTCAATCTGAAGGAGGCCCTTGGCCTCTTTTTTGCTAGCTAATTATCCATTGACAGGCTTGCAAATCCATGGTCAAAAACAGTTGCCAAAGCCTATGAAATCAACATGTCAAAGAACTTTGATAGCCATTTTTTGTATAATTAGGTAGAATGAAATCAGAAAGCGAGGAGATCTTATGCAAGTCGGAAAACAAATTCAGCACTATCGTAAAGAGAAAAACTTATCTCAAGACGAATTAGCTGAAATCATCTTTGTCAGCCGTCAATCCATTTCCAACTGGGAACGCGGCGCAACCTATCCTGATATTCAAAACCTGCTCTTACTAAGCAAGGTCTTTGAAGTGTCATTGGACAAACTAGTCAAAGGAGATTTGGAAACCATGAAACAAATTATTCACGACCAAGAATTTATGCGCTATCAAAAAGATGAAGTGGTCTTTAGCTTACTGCTAATTGGCAGTCCTATCATCAGCACTCCCCTCATTCTTTATTTGGATGGATACGGCATCGCTATTAGTTGCTTGATTCTTGCTGCCGCTATATTCTACGCCTTACGCATTGAAAAATTCAAGAAAAAGCATAATCTTCGTACTTATCGCCAGATTGTCGCCTATGAACAAGGACGCAGTCTGAGCGAGATTGAAGAAGCTGAAGAAAGGGGTAAAGCTCCCTACCAAAGAATCATCCTTCCTATTCTATTTGGCCTTGGAATTGGCGCTATTACTCTACTGATTTCTTGGCTCTTACTTACTTTCTTCCCTATCAAATAAAAGCGAAGTCATTAGACCTCGCTTTTTAACTGTCTTTAAAGTTATACAATTGCGGATAGTGATCACATTCAGGATTTTTAGGATGGCAGATAGCCCGTCCAAAATAGATCATGGCCTGATGAGCTGGGAGCCAGCGTTCAGGAGGAAGAACGTCCATGACTCGTTTTTCCACTTCTAATGGTGTTGCTGATTTCTTGACGATGTCATGGTGCTTGCAAATCCGCTCTACATGGGTATCAACAGCAAAGGCAGGAATTCCGAAACCGACACTCATGACCACATTGGCTGTTTTACGTCCCACTCCGGCTAAACTCTCCAGTTCCTCCCGTGTCTGAGGGACTTGGCCATCAAAGTTGTCCAACAATTGTTGGGCACATTTTTTGAGAAACTTAGCCTTATTGCGATAGAGACCTAATTTGGAAATATGCTTGGCAATGTCGGCTTCACTAGCGACCGCCATGGCTTGAGGAGTTGGGAAGGCTTCAAACAAGGCAGGA
Source organism: Streptococcus viridans (assembly GCF_900636365.1). Classification (NCBI taxonomy): domain Bacteria; kingdom Bacillati; phylum Bacillota; class Bacilli; order Lactobacillales; family Streptococcaceae; genus Streptococcus; species Streptococcus viridans. The sequence continues at coordinate 599,277 of NZ_LR134266.1, read as the reverse complement.
GTTGCCTTATTAACCGCAGCATCCGTTGTTTGAGCAGAGAGCATCACCGCTACTAATAATTCAAAATGATTGCGAAAATCCAAACTTGGCTGAGCATCTGGAAAAAGGGCAATAATTTCTTCAATCACATGACGTGCCCGTTTTTTTGATAAGACCATAACTTCTCCTTTGCATTACTAGAATCTATTATAGCATGAAGAAGCAGTTACTTTACAGAATCAGCTTAGCAAAATAGGACTAGTCCTTAGCTAGTCCTATTATCTTAAGTTTTTCTATACTAATCTCTTCAAGAAAGTCATCAAGGTTTGAGCAGAACGCTCGCCAGCCTCTACGATAAATTCATCAAAAGAGATATTAGCTGCGTGATCTGCCGTATCACTCATAGCCCGAATAACCATGAAAGGACGGCCAGCTGCATGAGCCGCTTGGGCAATAGCTGCCCCTTCCATCTCAACGGCCAATACTTCTGGGAAATGTTCCCTAATCGATGCGACTTTTTCTTCACTCGCGATAAAACTATCCCCAGTCGCAATCAGGCCAACATGGGTTGGTGTTTGTTCCTCAGCTAGCACTTTTTTCATCTCTGAAACAAAATAGCGGCTGGATTCAAAGTAAAGAGGTTGCCCTGCCATCTGGCCATAGTCATAACCAAAAGCTGTCACATCGACATCATGGTAGGCCAGTTTGTCTGCAAGGACAATATCCCCAACAGCCATCCCTGGTGCTACGGCACCTGCAGAACCTGTATTGATAATGGCTTCCACCTTAAAATCGTTGGCCAACACAGCCACACTCATGGCTGACATGACTTTTCCGATACCACTTTCAACCAAGACCACTTCATGGCGACCAATCGACCCTGTATAGTAGACCTTTCCTAGGCGAAGGTGTTTCTCTCCGTTCTGCAAAGCTTCCACTAAGATTTTTAATTCTTGTGGCATGGCCGCAATGATTCCAATTTTCATAATCGTCACTCCTTTGGTGGATGCTGCTTATAAGCGCCAGATTGCAAGAATTAACAAGATGAGGAGCAGGATGACCCAAAATAAGATCTTATTCAATTTTGATTGAATCACCTCATCTTTTTGGTTCTCAATCCGACGACTCTTGGTCACTGTAGGTTGGACTCTGATTGGAATAGTCTCCTGAGGATACGATGCTCCATGTCCACTATCTCCTTCCCCTGAGGTCACTGGCCGTTCATAACCAAATCCCCTGTTTCCTGTCGGGAGAATTTTTGTTTCTTCCTCATCAAAGAGCGGGGGACCAGAGATTGCTTCTCCTCGGTTTGCCCGCTCAATCATTTCATCTGTTAATAAAGGTTTTCCCATTGGATCCTCCTCTATTTATTGGATAATTCCCAGTACTGAATCGCCATAATGGTCTTGGCATCGCAGATTTCACCAGCTTGGATCAAGTCTTTAGCCTCCGTCAAGGTCACTTCTAGCAGCTCTAAGGTCTCATCTTCATCTTGAGGGCGAGGATTTTCCACTTTTTTCAAATTGGTCGCAGCATAGAGTTTGATCCGCTCGTTGCAAAACCCAATGGCAGAATAAAAATCATATAACAACTCTAGATCCGCTGTGTAACCAATTTCTTCTTCCAATTCACGCAAAGCAGCTGCTTGAGGATCCGCATTTTCACCCTTTTCCAACTTCCCTGCTGGGATCTCTACAGAAGTCCTCTCGATCGCCTTGCGGTACTGCTTGACCAAAATGGTCTTGCCCTCATCTGTGATTGGTAAAACCGCTACTGCTCCATTATGAAAAATTAAATCACGCTGCGCTTGACCTTTTCCGTCAGGTAGTTCCACTTGATCTGTAACTACTTGGAAAATCGGTCCTTGATAAATCTCCTTGCGCTCAATGGTTTTTTCTTCAAATTGCATGAAAATCTCCTATTTATTTTTAGGATGGTGGGGAAGACGAGTTGCGTACTCATCCTTATTGACTTGACGACCACGACCAATTGCAATCGCATCTGCCGGCACATCCTTGGTAATGGTAGAGCCAGCCCCGACTAGAGAATTATCTCCGAGCTCAACCGGTGCAATGATCGTCGAATTTGAACCAACAAAGACATTGTTGCCAATAAGGGTCTTGTATTTATTTTTCCCATCATAGTTGACGGTAATGGTTCCCGCACCAAAGTTGACGTTGCTACCGACTTGGCAGTTGCCAATGTAGGTCAGATGACCCGCTTTGGTATTTTCGCCAATAGATGAACCTTTGACTTCGACAAAGTTCCCGATATGGACATCTTTTGCCAAGCTAGATCCTGGACGAATATGGGCGTATGGCCCTACTGTCACACCATCGGCTACGGTACTTTCTTCAATCATAGAGTTGGTAATAACAGCACCTGCACCGATTTCACTATCCACGATATAAGTTCCATTGGTTAAGACTGTCTCAGCCCCAATTTTTGTGTGCCCTTTTAGGGTAACATTGGCTTCGATTTGTACCTCAGGTGCGATTTCGACATCGATATCAATATAGGCCGCATCAGGATTGACGAAGCTCACTCCATTGACCATATGAGCTTGGTTAATGCGACGACGCATGATGCCTTCTGCTGTTGCAAGGGCCACGCGGTCGTTAACCCCAAGGCTTTCATCAAAGTCTTTGAGCGTATAGGCTCCAACTTTCTCTCCTGCTTCTCGGAAAATCCCAATCACATCTGTGATATAGTATTCACCTTGGGCATTGTTGGTATTGATATTCTTCAAAGCTTCAAAGAGGCGGGCATTGTCAAAGACATAAGTCCCTGTATTGATTTCTTTGATTTGTTTTTCAAAATCTGTCGCATCTTTTTGCTCAACGATGCGAAGCACTTCCGCATTGTCATTACGAACAATCCGACCATAGCCAAATGGATTAGCTGCTTCGGCTGTCAAAATCGTTGCCACATTCTTGTGGTTGATATGGAAGTCGATCAAGTGTTTGAGACTGTCACCCGTAATCAAAGGAGTATCTCCTGCAATGACGAGGGTATGCCCTTCAAGACCTTTCAAGACTGGCTCTGCCATCATAACTGCATGACCAGTTCCCAATTGTTCGGTTTGTTTGACAAACTCTGTTTGTCCCGCTAAGACTTGCTCCACCAATTCAGCCTTGTGGCCGACCACTGTGACTGTTTTTTCAGGATCAATCGCTCCAACACTGCGGAAGACATGTTCCAACATAGAGATTCCAGCAACCTTGTGTAGAACCTTCGGCAAATCTGATTTCATACGGGTACCTTTTCCCGCTGCTAAAATAATGGCATAATTTGGCATATACATTCTCTTTTCTGTACAATATCGCTTACATTATACCATTTTTTAGCCCTTTTGGAAAATTAGATCCGAACCAAAGGGAGTGGGAAAGAACTTCGACTAATTAAACAAAAGTTGAAAAGGTTCCCAAACCTTTTCAATTTTCCCACCCCCGCACAGCTCCAACAGTCTGGGAGACTGTTGGAGGTTGCAGATAAAGAAAACATGGTTTTCCATCTTCAGAGGTCATCTTTGGAGCTAAGTAGCGAACAAATACTTAGGAACCTTGCTTCGCAAGTCCTATCCACCACCTAAAAGCAGTGCTTTGAGCATTCAACCACTGCGTCATACAGTTATTCCTATTAAACATCGAAGGCTGGACAGTTTTTGCCCAGCCTCGTTCTATAATGGATAAACCTTGCGAAATTCTTCTAAAACCACCTTGCTGTCAGGTTTAAACGTCAGACCTGCTTCCTCCAGCCACTCCGTGAAAAACTCCTCATGAACCTGACGCCAATAGGTCAGAGATTTGTCTCCTTCACCTTCCTTGAAGGCATGGTCAGCAGACACTTGATGGAAGGGCTGAACAGAAACCTTGGTAATTTCGACAATGCAGATAGCCTGATCTTGGCTATCTAAAATGATATCGAAAGTCCCTTCTTGTGGAAGGGGTTCGTCCTCTACTGCGTAGAGGTCGTAAGCTGAGGCTGTTGCTGTTTTTTCGCCTCTTAGAACCAAGTCAGCCAAGAGATCTGCCTTTACTCCAAAAGCCCAGGCGTCTATCTCATCACTGATAGAGGGATTGATTTTCTTGTAGGCATTCCACATTTCTTGCGGTGTCATGGGTTCTCCTTTGTAATTTTTTACTTTCTTCTTTTATACGTTTAAGATGGTCTGGATGGTCAATTTCTAAATCAAAAATCTCTGGAATAGAGCTGTAATGGAGAATACATTCGATACCCATCTGATTCATTTTTTGTATGAAAGAAGTATTCAGATAGCCTGCTACAGCAAAATCAATCTTGTTCTTCCTTGCTTTATCCTGCATCTGTCTCAACATATCTAACATAATTGGACTTTCCATATCATGCCATTGACTGTTTCTCACAGTCGCAAAAATAAAAGAAGTTAAATCATTCATTCCAACTACAATCTTTGAAATGCCCGTTTCCAGTATCCTGTCTAAGTCAAAATACGCTGACGGTAATTCAATCATTGTTCCAACTTTTCCAGTAAAACCATGCTGGCGCAATACTCTAATAGCTTGTTTTAACTGTTCAGCATCATTCACAAAAGGAAAAATAACAGACAGATTGGGATTAGTTTGATAAATTTCTGTAACGACATGACCCTCAGCCTGAAATTCATCTGGACACGCCAATAAACGCCTAGTCCCTCTATATCCAAATAAGGGGTGGCGTTCATCAAAATACTCTTTAGTCCAGTCTAGACTATTTGCTTCTGCATTTGTTAACTCTGAAAAGCGATACCAGACTTCTTCATCTGAGTATAGATGGCAAATAGTGTCTAGATAATCTTTCACAAATTGCTGACAACTTGGTAACAGGATGTTTTGATTGAGTTCTCTCAACAAGTATTCCCCACGAATCAAGCCGACGTGGTGCAATAAATGGGGATAAACTTTTTCAACAATTTTTTCGCCACTAAGAGCTAGTTGATTTTGCATGTTCATTCACCTCGTCTTAAAAGATACACTATCAGATATCATTATACGACACTTTCCTCTAGTTCAAAAGCTTCATAAGGTTCAACTAACTCATATCCTAAAAATTCTGCTACTTTTTTGGAAGCCTCGTTATGAGCATCCCAAAGTGGAAACATATCTCTATTTAAACTCTCTAGAATCATTGCAGCACCAAGCTTTTTAGCAAATCCATTTCCTTGTTCGTTTGGTCTAGTTGCAACTTCCACTTCAACTGCTCCTTGGTAAACTAACCCTGAGGAAATCCCAGCAATCACTTCATTATTTTTAAGAATCACAAAGCCAAATCCACCTTTTAAAGCAAAATCCTGGTAGGACTCAAAATCCCCCTGTAAATCTTGTGACCATTCTTCCTCAGAAAGGCAGTTATAAATACGATTATCAATAGGCACAATATTGTAACCTTTCTCTAACTGACTAACTAGATCATTTAGAAATTCAACTTGAAAATTTGCCTTATCTTTAAAAGAATAGCGAGTAAAAGAAATTAGCTCCACTTTCTGATGCAGAAAATCTTGCCACTTAGTGTCTTCTGAAATAATAATCTTAAAATCTAAACCATATTGCCTAACAAAATCTTCCCAAAATCTGGAATCCAACTCCCCTGCTAGGTATAGAAAATTCCCAATATCATAAAAGCTCGTTGTCCTATCACTGTTTCGATAAACAGTCCCGATTTGAGATTTAAGACCATAGAGAACCATATATTTCTTCCATGTTTTAAATAGTTCCATTATCCCTCTATTTTACCTTCCAATTCTTATAGCTTGTCCGTTCTAATTCAGGAAATCCTCGTAACTCTGCCTTCACTTTTAATACTAAAGGCGAGGCATTTTCTTCGGTAATTTCTTCCAAATTCAGCCAAATGACATTTGCTGAATCATTACTTCCATCAAGAACTTCATGAGGAAGGGATTTTTGAGAGCCTTCGAAATCGAGTTCGATATCATAAAAGACCATGATATGATGTACAGCGAAGTCTTGCCCTTCTTCTTGAACCAGCACGTCATAAACCCTAGGATTTGAGTAACTGTTAATTGTATATCCTGTCTCCTCCAGAACTTCTCTCTTGAGGGTTTCCGTCAACCCCTCACCGAGTTCCTGGCTACCACCTGGTAGGTCAAAACGATGCTGATAGGGGCCTCTTGTTTTTTCAATACAGAGAAGTTTCCCATTCTCATAGCAAATGCCGTATACCCCAAAGTGTTTTTTGATTGCCATATTCTACTCTTTTCTAAAAGTCCAAGATCGATAACTTACCTTATCCCTTAAAAGGAAAGAGGCTATAGATTTCATGCTCCTTGATATACTTCTTCAGTATCTCCATATTCTCTTCGATTTTTGTCTGGATATCTGTCTCTTCAAACGTTGACTCAGCAATAAAAAGGTGAATCTTCAATAAATCTGTCAAGTATAGCAAACGGCGTTCCATTTCCGATTCAGGACTTGAAGCCTGCTCGATTTTTGCAAGCTTTTGCTCCAAGCTATCACCATTCAAAAATCTCTGATGAACTCTCCTTCTTATGTTTTGAGTGGATTCCTCCCCTTGTTCTAATGGAGATAAAAGGAGTTTTTTATAGATGAGTACCTGATTTTCTGCCTCTCTTTCCAGATAAGCCAATAAAACCAGAGCGCTATCAACAAAGGTCCAGGTGTTATAATTCCCTTCAAATGGGACTTGTATGATACGATCTAATAATTCCTTAGCCATTTCCTCTTGACCATCCAGATAAAGTAAATAGGCCAGACGATTCAGTGATTCGAGATAGCTAGCTTGGGTCTTCTTATTCTTTTTAGGGATCCAGTTTAAATACGAGACTAACTCGACATCATTTTCAACCTCTTCGATTAGTTCTTTCACATTCATTTCTTTTCTCCTATCCAATTCACTTTTTGTTACTGAGAAATGCTTTTCTCAGGTCAATCTTACCGAAGTAGATATTCTTTCGCTGTAGCTTGGACGTCTGGGGAAAGGTAGCGCTCTATCAAGTCACCTGTCCCTACAATATATTCCTCCTGTGGGACATCTTCTCTTTGGCCCCAAAAATTTGAAAAAGCGAAATAAAACTCCAAAAACTCCGTCAAACTTTCGCTGAGTTTGTAGAAATTAGGATCTCCAGGACTGCCCGCGTAAACTGGAGAACTGTCATCTTTCATATCACAGAAAAGAATATCATCTGTATCTGTAGTAGCGAATATCTGGTATTGTCCTTCACTAAACTGAAGAATATCTTGTAAGGCCCAACATTCGACTGTCCTTGCAGGAGAATCTAATGCCAATAAAATGATATTAAAAGTTTGATTAGCAAAAAATAAATCCTCATTGAACACTATATGTTGATAATAATCAAGTAATTCTCCTGTCAAATCTGAGGACTGAATCCTTAATTTTTCGTTTGAAAAACTCACTGGTTGGGGAATAAACGTTGTTTCCTCATAGAGTCTAATGATCTTTTTTAATACAGTCACTACTGCCATTTTTCTATCCTTGGTCATTCCTCTTACGTCTCTTTTAAGAATTCAATCCATATCTTTACCTCTGGATTTATGTCATGCGCTATCTCAGCATGCTTCCTATAATCCATATCCAAGTAACCTTGTTCATTCCGGAAAATAATACCTTGTTCATAACAGTTTTTAAGAGCTATGAGCATAGATTCTAATGACCGGTATTCGACCTGAGCCTCCTCTTCAAATACATAAAAACCAAGAATTTGTCCCTGAGCTTCTGGAGCCAAGTTCATGGCATAAAAATCTCCTCCTCCACTGGCAAAAATTGGGAACCAAGACTTGCCCCAAGCATCCGTTTCTCTTAGTTCTAAGTAGGTCTGGATACTCTCTTCCAGAGACATCAAATAGAAACCAGGAAAAAATGCCAGCTCACCGAGTGTGATCCCCTCACTATCTTCTGAACCGTTTCTCCAAGTATAAAGAGCACGCAAGTCCTGGGTTGGCTGCAATGGGATTTCCTCAAACAATTCTTGAATCTGTTGAGAAGATATTCCCGGATTTAGAAAGTCTAAACAAGAATGATCTAGCTGTTGGAGACATTTTTCAATCTCATTTAATAATTGGCTGATCGTTTCCATTTGTTCTCCTTGCCTTGTAAATCATTAGAGACGAGTTCCTTCGTCCCTAGAAAAGAGCTTGCGATTATTCAATCCCATCCTCTTTATTGTACTCTATCATGCATTTGACCGCATATTCTACCCATTCCCAAAAGTCATTAAACTCTTTTCGTTGCTCCCATCCTTCGGCAGCAAAGTCATGAATGAGTTGGACATTATTGCCCTTTCCTATTTCAAAACAAGCTGTATCATCACAATCTCCTCTTTTAGCAAATGGAATCAACTTTCTGCTTGGGTACCTTTCCTGCAATCCCTTGTACAAAGACAGAGCCCATTCTGAATCCAACAGATACCAACAATCAAAATCAACTAAATTAAGTTCGATCAATTTTTTAAACGATTCAGGATACTGAAATATCCTTTCGTCCAGTAAATAGTTTTTCATTTCTTATTTCCTTTTTGGTACAAGATTGACATAGAATGCCAGCTCTAGATTATTATAAAGGTCTTAGATTTGTTCATTAAGATGTATACATTTTCTCCTACCGATTCCTTTCGTCAGGATGTTTATCAGTCAATCAGAACTTTCATTCCACCCTAATAAGTAGTTTTGACTATTTCTCCCGAACGAATATAGGTTTTAAAGAAGTTTTTAGGTACAGAGGCAATCTTAGGTGTAATGGATAAGCCATAGTTTGCGAAATCTAAAGCCAGTTTCTTAGAATCAATGGTATCATAATACTCAACATACAATCTGCATAAGTTCACTTTGGTGATAGAGAAATCTTTTAGCAACCCATCCTTCTCAAGATCCTTCTCGGGATTTATGCTCGAAAATACGGTAGGATACGATGAATACTGAGTAGTAAAATCGATAGCCTCTTGAACAGCCTTTTCCAATTCAGCTTGATCCATGCCATTTCTATTATCGATAGAACCTAATCGAGTCCTTAGAGCACAATCCACTTCTTCTAACTGTCCCGATTCCAGAAAGAGGGGATGAATGCCAATATTAACGAAATAGGCAGTCCCATTTGATTTTCGTTGAAAATAGATGACCGTGAAAAAATCATGATTGATTTTATAATAGTTATTGGTTCGCTTTAGTCGCGAAAAGCCATTTTTCACGAAGAGTTCTTTGGCCTCTTTCATTTTATTACCTCTATTTCTAACAGGATATGGGGAGTTCCTCAGTGCAATTTCCTAGGAATCTAAATGGATATAGGTTATCCCCACAACTTTACCATTCTCAATATTGTATTGTTTCACTGTATCTATGTAGCCAATCAATCCTTCATCACTAATCTCTTCTAGCCTTGCTGGTACTATGTTGTCTTTTAATTTAAAATCCCTAGCCTTCTCTATATCCCCTACATCATCAATGGAAGTCCAAAAGAGCATATATTCATCGCAATAAAAATAGATCTGATCATCACAAAACTCCGGTATTTTACAGAATTCAACTCCATCACTTTGCCTTTCTATCGCTCCACTATCTCGATAAACAAAGTAAGTCTTTTTCATCTTCATTCTCCTTTAATATGAACGAGAGGAGTATTCGCAATTCGTTAGACTTCTAATCTAACAAAATGCTCTCTCAGCATCGCCGTACTCAATGATGGTCATCTCTTCAAGTGAGATCTTCATTCCTCTTCCATGCTCTACTTCAGCGTCCACTCTATATAATAAGCCAAAAATAAAATCGGATGACGTCTGTTCGGAGAGCAGATAAATCGCCATTAACTGCCCCATCATGGATAGTTCCGAAAAGATTCGTTTTTCAGCTAACTCATACCAATAAGCAGATGACCCAAGCATATGAACGATTTTTTCTTTGTAGTCATTGGCCATTACTTCATCTGCTAAAGCTAGCTCATCCGATAGAACCAGGCGAATAGAATCTTCTTGCTCTGGTATAAAAACGCTCATTTCAAGATCATCATCAAATTTTATAGCTTCTAGATTCACGTGTTTCCCCCTCTTTGCAGTCTTTTCCCTACAACGACATTCGATTCTACGGGATATTGACATTTTCCATCTATTCTAATTCTACCCAACTATTCTAAAATTGTTCCTAGAATCATCTTGTTTTGCTCGGATATCTGAAAGTCATCCATGAAATAGGGTAAAAAGTCATCAAGCAAGGGATGGCTAATACCGTCGATTGAGAGCCCTCTTTTCTGACGTTCTTTTAATAAAACTATGATTTCAATTGGGGAATATTGCCATAGTAAGGTATTGAATTCAACTAAATGACTGTCTTTGGTGTTCGCTAAATGATAGTCACACATGGATAAAATTGTTTCTCTAAAAACATCCATATCCTCTGAAAAAATAGTTTCCATAACCTGTTTATAGGTATCATTCACATTATGATAAGGATTAGAGTCCAATGGTTTATATTTGGCATCACAAGCATTCTCCAGTAAGCTAGCAAGTCGATCACCCTCCCCATTTCCATAAAGAAAAACGACTAAAGGCAATAAACTACTGGATGAAAAGAAAATAGGTTGCTTCCCTTTTTCAACTTGAGCTTCTTTAAAATACACTAATTTATCAATTAAAAACTCTACATAAGTATCATCTAAATAGGCAAGGGCAAATAAGATATTCAAACAAATATCTGTATCAAAGTTTGAGCCACCTTTAGCTAAATATTTAGCAGAAGCCATATCAGCCATAACAGAACAAAAACAGCCGTTCAATAATAACTGGTAGTTTTCAGGTATTTTACTTTCTATAAAATTAGAGACTAGAGGATACGGACTTATAGAATCAATCATATCTACATGATCATACAGGTATGATCTTATCTCACCATTTTCTTCGTAGTTAACTTGAACGCTTTTCTTATCTGATTTTAGAGCTGTTAAAATGGCTTCAGTATTAGATAGGTTTTCTGCCTCTAAGTGAAAATCTCTCGCCTTTAGTACTTGATTTTTAATGGTTGTTAATTTTCTTTTTTGATTTGAAAGTGTTTTATTCATATTGACCTCTAAAATTTCATTTCTTACACTTAACTACCACTGTTTTTTGAAGTACATCTCTTCCTGCATTCCTATACTATCCAGTATTTCACAAGGAAGAGTTGATCCACTTCCCATCATCAAGCCATTCTTTCTTATCAATCCACCATTTCCCCGTTTGAAACACCATTTGAAAACGATAGAGAGTTTCTATACCAGAACGATTCTCCTTGATGTAGAAATAAGCTTGATTCCCGTCATGCTCTTCATCAACGATGGGATGTGTTTCTAATTTATAGTCGAACGGAAACCGGACGGATAAAGATACTTCCCTTGCTCTGAGTGTTTTTTTAGATCTACAAAACTGGTCAAAAATCGTAGCTAATTCATCCTTCAACATCTCTTTATCGGCTTGGTTTCTTAGGCTCCTAGTGGCCTTTTTCTCCCAAGAATACATAGCCTGCATAAACTGGAGTAAGGTTTCTTTTGCTAGATTCATATGGCTCATATTTCCTCCTACTTTTCCCATTCTTCGGTTTTTATCATCAGCCCAACATAAATGCTATAAAATCATTTCGATAGTCTTCAGGAAGTTGCTCCTCGATAATAGCATTGATTCCTGTTAAAAAACCTTCTTTATAGTCCGACAAGTCCTCATCAATGTAGATGCTATTCTCAAACTTGGTGATTTCTAGCTTTTTCATCTGACTATAGGTAAACAAGAAAGTAGATAAAGAGGGGCTTAAGCTATAGAGCTTGGAATTCCCAGGAATCTTGCCAAATACAGGACTAAGCTCGCTAGTTAGATCACAAAAGATTGGCTCATCGCCCATCATGTGGGCAAAAATCACATAACTCTCTTTCCAGCTAGGATCCTGCCATCCTTCTGATGCAGCTTCACATAGAGGGAGAGGAATTAGAGCAAGATCATAGGGAGCTCCTCTAAAATAAGCTTCTTCATCAAAGTCTAAATGCTGGTAAAAGTCTTTTAGTTGACCAGACAAATCTGGCTTTTCGACATGAAGACAGTCACTAGTAAATACAAGCTCTCCTAAGCCCTTGTTTCTATGATAGACTTCTACGAATTCCTTCAACAAATTGAGTATCATTATTGGATTCCTCTCACATTTTTTGGATTATATTTGGCTATTTTCAACTGACAATTACGCATCATTCTGACCGCTAGCGACAGTCTGAGCCCAAATTCGTTCAAATTCCTCTTGACTAATCTTGATGGAGTCTGATAAATCCAACTCATCTTTTCGACCATCATAGAGTAGAAACCCTACTTCTGGAACATAATCCTGTAGGCAAGAGGAAGCATAAGAGTGCCCATTCAAAACGTTAATTTGTCGACTTGCACGCTGACCAGTAAACTCTGTATAAATAACTCCTAGGCCTGTCATAAACTCACTATTGCCATAATAATAATATTCTTTTTCACACATTAGAACCACCTTTACCATTTGTCTCTCCAAGAATGGCATTCTTTCCTCTTTGCCTCTTTCATCGACTAATTCTATGTTCATTTTCAATTTATAGAATCTACCGGTTCTTAGCCTTATTCTCCAAGACTCTCACTTCTACTTTATCCTCCGCTAAATGGAGATCCAGTACTTTTTCCTGGTCTTGAAAGAAAAGTGTCAGGTCTCTGGTAGAAAATTCAGTAGAATAAGAGGGCAAAAAGTCATCCAAAGACTCCATTTGAAACAAGACGTAAACTGGTGAAAACTCCCAAAAAACTAGGATAAACCGACTGCTATTGCCAACTAGACTTTGAATTGACCTACTTAGATCTTTAGTAGTAAGGTCGGCAGGAAACTCATAAAGGCAAGGAATCGGAGAGTCTATAGGATTCAACTCCCCAGCATACCAATCAATTTCTTTAGTTTTATCGGTCAGAAAATGAACATCCTTTATTCCCTTCAAATTCTTGATTCGTCTTTCAACTTTTAATAAGGATAATTTCTTTTTTACGTCACTCATTGTTCTTGCTCCATCATTCTAAAACAGAAATTCTACTCACAACCTCATTCTGTTTATCCAACAGATAAAGGAAGTTCCCTTTCACTTCCAGTCTACCAAGCTTAGCCCCATAATCCATCTCGTGAGCAGGGTAGGTTTGAATCAACTGACGGATGCTCTTGTCCTTGTGCTCTATCTTCCAAAACAAATCCACCTTATCAAGCTGATGCTCCACTTGAATGGAAAAGATCGTGGATTGGATCTTCTTCCTTTTCCACTCCCAGCTATTTTCGTAATCGTTTTTCTCTATTTCATTGACTACATCCTCTATCAAGGAGCAAGGAATGGAGAGCTCCTGAAACACGCGCTTTACCCCTTTTACCAAGGCCTCTAAGAGCAGCTTTTTCTGTTCCAATGGACTCAAGGTTTTATAGCTAGAAAAATCAAATAAGACCTGAACAGTATAGACACCAAGTAGGTTCATGATAGATGGATTGCTAATCGTATCTACACATTCTACGATGATTTTCCAACAATCCGTATTCACAACTGGTTTGAAAAGCCTTTCTACCATAGAGGTCATACATTTGGATTCATATACGAACGCTCTTCGTAGGTCTTTCCAATTCTGTCGATAGTCCTTAATTCTAGCTTCCTCGTAAGTTAGCGTAGCTGAGTCCTTCAGCTCCTCAATCCTCTGTTGATTTTCCACATAGGGCTTATCTAATTCAAAATACTGTAACTTCATATTCGTGGTCTCGTAGTTTTTTTCTTGTAGAAAGGTTTAGCCTTAGGTCAAGGTCTGTTGTTTGTAGTTTTTTAAATATGTAATGATTCGGTTGTCTACCTGTTAGGCATTCCAACTCCTTTAGGATACATACTGTTTACTCTCCTCAAAAGAGATTTCCCTTTCTTGACCATTTTCCCATAGTCGTGGTGTCCCTCCTAGCAATGGAGGATTGTTTGATCATCCAGAATCTCCGCAAATAAGCTAGGAATACATCTTTAAGTATCAATCTTCACAGGACCAATCTCAGCAATTCTAATAAGGTCAGAAGATCCTGATAACATCACATCATTTTGGTTTATAAAATTGAATTCAACCTTCTTTTCTAAAAAGAGCAGTTTCAGTTGACCATTCACCTTATGAATCCCCTTAGAATAAAAATGGATTTCATCTAAATTAAAAAACTCTAAATTAATTTTTATAGCATTAAATGCACTTTTCTGCCACTTTTCAGGGAAATTCGTTGGCAAATCAAATAAATAAAGGACAAGATCTAATTTGTAATCGTAACATAATACAGTATCAAGAAATACATTCTTCAATTCCAAATCACCATCAAACAGATGAATAATCTTTTCCCTGCCCACTGCTTTTTCAAACCATTTCACAATATGAACTCCTTTTTTAAAAATGAATAAAAGTCTTGTTTTTAAGAGTTATTGTTTCGATCTTTAAGGAGATTTTAGAATAAACTGACCCTCCTGCCGTCCTTTCCTTTTGTAACGTCATTGATTATATCCTTAACGATAGATATATCGAACTGACGGGAAAAGTCTACAATTTTCTGGCGATTCTGTTCTGGATATAGATAAGATGCAGCTAAAATAAATAAAAATGGATTTGTGACTTGACCAATATGCTCAAGATATTTAGGCTGAGTTACATAAGACATAATTTTGTTAAAATCATCATCTTTAAGTGCTATCTTTTTCATATAAATAGCAGCACAAGCACCCGCAACTTGCGAGAAATTATTCGATTCCAAGGACTCATAAACGAAAGACAAGTTCTCTGTTTCTGAATTTTCTAGATAAGCAATCGCTACTGCTAGAGAGCGGTAGGTTACAGGGTTTGGAATATCTCTCAGCAGCAACGACTTGAGATAGGGAATTTCCTCTGTGCAATCCGTTGCGGCTATGGCGTAGAGCAAGTACATTTGTGATTCCCATGATTTAGGTTTTTCCATCTCGCCTTCCAAGGCTTGATGCAAAAATGGTCCATATCCTTTTAATTTACCCTTTAAAATTTTTTTCGCTGCTTTTTTTACCAAAGGCGTACGTCCTGAAATTAACTCATCTACATAGTCCATCTCAAACTCCTTTATTTCATTTGCTTGTCCAATTCTTCTTCCAATATTCTGTTATAAACTATACTTCCGACACAGGCTTCCCAGTCTAGGTCCTCAACTTCTTCCCTAGAAAAAATCTTAGGTTCTGTCCTACCATCTAGCCAGACCTTCCCAAATTGAGGACCATTTGGGTCTCCCCATTTAAAGGCTAAATCCTTAAAAGGGCTTGAATCAAAATCCACTTGGTGACCAATTATCTGCCAAGACCATACTGGACTTCGATCAAACAAGGTGTAGGAATCTATAATGATGGGCTTACCTATAAATTGAGCACGACTTAGCTCCTCAACTGTTATAGTAGGACTTGCTTGAAAGATATCGAAAAATTGGATGACATGACCAACATTCACTTTTCCAAGGATTTGACCAAATACAAACATTTCCTCCGAAAATTGATAGCAAAAAATATCACCAATTTTAATAAATCGAAGTTTTGTTCTTGGCTTTTCATTCCACTCACGAATCTTTATCTGGGGCAATTTTTTCTCCATAATTAATTTAATTCTATTCCTACTGTTCTTTATTTAAGATATGTAAGAGATCATCTCTTAGAACGATTCCATCGTCTTCTATCAAATAGGCCATGTGCTCCCAGAAGGGCAATTCTTGTTCAAGGGGAGCTTCTAAGGCAAGTACTTGATTCTTCAAGTTTGCTGCAATCTCTTCGACTTCATCTTGCTCAATCTCATAAAACTTTGCTTTCAAAAGAAAGATGCTTGATAGAAAGAGCGAATAAGAGGAAACAAAAGTATGTAAGGAAGAATTGACATAAACCCTCGATTCTTGAAAAACTTCCCTTCCTTCTTGATTGCAAAGTAAAAAGATTTGCTCCTCTTCTCCAATCACAAAAGCACCTAAAAAACACTGGCCAAAAAGCCTATAACTCTCTTGCTCTTTCCTTAGTTTTACTAGATCAGTAGCTACTTTGAAAAAAGAAAATCCCATTTTAGAATAATCCTCTAAATATGCCAAAAGGTTGAAACGGACATCATCCAGACTAAATGGTTTCTCCTCTGTATATACCAGACAAAAGCCTTGCTCCTTGACTAATTCATCAATAGTAACTGTCATTTTTCTATCCGATCTCCTAGATTCTTTTCACCCAATTTTTTTAACTTCCAAAGCTTGATAGCCGCATCTTTTCTGAGTCCCATAAAGAGGCTTGCTAAGGTTACTGCTTCCTCTTTTTTATAGACTTGAGAACTAATACTGGCCCATCCATCTTGCAGGCATTCAATTTTTAAATAGAAATCTCGCTCTTGTCCAAGTTTCCCTGTTACATCGTCTATCTCATAAGAAGCAGACAGCAAAGACACCGAGATAAAGTCCCCCGGTCTTCGATACATTCGCATGACGGATTCTTTCTGATTAACAGAGTGGATATCCTCTTTTGTTTCAGCTCTATCACGATCTGATAAAATCACCCACTCCCTATCATCCTCTGATGAATAAAAACGCCATTCTTTCTCAACCATATCCTGCTCCATCTTCTAGTGCTTCTCTTGTTATCGACTACAACTAGTAGTATGCTACTTCGCCTATACCATATTCTAAAATTTCAAAACTATCGAGGGAGAATTTAAGTCCTCTACCATGCTCCGAGTCCTCTCTCAGTCCAAATTCCAAGCCAAAAATTAGGTCTATATCCCTTTGTTCAGACAAGATAAAAATGGATAGGAGTCTGGCGTGCGCTAGTTCTGGAAATTCCTCCTGAATTTTTTCCAAAGCTTTTGGAAACCATACTGATGATTGATCCAGTAGATTATCGAGTTTTGCTTTATAAGACGGAGTTAACTCCTCATTGATAACCTTTAAAGAATCACTTAAAGCAAGGCAGACCTTTTCTCTTTCCTCTGGAATCGATACAAACATCTCGTTATGGACATCAAATTTATATTCTCTCATCATTTTCTCTCCTTATGCTATCAGTCATCAGATACCATTTCTCTAATCAACCTAGCTAATCATTAAAGGGCATAAAGTTATCGTGCTGATTATAATAATTCAAAGCATCAACCAAGTCTTGGAGACTTGCATCTGGCTTTTCCTCAAGTGCAACCGAAAGAACATCAATCAACTGCTCTCCATAGTAGACTAGCTGGAGATCTTGCTCCACTACATCAGCAGGGTAAATATCACGGTCTTCCACGACATCCGGATAATTTGATACCCAATAGGACCTAGCTAGTGCTAGTTCTCCATCCTCCTTGCCATAGAGGCAAAAATCATCTGATGATAACTTGTCCACACGCATCTGTTCGATGATCTGCTCCAGTGAAAATTCTTGGTGTTTCCGCATCTCGTCTCCTTTTTGAGTCTCTCTTTCCATAGTTTGACCTCCATATTACAGGTCCCTTTTAGGCTATCATACCATAAGATTCCCTTTCCATAAAGCTAAAATAGAAAATGAGCCCAGCGGTTTTACTAGACTCATTTTATCCTTATTATTTTACTTTATTATTTTACCTTTTCAACCAATACTGATCGCTCAATCAACCGTCTTAGACAGAAGTCTTGTCCTGGATCTGTGGGAAAGTCACACGAAAGAGACTTCCTCTCCCTTCTTCGGAAATGATCTTCACCTCTGCTCGATGATTGTCCAGCATCCGGGTATGCAAGACAGCATTCCCCTGAATCCAAAATGAATGAGTAAAGTTTTTAAAAAAAAGACTGAGTAAATCGACGAGCTCTTTTCAACTCGATTCCTCAGTCTCCTTCAACTCTACTTCAAACTCCAGCCACCATCAATGGTCAGAATTTGCCCCTGCATGGCAGAGGCCTTCCCACTGGCTAAAAAGAGACTGACTTCTGCCACTTCTTCTGGCTCTATCCAGCGTTTAATAGGGGTCTCACTAGCCACCCAGTCTGCTAGGCCTCCTGGTTCAAAGTCCGCTGCAGTCATGCCTGTTTTGACGGCTCCAGGAGCAATGCCAAAGACCTGAATCCCAGCTTCTGCATAATCCAAGGCCAGCTGTTTGGTAAAGCCTGCTAGAGCATGCTTGGAGGAAGTATAAGCGTGACCGCCACCTCCTGCTAGGCTAGAAGCAATGGAGCACATATTGATGATGATCCCTTGCTTCTTCTCCAACATTTGAGTCAGATAATACCGTGTCAACTCTACCGGAGTCACATAGTTGATCTCAAAGATCTCCTGAATTTCCTGAGCGCTTTGCTCAAGAAGTGGTTTGTAGTCATCCAATACTCCTGCCGTATTGCACAAGATGTCGACCCTAGGACACCAGTCAAAAATCGGCGTCAAATCCAAGGTCAAGTCCCGCTGCAAGAAGTGAAACTCACCTGGCAACTGGGGATCAGCACCCTGGTCTACCCCATAAACTTGGTAGCCCTTTTCTAAAAAGAGTCGAGCTTGAGCCAGACCAATCCCGGAGCTAACGCCTGTGATCAAGACCCCTTTAGTCATGAACTTCCACCCAGTCTGTCGCTAAGACATCACAAGGGGTTGGACTCCACATGGAAAAGCCTTCGCCTTCACCAGATACGTTAATGAGAAAATAAGGCGTCACTTCAAGGGCAACCCCATTTTGCTCGATGGTATCGAAAAGCTGGACATAGTTCTCAGCACCGCCCCAACCAGTTCGCACATATTTCTTTTTTGCCTTTAGTCCAGGCAAGATTTCTTCAAATGTCATCATCTTCTCCTTCGATTCATACTCCCTTTCATTATAACAAAAATCAAGCTTGCTCGTTGCTTTTCAACAGAAAAAGTGGAGTTTCTTCCCCCTTTTCACTCTATTCACCATTTTCTGTCTTGTTCTTTTTCAAGGCGCGAATCGTGAACCAATAGTAAATCATCAATCCTATAACAATGATTACCGTAGGTAGGATCATGGTCATGGTAGAATTCTGAATCCCTTGTGCCAAAGTCCAGCGATGCAAGAATCCCACTACTAAGAAGGACAGAATAGGAAAGATGAAGGCACGAGCAAACTCTTCTTTCCATTGCCACAGGATAAGACCTGCAGAAGCCCCTGTCATCAGGAAAGTATCCCACGGACTAGGTACTGTCAACCAGGCAAAAGCTGGCAAGAAACGGACCCCAACTATTTCACTGATAAAATAGATCCCCAGAACGAGAACGACTGCTACATAGATTGCTTTTTTTGACTTCTCTTCTGCAAAAATGAGGCGACGAAGGAGATAGAATAGTAACCCAACGGCTAAAATACCCAAAATACTATCCGTTAGATAGACAAGGGGCTTGAGAATCAGGACTGCTTGTGAAGCAAAATCACTTAAGAGGCGATAAAAAATGACAATTCCTGAGACGATTGCCCCATATTTTAGAACGGATCGCGTGGATTCTTTAGGCATGTTCTCGATGATTTGGTCTGCCATTCCCTTTGGATCCTGTCCAAAATAGTCCTTGGCTGTCCATCCATCTCCGCTTGCTTGCGAAAAATCTAGCGCTAGATTATAGACCTGCTCTTTTAAAGCCTTCTCCTCATATAAGAAACCGGCGAAATTAAAATAATCCCAGAGATCTTGGAAATAAGCTTGATCCTCTTGTCTAAAGGTTTGAACCAAAGCCTGCGTTTCTTCATAATAAATAGCTGACGTCATGGTGTTTCCCCTTCCTTTTTCACGCGTTCTACTTTAATAACCAGATCCTGCCACTGGTTCCAAAATTCCTCTAGGCGCTCTCTTCCTTCTTTGGTTAGAGAGAAATATTTGCGATCAGGTCCATCCGGAGAGGGCCTCATTTCTCCTACTATGACTCCCTGCTTCTCTAGCTTCTGAAGCAAGGGATAAACGGTCCCCGCAACAATCTTATCAAAGCCGGTTTCCTTAAGGCTTTGGATCAATTCATAGCCATAAATAGATTTCTTTGAAATAATTTCTAAAACACAACCTTCCAGGACACCCTTGAGCAATTGCGACTCTTTCATCCTTCTCCCCCTTTCTATACACCCTTCTTTTTAACTAGTTTGTTTTACATACTAGCCCTTTCATTATTAGTATACTCCTCCTTAGCTAGTTTGTAAAGCATAATAGTTAATAATATTGAATAAAACTCAAGGAATCCGAATATTATGACTAAATATACAATTATTTTCAAAAAACAATTGCTTTTTATAAAAAAAGGTGTATAATAATACAAAATCTTTATTAAAGGAGATAAGTGATGAAAAAATCTAAACTAGCTTTCCTAGCAGGTGTCACGGTTGCTTCAGCCCTGTTCCTTGCTTCATGTGGATCATCTTCAAAATCTTCTCAGACAAACACATACTCATACGTGTTTAGTACTGATCCAGATTCTTTGAACTACCTCCTTTCAAACCGTTCTACAACAAGTGACGTTACAACTAACTTGGTGGATGGATTGTTTGAAAATGACCAATATGGTAATCTCGTCCCTGCACTAGCGGAAAATTGGTCTGTTTCTAAAGACGGACTAACCTACACTTATAAACTCCGTAAAGATGCAAAATGGTATGACTCAGAAGGGAACGAATATGCGGATGTCACTGCACAGGACTTCGTCACTTCTCTGAAATATGTAGCAGACAACAAGTCAGATGCACTCTACTTGGTTCAAAACTCAGTAGCCGGCCTGGATGACTATGTCACTGGTAAAAACACGGACTTCTCTAAAGTTGGTGTCAAAGCCGTTGATGACCATACACTCCAATACACTTTGGCTCAACCTGAATCCTTCTGGAATTCTAAATTGACGACTTCGACCATGATGCCAGTCAATGAAAAATTTCTTGAGTCTGCAGGAAAAGACTTCGGTAGCGTCAAACCTTCTGGAATCCTTTACAACGGTCCTTACTACTTGAAATCCTTCACTTCAAAATCTTTGATGGAGTTTACTAAAAATGAGAACTACTATGATAAAGACAATGTGAAGATTGAAAATATCAAATTGACCTACTTCGATGGTTCTGACCAAGACTACCTAGCTCGTAACTTCTCTGATGGCAACTTGACCACAGCGCGTCTCTTCCCAACGAGCTCAACCTATAGCACCATTGAGAAAAAATTCAAGGACAATATCGTCTATTCACCGCAAGATGCGACTGTCTACTATGTCTACTTCAACGTAAACCGTCAAAACTACGGTCATACCGAGAAGACAACAGACGACCAGAAGAACCAAACAAAAACAGCTCTTCAAAACAAAAACTTCCGTCAAGCCATCAACTTTGCCCTTGATCGTACTTCACTAAGTGCCCAATCAAACGGGAAAGATGGCGCTAGCAAAACCCTTCGTACGCTTCTTGTACCTCCAACATTTGTGCAAGTAGACAACAAAGACTTCGGTAGCGTTGTCGAAGAAAAACTTGCCGCAACAGGAGATGATTGGAAGGATGTCAGCCTAGCTGATGCGCAAGATAGCATGTTCAATGCGGACAAGGCCAAAGCGCAATTTGCCAAAGCCAAAGAAGAGCTCCAAGCGCAAGGTGTTCAATTCCCAATCCACATCGACTATGTGGTTGACCAATCTGCTGCTAGCCTTGTACAGTAGGCAGACTCAATGAAAGACTCCATCGAAAAAACATTAGGAAAAGAAAATGTTGTCGTGGATGTTCAGAAATTGTCTACGGAAGATGCAGACAACGCAACCTACTTCGCCCAAACACCAGATCAAAAAGACTTTGATATGGATATCGGTGGTTGGGGACCTGACTTCCAAGATCCATCCACTTACTTGGATATCTTCAATCCAGTAGATGGTTCAGCCTTAGCAGGTATGGGGATCAATCCTGCAACTGACCAAGCCCTTATCGAACAACTTGGTTTGAACGAGTATAAACAACTATTGGATGATGCCAATGCGGAACAATTGGATACCAATACTCGTTACGAAAAATATGCTGTTGCCCAAGCTTGGTTGACAGACAATGCCTTTGCACTTCCTGTCTACTCTAAGGGTGCTGTTCCTTCGATCACGAAGATCAAACCATTTACAAAAGCCTTCTCCTTGATCGGTATCAAAGATGGTTCTAGCTACTACAAGTACATGGAATTACAAAGTGATGTTGTCACAACTGCTGACTACGAAAAAGCGTATAAGAATTGGTTGAAAGAAAAAGAAAAATCCAATAAAAAAGCGCAAGACGAACTTGAAAAACACGTCAAATAATGGTTGACGTCAAAACACCGAGGATCAAATCCTCGGTGTTTTTGATTAAGGAAAAACCTATCCTTGAAACTTTCTGCAACACTTAGCTTGTTCTAAGTAAAAAAACAGTTTGTCTACTTATCGTCTTTTTCATTTCTAATCTTATATAGATTCAAACGCTATCTCACGACAATCTTCCGATAACTTCTGGAAGTCAGCAGAAAGACGAGGACATAAGAGATGAAAAAGACAGCACAGATTGCTAAGGTTGTTTGAAGGACCAAGCCCGCATTGGTCGCTCCTAAGATGGCTACGATTTTTGCAATCATCTTGTAGGCCACTCCTAGGTACAAGAAGGAGAAGAATAGTGGAAGGAAAAAGACAGTGAGAATTTGTTTGCGAATAGTGGTCCCGGTTTGCTTTTGGTCCAATCCTACTTGTTGCAAGATCACAAAATTATCCCGATCCTCATGCCCCTCTGAAATCTGCTTGTAGTAAATGACGAGTACTGTAGCTAATAGAAAGATGACTGATAGGAAAATCCCAATAAAGAGGAGAGTCCCTGCTGTTTCACGCCACTCCTTCTCTATACTGTATCGTTCATATCCACCAAAATAAGTCGCACCATATTGACTCATTTTGTCTGTCGAATACAGCTCTTTGGTCACGTCACCAGTAAAATCTTTGTTGTCTTTATTTTTGGCATTAATAGCGAATTCCAAATTTTTATCGACTTTTAGTCCCAATTGACTCAAGTCAGGGAGGACAAGGTACAAGCCCATTTGGTGTTGAAACAGGGCGTTTTGTGGGATCTTCCCTTGGATAAAATTGGAATCTAGTTTTTGTTTAATCGTGAAGGTCTTCCCATTGATTTCTAACTGCGAGTCTAATCTTCCTGGATACTGATACCCATAAGCTAAGATTTCATTTTCTCCAAGCTCAACTTTTTGACCGGTCAGTTGCTCATAAGTCGCCTGATCAAAAAAGTAGACGGTTCCTTCTGACTTCAACTCCTGATCAGTTTGTTGATAAGACTGCTCATACACCTCTAAGACCTTTCCATCAATCTTTCGAATTTCAGCCGACCAGTATGTTGTCTGTGCCACCTGATAATCTGATAGATTTGTCGCATCGGCTGTTTTCTTAATTTGAGCTTGAACATCCTTGATAACCGGTTCTGTCTCAGCATCTGAAGGCATATGCCCCACACTAATCATGTAATCAGAAGGGTAAACAGTATCTAGGTAGTTCTGCCCTCCAATAAAGATATTGAGCGACCCGGTTAAGGTTACCAAGACCATGGTGGAAAGAATACTAATGGTCGCAAGGCCCGCTGCATTTTTTCGCATCCGAGCGATTAAGTTAGAGACGGATATAAAATTCTCTGGCTTGTAATAGTAGGATTTCCTACCTTTGAGAAATCTTAAGAAGGTAATGGAGCCAGCGTTGAATAAGAGATAAGTCGCCAGAATGACCAAAATGACAGCAATAAAGAATCCTTGAACAGCAGCTACCGGACGCTCAACGGTTAGCGCTATATAAAACGCAATTCCTAAGAGCCCAAGTCCTAAAAGAGTTTGGACCAGCAAGAAGCGTCCCTTCTTCTCTCCTGCTTTTTTCTGTTGCATGAGGTGGAGGGAACTGTAGCGCAAGAGGCGGAAAGAATTCAACAAGAGAATGAGGCCAAAAGCTAAGGCTAACCCAAGTAAAGTGTCAATGACAGCTCCTAGCTGGAAGGTTGATTGAATGACGACTGGTAGCCCCATACATTTTAGGAGCAAGGCAAAAATCAGGCGATCAAATAAGAGCCCCAAACCTAGTCCTACTCCAACTGTGAGAACATAGAAGAAGAGCAATTCCCATAAGGTCATGATGAGGAGATGCTTCTTCTCCATTCCCAGAACACTGTACAAGCCCAG
The DNA here is from genome assembly GCF_900636365.1 of Streptococcus viridans. NCBI lineage: Bacteria > Bacillati > Bacillota > Bacilli > Lactobacillales > Streptococcaceae > Streptococcus > Streptococcus viridans. The sequence continues at coordinate 575,158 of NZ_LR134266.1, read as the reverse complement.
TTCTTTGGAACGATTTTTCATGACAAAGCCATTGGCATATGCCACCAAAATGATGACGACCAGCTGGACGACGAAACTACCAAAACCAAGAACAGTTCTCGCCGCCCCCCCTCCGTAAGAATCCTCTAAATGAGGGGTCGATGCCAAAGCGATAAAGCTATAGAGGATCATGGTCGTTAAAATAACAGCCAAGGCAAAGGGGTAATACAGCTTGCGATTTTGTTTGAGGTTAGAAAAGGATAATTTACTCGATAATTTAAACATCGCTATCCTCCTTACCCGCCATAACCGTCAAAGTATCCGAGATTTCTTGGAACATCTGACGTTCTGTTTTTTCCCCGCGGAAGATCTGGTTGTAAAGGATCCCGTCCTTAATGAAGAGCACGCGCTTGGCCCTCGCTGCGGCTGCGGTTGAGTGGGTCACCATGAGGATAGTTTGCCCCATGCTATTGATATCTTCAAAAACGTCCAGCAAAGCAGCCGAAGACTTGGAATCCAGCGCCCCTGTTGGCTCATCGGCAAGGAGGATTTCAGGTGAGGTGATAATAGCCCGTGCTACAGCCACCCGTTGTTTTTGGCCACCAGAGATTTCGTAAGGATATTTCTCAAGAAGCTGGTGAATGCCCAACTCTCGACTGACGCTATCGACCTTACTCATCATTTCCTTGACTGGTCTGCGAGAAAGGACAAGAGGCAAGAGGATATTGTCCTTGACCGATAAGGTATCGAGCAAATTGAAATCTTGAAAGACAAAACCTAATTTTTCCCGACGGAAACTAGAGGCATCCTTGTTCTTGATGGTTGAGGTGTCGGTGCCATTGAGGTAGACCCGTCCTTCCGTCGGCTGGTCCAGCATGGCTAGGATATTGAGGAGGGTCGATTTCCCAGATCCTGATTCCCCCATGATGGCGACGTATTCGCCCTTCTCCACGGTGAAGTGGATATCTTTTAGGGCTTCGACCTGAGTTCCTTGGAAGCGGGTTTTGTAGATTTTTTTCACATGTTGTACATCTAATAAGGCCATTTTCATTCTCCATTTCCATCTAGTTATATGATTGATATTAATAGAACTTCTTACATCTCTATTGTAACGATTTGGAAAGAGATCTACAATAAGCTAACCTTTCATTTTCAGCCTGATTTCTTACATTTCTGTAAGGTATTAAAAAACTAGCTTCCTTGCGGGAGCTAGTTCCTTCTTATAAAGCTGTGATGGCTGTGATCAAACCAAAGATGATCCCTGGTGCATTGGCTGCAGCAAGTGGGATATCGCGTTCTTTTTTGAAGAGTCCATAATAGACCCAAAGGCTACAGTTGATAGCGGCAACTAAAGGTTGGACAAAGTTTCCTTTGTGACCAGCGAGGTTATCCATGATTTGTGGGAAGTAAGACACATACATCATCACAGACATAAAGGTTGCAACCCAACCAAGAATTTTCATTTGTTTTTCATTCATTTTCAAAATACCTTTCGTTTTTTAAGTACGCACTATTCTAACGCTTGCCCTCTTAAAATTCAAGTACTTTTTTCAAATGTTACCGAACTGTAAAGTGTCACAATCTTGTGATTTTGAAGTGCACAAAAAAGCCCGCCATAAGCGAGCTTCTCTTTTCTTAAATCTGCACAATCTTGCGATAACTACGAGAGGTGATCCAAAAGACGATTAGGTAGGTGATGAGAAAGACGGCACAGACACTGAGGGTGACGATGAGGACTTGGCTACTATTGATGACACCGAGCACTTTAAGAATAAGGCGGATCATATGGTAGGCAAAGGCCAGGTGGACAAAGGCAAAGATAAGGGGAAGGAAGAAGACGGTTCGCACTTGACGGTTGATGGTCCGTTTGACTTCATCTTCATCAAGTCCCACCTGTTGGAGGATAACGAAGCGGTCACGGTCTTCATAGCCTTCTGAGATTTGCTTGTAGTAGATGACGATGACTGTTCCGACCATAAAGATCAATGACAAGAAAATACCAATAAAGAAGATGCCACCAAAGAGGCTATTCATTTCTCTCACATTATATGCTCGATTGCCTCCATAGACAAAAGTTCCTTGTCCCTGTTGGCTACTCAGTTCATCGATCATCTTGTCATAACTAGCTGCCAGCTTGAGTTGCTGGTCTTCGTCAACATTGACATTGAAACCACCATAGATTTGAGTAACGACAGCAAGGTTCGGAAACTGAGCGACAAAGGCTGAAAGGTCAGGCACGATCAGGTAATTGAAATCCTCTGTCAGCATATTGAAGATATTTGGAACATGATCGGTGATAAAATCCTTGGTCACTTCTTCCTTGACTTGGAAGTCTTGCCCATTGATGGTAAACTGCTTTTGCCCTGTGAGAGCCTTATTGTGGGCAAAGAGGATGACTTGGTTGCCGGTCAGATCGACGTGTTCTCCTGTCATCTGCTCATAGCTAGCTGCATCAAAGACCAGAAAGACTGTTCTCGGTCTGACATCGTTTTCATCATCAGGATAGACCGTGAAGTCTGTGCCCTTTTGTGATTCGACCCCAAAGGTAGCATAGTTCATCAGGTCACGATTTTTGATCTCAAGCTGGTGCTCAGATGCAAATTCATCAAATTTTTGATTGATTAGCTCCAAATCCACGCCTTTTCCTTGAATGGAGAAATCATGTGGATTCATGATTTTCTTGATCGTTTCACCACCGATATAGATGTTGGTTGCAGAGGAGATGGTCACCAATACCATGGTTGAGAGGATGGCAATGGTCGCAAGGCCCACTGCATTTTTCTTCATGCGATAGATGAGGTTAGAGACCGAAATCATGTTGTTGGGTTGGTAATAATAGGCCTTCTTTTTCTTAAGCAAGTGCAAGAAGACAGTGATCCCTGCATTAAAGAGCAGATAAGTTCCGATCATGACCAAGATAACTGCTAGAAAGAAGATCACAATCGCAGACATGGGGTCTTCAACAGCTAGCGCTAGATAGTAGCCAAAACCGAGTGAAGCTATGCCAAGGATGGTTTGGGGCCACAAGAAGCGGGCTTTCTTTTCACCACTGGCTTTCTCACGCGTCAACTGCAGAGCATTCAAACGGAGAATGCGCCAAGCGTTGAGAAAAACTAGGAGGCCAAAGATGAGACCAAAGGTGACAAAGACCAAAATTACAATCCCAGGTTGGAAGGTGGATACTAGCTGGACCTTCATCTTCATGAGTTTCAAGAGAAAGGCAAAGATCAGCTTGTCAAAGAGAGCCCCAATCAAAACACCAGCTGAGATAGTCACAAAGCCAAACATCAAGAGCTCCTTGAAGATCATGCTGATGAGATGCCGCTTTTCAAGGCCCAGCATGCTGTAGATTCCCAGCTCCTTGGAGCGGTTTTTCATGACAAAGCTATTGGCATAGAGCACGATGATGGCTCCAGCAGCATTGACCACAAACAGTCCCAAGCCTAGGGTGAAGAGTATGGAAGATCCCCCTCGCAGCTTAGAAATGTTGGGATTAAAGGTCAGGGAGTCAAAGAGGTAGGCGATGGTCACTGCGAGAATGACCGCAATCGCAAAGGGATAATAGAGTTTGCGGTTCTTGATGAGATTAGAGCAAGCTAATTTAGTGGTTAATCGAAACATCTACTCCACCTCACTTGCCATGACCGTCAAGGTATCCGAGATTTCTTGGAACATCTGACGTTCTGTTTTTTCCCCACGGAAGATCTGGTTGTAGAGAATTCCATCCTTGATAAAGAGCACGCGCTTGGCCCGAACTGCTGCTGCGGTTGAGTGGGTCACCATGAGGATAGTTTGTCCCATGGTATTGATATCTTCAAAGACGTCAAGCAAAGCAGCCGAAGACTTGGAATCCAGCGCCCCTGTTGGCTCATCAGCGAGGAGAATTTCAGGTGAGGTGATAATAGCCCGTGCCACAGCCACCCGTTGTTTTTGCCCACCAGAGATTTCGTAAGGATATTTCTCTAGAAGTTGGTGAATGCCCAACTCTCGACTCACGCTATCGACCTTGCTCATCATTTCCTTGACCGGTCTGCGAGAAAGGACCAAAGGTAAGAGGATATTGTCCTTGACGGACAAGGTATCCAGCAGGTTGAAGTCTTGAAAGACAAAGCCTAGTTTTTCCCGACGAAAGCTGGACGCATCCTTGTTCTTGATGGTTGAAGTATCGGTGCCATTGAGGTAGACCCGCCCTTCCGTCGGCTGGTCCAGCATAGCTAGGATATTGAGGAGGGTCGATTTCCCAGATCCTGACTCCCCCATGATGGCCACGTATTCACCTTTTTCCACGGTGAAGTGAATATCTTTTAGGGCTTCAACCTGCGTCCCTTGAAAACGGGTTTTGTAGATTTTTTTGATATGTTGAACGTCTAGTAATGACATGCTTTTCTCCTTTAACTAGTAGATCAAGAAAAATTCTTGGGTTTGTTGTAGGACTTGGCGACCAAATTCCGCCTTTTCCAAATCGGTTTTCTTATTTGGTTTTTTAATCTTTTTGGGTTCTTTCATCCATTTCAAGAGTTTCATTTTCTTGACCTCCTTCATTTGATGAGACTATTGTATAAAAAATAAAAGGTGGTCACCATAACCTAACCTTTCATTTTTAAAATTAAATCTTACATTTTTGTCATTTTTAAATAAAAGAGGACTTTAGGGAGAGAATCATTAGGTACCGACGTATTCCCCTAATCCATGACCAACTTCTTCTCTTCAAAGTGAATGGCAACAGTCGTCCCTTGGCCGACTTGAGACGTCATCTGGAGTTGGTGCCCTAGCTGATCGGCAATCTTTTTAGACAGATAGAGGCCTAGTCCAGAAGATTGCTGGGTCAAATGCCCATTGTAGCCGGAGAATCCCCGCTCAAAGACACGGAGTATATCACTATCCTTAATTCCAATCCCACTATCTTTCATATAAAGGGTCTGATCTTTGAAATAGATCTCAATCCCGCCAGTGCTGGTATACTTAAGGCTGTTAGACAGCAATTGCTCGATGATGACCAAGAGCCACTTGCGATCGGTAATGACGGCGACATCTAAGTCATGCAGATCCACCGTCAAGCCCTTTTGAATAAAGAAGATGGCATACTTTCGCACGACTTCTTTGACCAGCTCTTCGAGTGGAACACGCTTAAGAACCAAATCATCGTGAAAGCTTTCGAGTCTCAGATACTGGAGGACCACATTGGCATAGGAATCAATCTTAAAGAGCTCCTGCTCCATTTGTTGTCTCAGATCGCTGTCTTCTATATTTTTAACCAAGAGTTGACTGGCCGCAATGGGCGTCTTAATCTGGTGGACCCAGAGGGTATAGTAATCCATCAGGTCATTGTAGGTCTCTAGACTCACCGTTGTCTGCTCACGTTGGGCTTGCTGACTGGTTGCTAGTTTCTGACTCAAGACCAGTTCTAGAGGGGTCTCAGGTAGTCCCTCCCCATAGAGCACTTCCTTCCGACAGGCCTGATACCTAGCCACAGCATCCCAAATGACCAGAAGAAGACTCAAAAAAGCCAAAATTCCTGTCAGGTAAAGGAGAAAATTGCGGTAGCCTTCGAATATATAGGCAAACAAGACCAGGGACGAAAGGAGTAAACCAATCAAATAGAGATAGCGGCGATGAGAAATCAGATAGTGTTTGACAAATAAGAATTGATTATCCATTGCTCAACCTGTATCCTATCCCTTTTTTCGTTTCGATAAAATGTTCCAGTCCTGCTTCTTCGAGTTTCTTCCGAAGTCTAGCTACATTGACCGAGAGGGTGTTATCATCAATAAAGAAATCACTGTTCCACAATTCCTTCATTAAATCATCCCGAGCCACTACACTTCCAGCTTTTTCAAAAAGGATGCGAAGAATTTGAAATTCATTTTTGGTCAAATTAACCACCTCTCCCTCGTAGACCAGATCCATGGATTTGAGATTGAGGATGGCGCCCCGGTGTTCTAACAAATCTTGATCAGTTCCAAACTCATAAGAGCGGCGAAGGAGACCCTGAATTTTTGCCAGAAGAACATTGGGATCAAATGGCTTGGTCACATAGTCATCTCCTCCCATATTGATAGCCATGACGATGTCCATAGCTTGATCTCGTGAGGATAAAAACATGATAGGGACCTTAGACACCTTACGAATCTCCTGGCACCAATGGTAGCCATTATAAAGAGGAAGGCCAATATCCATCAGAATCAGATGAGGATTGGTCTGGACGAAGGTCCCCAATACATCCATAAAGTCATCAACTGCAATAACTTCAAAGCCCCACTGCTCCATGATTTTCTTCACTTGTTGGCGAATGGTTTCATCATCTTCGACAAGAAGAATTTTGTGCATGCTCTTTCCTGCTCTTTCTTACTAGAGTATTACCCTTTCATTATATCAAATTATCTAAGGAGCATACATATTTTTCGCCATCTCAACTTACAGGTAACTCCTTTCGTCAATTTCCTATTTTTACTGAGGGGCTTTTCAGGTATTTTATGCTATACTGAACATACAGATACAAAGGAGAATCTCATGTCCACGATTTTTGATTATCTAGACTATGTCGCCTATGATTCCATCTACGATCGCCCTTTTAAGGAACTCGATGTCCTGGCACTGACAGAGCTGACCTATCTTCCTTTTGATCGGATCGTGCCCCAAGGGGATACGACCAATATTGAAGTCCGCTTATCTGATGCAGCAGAGCTAGTCGATCGAACCACAGATTTCATCGTGACAGACCAACACCTGCAATTAGTCGATGTCCTAGCTACATCCAAACGCTTTAAGAATCTCAAACTTCTTAACTATGTCGACGAATATGACCCCGATGTTCAGAAGCAGTTTGCGGCTATGACCTATCGTCTTACTATGGATGTTTATTTAGTTGTCTTCAGGGGGACGGATGATACCTTGATCGGCTGGAAGGAAGACTTCCACATGACATATATGGACCATATCCCATCTCAGAGGCGTGCAGCCAGCTACCTACAACATGTCATGAAGGAATTTCCTAAAGGACGCTTTATGGTAGCCGGCCACTCCAAAGGAGGCAATCTCGCAGCCTACGCCTGCTCTTACCTTCCAGATCATCTGATTGAACGGGTCGACGCCATCTACTGTTACGACGCTCCTGGCCTCAACAAGTCCATTATCGAAACGGAGGGCTATCAACGAATCGCTCACCTCGTTCACCCCTTTGTCCCGCAAGGGTCCATCGTTGGGATGATGCTGGAAGTTCCTGAGCCTGCTACGATTGTCAAAAGCCGTGCCTTTGGTGGCTTTGCCCAGCATGACGCCTTTACTTGGATGGTTGAAAAGGATGGATTTGTGACCCTGGATCAAACCAGTCCCGATAGCCAGCAGACCGACGAGACCCTGAAGCAGTGGGTTCGCGAAACATCGGCGGATGAGCGCAAGAAGTTCTTTGATACTTTTTTTGGCATTTTTCTGGACGCCGGCATCACTTCGATTAATGATTTGATGAACTTGAAAAATTTCTCCAAGATCAAAGAAATCTTTCAAAATGCTCAGGACCTAGATCCAACAGAAAGAGAAATGCTGGAACGTCTAGCCAAGCAACTCATCGACACCCGTGTCCAAGCTTGGAAAAAATGGCAAACAGTTCCCCGGATCCTGCTTCAAATGGCTGCATTTTTCAAGCGAAAGAACGCAGTCGAGTCCTCCTCACCTCTGCTTCTTGAGCACAAAGATTGACAATTTTAACTCTATTTTATAAAATGTAATAATATCGTTTACATCAAATGGTGTAAACGAATTTTTTTTATAGAAAGAGAATTCATTAAAGCAAAACAAAACCCAGGAAATCACATTCCCTGGGTTTTTCGCTTCTTATTGACGATAGAAGTATTGATCTGCTGGATAGTTCCCAGCTGATTGGGTAACAACCAAACGAGGTTTGCTCTTATCTGACTGGTCTCCATCAGGATTTTCAAAACCAATCTTAAAGAGGCCAACTGCCACTCCTGTTTCTCCCACACGTAGATCTACATAAGGGACTTTACTTGTCTTATCCGAGTTTGGCACTGCTTTTAATCTTCCTTGGCCTTTCACAGTTCCATCTTCTTGGATGACCATCTCTTGGCCTTTGGCATTGCGCCATGTCCCTGCCAAGCTTGAAAAATCTCCATTATTGATAGCCGCAATATCGAGGTCTGCTTCCTTCTTAGGCTCTGGGTAAGCTTCCCACCATTTGTCCTGGTAGGCTTGGAAGGAGGCTTGATGGTAGAAGATACGTCTCAAAGGTGAAACGACGCCATCAGGACCTTGAACATTTTCAGGAATCAAGGTGACAATCAATTCTTGACCAGGAGTTTCTCCAGTTGTTCCAGCTTGGACAAAGTAAACCTGATAGGTTGATCCAGCTTTCTTAGGTTTCTTATCTTTATTGAGGACAAATTGGACATTGCTAGCTCCACTCCAGAAGCTCCACCCCTTATCCTGATCAGAGTAGATAGAAGGAAAGACAGTAGTCCGGTGATTGTAATAATCTTCTGGACTATAGCCATACAGCTTAAATCCGGAATCCGCAATCTGCTGTTCAATCGATTCATTGGAATAGCTTCCTGAGAAGGTTGTCAAATCCCCATCCAATACTGCATCATCTGGATTCGTCGACTTGAAGAAATCCTTCCGATTGGCAAAGACCATCTCATGATCGGGGTCTTTGTCTGACATGGTTACCGTAATAAGGGGGTCTTTATCTGTTTTGTATTTAAAGATACGCACAGTGATGGTGAAATCCTTATTTCCATCTGACTTTTTCATCTGACTAGTAGAAACTTTATTGGCTCCTTCTACTTTGAAATCCGTTGAGAAAGTTGCTGATACAGGACCATCTTCTGTCTCGTAATCAATCTTCCAAGATTTCCCATCTTTTTGAATCTTGGCCTTATCACGCGCACTTGAGACATATTCACCAGATAGATCGATGGCTTTTTCCTTAGAAGAAGAAGAGGTCTTCGAGGTCTGATTGAACTCTTTTTGATGATCCGGTTGAATATTGGAGCTAGAGTAGAGATAGACTCCTCCGATTAGAACCACTGCACTCACAAAAGCGATGATCATCCAAAGATATTTCTTATCTAATTTTTTGATCATTTCAATACCTCCTTGAAATGGTAGTTACCTAATAGTATACCTTAAATTCTATTTAAAGCAAATTTTGACTGAATTTCATAAACTTTTTATCGTTTTTCGATACTTTTTTGTTGACTTATTTTTTATAAGGAGTATACTATAAGTGAAAAATAAAAAACTTTAAGGAGGCTTGCGATGAAAAACTCAAAAACCTTAAAAAATGTCATTGAAGTCTTAACGGCTTTCATTTACTTCTGTGGCTTTATGACCCTGGCTGCACTGGTCATCCACCTGCTTTCTCGGATGGGAGTGTTTAAGGATCTCATTCAATCTGGACGCTTGTCCTTTGAGGTAAATGGCATCCAGCTCTTCCCCAAACATCTGCAACCCCTCTGGCAGCTGCTCTTCCCACTAGCCTCAAGCGCTATTTATATTTTTCTTCTCCTCACTATTCGCAGCTTCCTCCAAAATCTCTATCAAGAAAAGATCTTTTCTCACTCCAACATTGATCTTTGCAACCGAGCTTGGAAGATCCTCTTGGTCTTGTCCTTTATGTCTGGTACACTTGAGACCAATGGCGATGCTTATCTCCTTCCCTTCACCTTCCAATTGACCTTTAACACAGGACTTCTCCTTGCTGTCCCAATTGTCTGGATCCTTGGCAAGATTTTAGAAAGAGGGATTGAGATCGCTGAAGAAAATGAGCTAACAATTTAAGGAGGGGACCATGATTATCGTCAATCTAGATGTCATGCTGGCCAAGCGAAAGATGAAATCTAATGAGCTAGCAGACAAAATCGGCATTACGACAGCCAACCTCTCCATCCTCAAGACAGGCAAGGCCAAAGCCATCCGCTTCACTACCCTTGAGGCCATCTGCAAAGAACTGGACTGCCAACCAGGAGATATCCTGGAATACCAGCCAGATGAATAGGACATGTATTTAAAAATATAATTGGAGACTTGCCTTATCGACACAAGAAAAGCACTCCCGCGGGAGTGCTTGAGAGCATAGACAATCTGCTCTTCCTTACAAATCAAATAAATTCTATAAAAATTAAAAAATTTATTCGTAAGAATTATTCAATCATCTACTGAAACTTTCCGCCGTGAGAAAAGTGCCTGAAACACAGTTGTTTCAGGCACTCGGAATTATTGAGAGTAAAACAGTTTGGGAAACTGTTTTAGCCTGAGCCCAGAAATTAAAGAGCGAAGGGGCTCAATAATTAGTCCTGGAACTTCTTCGAAGTTCGCTGACGTCCGTACTCACCTAAGGAAAGTTTTTTAGATGATTTTTTCTTTGTCTATCGTTTAGCCAATAATGCTTCCATTTGGTACAGATGGATCAACCGTTAAGACTGTTAATTGATCCCCGTGTTCTGCGGAAAGAATCATGCCTTGGCTGACATATTTCTTCATCATTTTACGTGGTTTGAGGTTGGCCACGATTTGGAGTTTCTTGCCGACCAATTCTTGTTCATTTGGATAGAATTTCGCGATACCAGAAAGGATTTGACGGTCTTCGCCATCTCCTGCATCTAGGCGGAAGCGAAGCAATTTGTCTGATCCTTCGACGCGTTCCACTTCTTTGACCTCTGCTACACGGATTTCAACCTTGTCAAAGTCTTCAAATTTAATCTCGTCTTTTTCAGACTTGAGTTCCACTTCTTCTGGAATCCATTCTTTTTCTTGTGGTTTACCAGCAGTCATTTGCGATTGGATGTAGGCAATTTCTTCATCCATGTCCAGACGTGGGAAAATTGGAGTTCCTTTGGCAACTACTGTGACATTTTCAGGGAAGCCAGCTAAGGTCAAGTTTTCAAGATCGAAGTCCAAGTCCAAGCCAAGTTGTTCCATGATGGCATTTGAGGTGTTCATCATGAATGGTTGGATCAAGTGAGCCACAACACGAAGGCTAGCTGCCAAGTGAGCCATGACCGCTGCCAATTGTTCCTTGTCACCATCTTCTTTAGCGAGGACCCAAGGAGCAGTCTCATCGATGTATTTGTTAGTCCGAGAGATGATGTTCCATACGGCTTCCAAAGCGCGTGGGTAATCCACCGCATTCATTTGCTTGTGGTACTCAGCGATGTTTTCTTCAACTACCTTAGCCAAATCTGCATCAAATGCTGTGACATTTTCGACATAAGCCGGAACTTGACCACCAAAGTATTTATTGATCATGGCTACCGTCCGGTTGAGGAGGTTTCCAAGGTCATTAGCCAATTCATAGTTGATGCGGGCTACGTAGTCTTCTGGTGTGAAGGTACCATCCGAACCAACTGGAAGACTACGCATGAGGTAGTAACGAAGTGGATCCAAGCCAAAGCGTTCCACCAACATTTCTGGGTAGATGACATTCCCTTTAGACTTAGACATCTTGCCGTCTTTCATGACAAACCAACCATGGGCAATCAAACGTTCTGGCAATTTAACATCCAACATCATGAGAAGGATTGGCCAGTAGATGGAGTGGAAACGAAGGATGTCTTTTCCGACCATGTGGAAAACGGTTCCGTTCCAGAACTTGTCAAAGTTGCCATGCTGCTCTTGATCATAACCAAGAGCTGTTACGTAGTTGAGAAGGGCATCAATCCATACATAAACCACGTGTTTTGGATTGGATGGGACTGGGACTCCCCAAGTAAAGGTAGTCCGAGATACTGCTAAATCTTCCAAACCGGGTTCGATAAAGTTTTTCAACATTTCATTGAGACGGCCATCTGGCGTGATGAAGTCTGGTTGGGATTTGAAAAACTCAACCAAGCGGTCTTGGTATTTGCTGAGGCGAAGGAAGTAAGATTCTTCAGAAACCCATTCTACTTCGTGGCCTGATGGGGCTACCCCACCGACGACCTTGCCATTCTCATCACGGTATACCTCAGCCAATTGGCTTTCTGTAAAGAACTCTTCATCAGAGACTGAATACCAACCAGAGTATTCACCCGAGTAGATATCGTCTTGCGCAAGCAAGCGTTCGAAGACTTGGGCCACCACTTTTTCATGGTAATCGTCTGTCGTACGGATGAATTTATCATATGAGATATCGAGTAATTGCCAGAGTTCTTTCACTCCAACCGCCATCCCATCTACATAAGCTTGCGGCGTAATGCCAGCTTCTTCGGCTTTTTGCTGGATCTTTTGACCGTGCTCATCGAGACCAGTCAGGTAGAAGACATCGTAGTTCATCATGCGTTTGTAACGAGCTAAGACGTCACAAGCAATGGTTGTATAAGCTGAACCGATATGCAATTTACCAGATGGGTAATAGATAGGGGTTGTGATGTAGAATGATTTTGTCATTTTCTTTTCCTTTCAAGGCTAATGAAACCTTATGTAATAACACTTCATTATATCATTTTTAGGAGATCCTGAAAACCCAAAACCGGCTAGGTTTGCGATGAACAAAAAAAGCTGACCGAAGTCAGCTTTCTATGATTGATAACGAATCACGCTATCTTACTTTCCAAGATAGTATTCTTTTACTACGTTCAATTTTTCGTCAAATTCGAATACCAATGGTGGGAAGTTAGGAATTTCCACATCCATGATTTCGTCGTCTGACAATTGTTTGATGTGTTTTACAAGGGCACGAATTGAGTTGCCGTGTGCACCTACGAATACGTTTTTACCATCTTTAAGAGCTGGAGCGATTTTGTCTTCCCAGAATGGAAGGGCACGTTCCAACGTCACTTTCAAGTTTTCAGCATCTGGAATTACTGAGTCATCAAGTGAAGCGTAACGACGGTCAGTATGAGCTGAGTACTCATCATCACGAGGCATTGCTGGAGGCAATACATCGTATGAACGACGCCAGATGTGAACTTGCTCATCACCAAATTGTTCAGCAGCTTCAGCTTTGTTTTTACCAGTCAAACCACCGTAGTGACGTTCGTTCAAGCGCCATGATTTTTCAACTGGAACCCACAATTGGTCAGCAGCTTCAAGAGCCAAGTTAGTAGTTTTGATCGCACGTTTCAATACTGAAGTGTAAGCTTGGTCAAATTCGATACCAGCTTCTTTGATCAATTTACCAGCGTCGATCGCTTGTTGTGTACCTTTTTCAGACAAATCAACATCAGCCCAACCAGTGAAAAGGTTAGCTTTGTTCCATTCAGACTCACCGTGGCGAGCAAAAACCAATTTTACCATTAGATGGATCTCCTTTTTATTCTCCGAGGTTTCCCCCGTTTATCTATTTTATTCTACTAGATTTTCAGTAAAAAATCTAGTGGCGACCATAGAAAAGTGCAATTTCTCACAAAAAAGAGCCTGACGGCTCTGGTTTGAAAATGACCAACGTTTATTCTTACATTGAAATAAATTTATTCTGCCGGTTGCTCCTTCTCTTCTGCTCTTTCATCATCTAAAGGATGATTTCTTTTATCAACCATCCCACTTAAATGCCACCACTCTCTGAGGATAAAAATCCAATAGAAGGCCTGACAGAAGTAAAAGCCCCAATACAAGTGAAGAAAGTCATTTTGGACAGTCAGTGAAAACAGGGTAAAGGTTAGAATAACACTGCAAGCTAGAAAAATTAACCATGATTGAAGATGAGCCAGGAATGGATGCCCCATTCTCTTGAAGAGATATTTGATGAGAATAGCAAAGACTGGCAGTATTATAAGAAGGATGAGGGAAACCGTGAAATAGGAATGGATGAGACCCTCGAACTCTTTTGCATGGTAGAGAGATTTCTTACCGAGAAAGATTGTGAACTGAGATGGTTCTTCGTACCTTGCTTTTGATATCATTAAAAAAGGTAAGGTCGATCCAATCAAAACATAGATAAAAAATAAACCAAGCTGACGTATGAAACTCTGATAATAGGTTCTTTTTTCTTTTGCCATTCTTACCTCCAATCCTCTACTTTACCTTTTTTAATTTCAACAATCTTGCCTACTCGCTCACCATCGATTGCTAGAGAATAATAACCATCTGGTAGACTTGTCTGTTGTAAAATACCCTTCAATTCTCCTGGTAAATCCATGTCTAAGCTATCGAATCGGTCGATATGTTTAGGGAGTTCAATTTGTACGTATATTGCATCATTAGCTAGTGCATCCTTTAAAGGAAAACCATACCAGCCACCCAATTTCGTACGATTTTCTTCCATCGATCGTTCTTCATAATCAGTGAACCAAAACACAGATTTACTAAATAAAAGATTATCGGAAATGGACTCTTTCAGGTGAATGCTTGTGCCTTTTAGGTCACTAGCCTGATGGATCTTATTCTGCAATTCGTTTTCTATCTGTTTTCGCTCAGGATGTAATTCTAAGGCTTTTTCAATAATGGGCAGAAAGGGTCTAGAATCCACATCAGAATAAGATACTAAGCCACTGATTAAACCGTCCTCTTTTGGATTATCTAGTTGAGCAAAATAAGGCATGACCATCTGCTTAAATTGAACGGGTTTCTTCAAAGGAATGGAAATTTCTTTGCCATTTATTTTTTCAGTATACACATAATTCACATCTGGAGCATCATTTTCTCGTTCCCAAGAAAAGCCTGTAATCTGTACACTCCCATGATAATTTCGACTAGCGTAAAATCCTTTAAGATTCGATTCCAGATTTTTATAAAAACAAAAGCCTAGAAGTGCGAAAAAGATTAAAATTACCAGACAACTCTTTTTCTTATCACTCTTCATCTTTTTTAACCTTTCCCTCATCTATTACTTCTTGTAGCTCCTCCTCTGTATGAACATATTCTGTCTCGCCACTCTTGGTAATGTCAGAATCGACTACCCAGACTAAGTCACTTGCATCCGAATAGAGATTTCTTATTAATGATTCGCGATCAGAGGAGGTCAAGTTTTCTTTCAAGACGACTAGGAAGCCATACTTCTTTAATAGCGTAAGGAGTTTACTGTCCTTTGCCTTTTTCTCGCTTGAACTTGAAGTATCCGCACGATCATAGCTGGAGACTTTCTCTTTTTGATAGTGGATCCATGGTAAACTGATATCTATTTTTTCTTTCTCTTTGTAGAAATCGGCTGTATAGTATGCTAAAGAAGCAAACCGATGGATTCCACTATAACCAAATTGGATGGTCTCTTTCGGACGTTTTTGACTGACCTCTTGTGTTCGTAGGTTGATAAAGAGATAATTTTCATCAGCTAGGTTCACTCCTACATAGTCATCTTTTCCATCGGAGTACATGATAGAGTCCATCGACCCATTGATGGTAGGATAGCCCTTCTCTTGAGCAAGTTTTAAGACATCAATAAGATGTCCCTCACCCTCCTCTTTTCCGAGTTGGTAATAACGGATCTTAAAATATTCTTCTGGATCTTTTTTGTTTTGATCTGTTTGACTGAGCTTGGAATCTTGTAGAGCTAAATAGTGGCGACCGATAGCGTAGCCATAACTGCTCCAATTTTCATCCACTTTCTCGAAGGATAGCGCTATAATCGGAAGCCCTGTATCCTCTTCATCCAGCATTAGATAATTCGTTAACCGTTGTCCTTTGCCTCTATATGTATAATTTCTATCATTCACAACATAGCTTGCTTCTTTCAAGAAAAAGAAAGACCAGATGCCACCAATCATAAAAATGGTTACAGCTACCAAGGTATACAGGTGCCACATCTTCCAAGAATAGTTTTCCAGCTTTTTCATCCCGTTCTCCTATTGTTTGATTCCAAAAGTATATTATATCATGATTTTTCCTATTTTTCTTTTGCTATCCTAGTGTCGTTATGACATATAAAAAGAGCCTAACGGCTCTGGTTTGAAAACGAGGAAGGTTTATTCTTTAGTTGAGACAGGCGTTTCTGCCAATTGATTCTCTTCGGTAGGGGGGATTTCGTTTTTCAATCAATTGTTTTAAATGGCGCCAATCTATATAAATATGGACTAAAAAAAGAAACAAACAAGCATAAAACCCTGAATCCATTCCAAAATATTCTTTATCGACTGTTAAAGAAGCCATAGCATAGATCAAAATAAGGGCGCAAGATATATACATAAGGAAGGATTGTAAGCTAGCTAAAAACAAATAACCTTTTTTTACCAGAAAATAATGAATGAAATAGGAAACCACAGGTAACACTACTAATAAAATGAATGAATTTATAAAATAAGCATTCACAAGATCTTGAAACGATTTACTCACAAATATTGAATCATGATTTAAAAATAGATAAACAGATGATTTATAAGAAGTCCCATATTTCAAGAATGGAAGCCCAACAAGAACTAGGATTAGAATAATATACCATCCAAGTTCCCAGATAAACCTAACACTACTGCCTTGCTTCGTTTCTGACATATTTAACCCCTTTCCTTAACCTTTCCATCTTTAATAGAAGCACTACGGATGTTAAACTCATCTTCAGTCTCTATAACGTAGACAGCATTCGGCAAGCTTGTCTTTTGTAGTAACGACTCTAACTCTTCTTTTAAACGAAAACTATCCTTATCTACTCCACTAGGTAACGTAATCTGAACATAGATGACATCATAGTTTAAAGCCTCCTTAACTGGAAAATCATACCATCCACCAAGAACTGTCCGTCCTTTTTCCAGAGATTCTTGTTCATAGTCAGTGAGCCATGACATTGATCTATGCGTTTTTAATAGATTCCAAATACTGAATTCTAATTTGATTGTAGAACCTTGCAATTTTGAATTTTCATTCATTTTTCTCTGTATGTCTTGTTCTATTTTTTTCCTTTCAGGATTTAACTCTAGTGCTTTTTTAAGAATTGGGACATAAGGGTTATATTCCTCATTAAACATATTAGAAACTTTAGAAAAAAATTCAGATTGACCATATTTATCCAAGTGTGGATAATAAGGTATAATAAGTTGGTCAAACTTCAATTTTTTCTTTAAAGGAATAGAAATATCCTGCCCATCGACCTTTTCAGAATAACTATAGTTGACATCAATTCCTAATGTATCTTGACTTGTAAACGAGAATCCTGTAATCCTGATATCACCTGGGTAATGATTGCTCTCATACAGTCCTTTTATTCTAGATTCTAAATTTCTATAAAAACAAATACTGAGAAGAAGCAAAAATCCTGCAATCACGAGATATCCTTTTAGTTTGTCACTCTTCATCTTTATGTTCTCTCTCAACTTTCTCTTGCTGAATTACTTGATACAATTCTTCACGATTTTCGATATAGGTACTCTTCCCATCCTTAGTATAGTCCTCATCTACTGACCAGCCAAAATTTGTTGCGTCTGGGAAAAGTTCCTGTAATAATGATTGACTATTGGATAACGTTCTATCTTCTTCTAAAATAAGTAGAAATCCATAATTTTTCAATAATGAAAGAAGCTTACTATCTTCTTTCTCTTCACTATTGTTAGTGATACTTTGCTCTTCATCTGTCTTATTGTACTGGACCCACGGCCAACTAACTTTTGTCCGATTCTCATCCTCCCAGAAGTTCCCAGTGTAAAATTCTGGATTTGATAATCCCTTATAGATTCCCTTGTAACCATATCGGATAGCTTCTTTCGGACGTTTCTTAGTTACTTTTTGTGTTCGAAGATTGATAAAGAGAGATTCTCTTCCTTGTAGAATGACTTCCACATAGTCGTCTTTTCCATCCGAGTACATGGTAGATTGCATTTCACCTTTAATAGTCTTATAGCCCATTTCCTCGGCAATTTTTAAGATATCAATGGTATGGCCCTCTCCCTTTTCTTCTCCAAGCAGATAATAACGAATTTTAAAGTATTCTTCCGGATCTTTTTTATTCAGTTTGGTTTTACCTAGTTTAGAATCTTGAAAGGCTAAATAGCGATGTCCAACTGCATACTGATAGCTTCTCCAAGTATAACCATCTTCCTTAAACGAAATAGCTAAAATAGGGAATCCGACATCCACTCCCTCTACCTTTTTAAAATTCGTTAATCGCTGCCCTTTTCCAACATAGGTATAATTTCTCTCATTTACAACATAGCCTGCTTCCTTTAAATAAAAGAAAGAGCAAATGCCACCAATCATAAAAATGGTCACAGATACTAAGGCATATAGATGCCATATCTTCCAAGAAAAATTCTCCAACTTTTTCATTTCAAACTCCCTTTTTACCCTTATCAAGCTTCATTATATCATGATTTTTCCTATTTTTCTTTTGCTATCCGAGTGTAGTTTTGACATACAAAAAAGAGCCTGACGGCTCTGGTTTCATTTCTTCTACTGCTTCTTCTGGCATTCCGGACAAAGGCCATAAACTGTAGTTTGGCACTTGGTAATGACGTAGCCACTTTTTTCTCTTGCTTCCGCTCTCACGTCTGGAACTTCGATGTCAATATCATCAATCTTCCCACAAGACTCGCAAATCAGATTCAAATGATCGTGTCCCATAAAGTCAAAGTAGGTCGTGGTATCATTGCGTACTTTTATTTCAGAGACAAAGCCTTCTTCAATGAGGACCTTAAGATTGTTATAAACGGTTGCTAGACTCATATTGGGAAAGGCAGGTTTCAAATCTTGGTAGATGGCATCGGCACTCGGATGTTCCTGACTTTTGACAAGATAAGAAAGGACCGCCCGACGCGTCTCTGTAATCCGTACAGATTTTTCGCGCAAGTGTTGCAATACATCTTCCACTTTTTCTTGTTGAACGGAATCGAGCCTTAAACAAGCTAGCATGGTCTTTCCCCTTTCTGTCTCTTCTTAAAAACTATTATATCACGAATGCCACATTTTGCCTAATTAGAATGTTTGTAAATAAGAAAAGAGGCTGGGACAAAAGTCCTAGCCTCTCAATTGTCTTTGGATTGTCGAGCATGACGCAGTGGTTGAGTGGGCTCTACTACGCTGATTTCATCAGCTTTTACAGCCCTACTCAACTGTGCGGAGGTGGGACGACGAAATCGAATTCTAACGAATGACCGATTTCTGTCCCACTCTCTTTTGTTTTCTATTCTTAACTTCCCCAATTAAGGATCCATCTCATAGTTCCTAGTAAGACTTTGACAAAGAGGAACATAAAGAAGAGTTCCGCAATAAACCAAAGACCTTTCAATAGATAAATAATCGGCTTAATCATGAGCAGAACAAAGATTCCAACAATCCATCTCATGGTCCACCCTCCATTTCTCACTTTTTTCTATTATACTCCTATTTATAGGCCCTGTCTAGAAAGGACTCTAAAACAAAAAGTTCCTTCTAACAAGCTAGAAGAAACCTTTGTAATCACAATTATTTAACTGCGTCTTTAAGAGCTTTACCAGCTTTGAATGCTGGAACTTTAGAAGCAGCGATTTTGATTTCTTTACCAGTTTGTGGGTTGCGACCTTTACGAGCTGCACGTTCACGAACTTCGAAGTTACCGAAACCGATCAATTGAACTTTTTCACCTTTTGAAAGGTATTCTGAAACAGCTGCAAATACAGCGTCAACTGCTGCTGCTGAGTCTTTTTTAGTCAATTCTGTAGCTTCTGCCACTTTTGCGATCAAATCTTGTTTGTTAGCCATTTAACAAATCCTCCAAATTTTTTTAGGTTTTACCCTTAACATCTCTATCATATCTAAAAAATGCTTTTAGGTCAAGTACTAAACCTATTTTTATAAACTTTTATGTAGGAATAAATTCCTTTAATGACGGGCTTCTATGCAAATCGGACAAGAACTGCCCAAGCATCTTCACCAGTGTGAGTTTGAATGATCGAACCTGTTTCTAAAACAGAGATTGGAGTTGCAACAAAAGGCTGTAATTGCGCCTTCATTTCGTTAGCAAAGTCAGGTCCACCAGCATAGGAAATTCCTATCTCAGCGATTTCTTTACCGGATAATTCTTGCATCAACTCGTCCAACCATTTTTTAAAGGTCTTCTGTCCGCGTCCTTTGACAATCGGTTGCAGTTCATCGTTCTTCATTTCCATGACAACCCGAATATTCAAAAGGGAACTCAATAAACCAGTTACGCGTCCAATCCGGCCTCCTTTAACCAGGTTTTCCAGTGTAGAAACTCCAATGTAGAGTCTAGATTTTTGCTTGACCTCTTCAATGCGAGCTACAATTTCCTCTACGCTAGCACCTTCTTGAGCCAGTTTCGCTGCTTCTACCACTTGGAACTTCATGGCCTGGTCCGTAAAGCTACTATCGATCACCGTTACATCTGCATTGGCTAAGGTAGCTCCTTGACGTGCAGCTTCCACTGTACCAGATAAGGCATGGGACATATGGATTGCAATAATTTGCGCTCCTTCTTGAGCCAATCCTTCGAATATTTCCGCAAACACACCTACTGGAGGTTGACTAGTCTTTGGAAGGTTTTTACTGGATTTCATCAACTGAAGGAATTCTCCTTCGGTTAATTCCGCATCTGAGTAGAGAACACCATCCACCATAACAGAGAGGGGAACGATGGTAATTCCGTATTTTTCAACAACTTCAGGCTCAATCGTTACGGATGAGTCTGTAACAATTTTTACTTGTGACATAACATTCCTACAATCTTTTCTTAGATATATCCATTCTATTATATCAAATTTTCTAGGCTTTTGTGGGACAAAGTCCTATTTACTTAATCATCGATAGCTGCAAATCCCTCATTGAGCAAAGCAACATCGGCCTTCATTCCACTTTCATCAAAGAGAATACCATGGAGGACGCCACCATAAACAGCTCCACCATCCATACCAATCTTCCCATCTTCGGTCACCCAGAGTTTTTTGGTTCCAATCTTTTGATCCAAGAGATAGTGGACGGGAGTATGACCGAAAACAATGGTCTTTCCTGTCTGATTGGTCGCTTCATGGAAGGGTTGGCGGATCCAGACTTTCTGATAATCCGTCGTTTCGTGCCAATCAGGCAAGGTTAAGTCAAGGCCAGCATGCACAAAAATATAGTGTTCTGTTTCATAGACAAAAGGAAGCGAACGGATGAAAGTAACTAGGTCCCCACAAGTCTCTTGCACTAGCCGAGCATCCTCCACTCCATCTACTGGTGCTGTGAGGGGGCGACCAAGCAAAGAGTTAATCGTGGTATCACCACCATTTCGTCGGTAATGGTCGTAGCGTTCGGTCGGGTTATCAATCCAGGCTAAAAACATGTATTCGTGGTTCCCAGAAAGACAGATTGCCCCTTGCTGTTCGACAAAATCTTTGACCAGTTCGATCACTCTACGACTATCTTCTCCACGGTCTATCAGATCTCCGAGAAAAACCAACTGGGACTGACCATCCCAATGAGTCATCAGTTCCTCCAGCATACCTGCTTTTCCATGAATGTCTCCCACTACGAAATAGCTTCCCATATCCCTTCCTTTCTTTTTAGAACGGTCGTTTTAGCAATTGTTCTGCCTGCATGCGGGCTGCTTCTGTCACATCTTCACCAGCTAGCATCTTGGCTACTTCTTCGACCCGCTCTTCATGACTGAGCAAACGAACGGTCGAAACCGTTGAAAATTCATCACTTACTTTTTCGATAAAGAACTGGTAATCGGCTACTGCAATCACCTGAGGCAAATGAGAGATGGCTAGCACCTGTCCATAACGCCCAATCTTATAAATCTTCGAAGCAATGGCTTGAGCGACCCGACCAGATACCCCTGTATCCACCTCGTCAAAGACGATACTGGTCTTGCCTTCTTTGCGGGAAAAGGCTGACTTGATGGCCAACATGAGACGGGACAATTCTCCACCTGATGCTACTTTCACCAAAGGCTTAAAGTCCTCCCCTGGGTTGGTCGAAATATAAAACTCAACCGTTTCGTTCCCTTCACGGTTAAATTTAGATGGAGTAAAACGCACTTGGAAACGGGCTTTTTCCATATAGAGATCCGCTAGTTCCTGCTGGATCTCTGCTTCCAGCTGCTGGGCTAAGTCATGGCGTCCTTGACTCAATTCTTTAGCCAAGCCAACCAGCTGACCTTCCATGGATTTAAGTTCTTTCTCTAAGTCTTCAGAGGAGGTTCCCCCTCCTGTTAATAGGCTATATTCCTTGCTGATTTGCTCCAGATAATCAAGAACATCCTTTACTTGACCGCCGTACTTACGCGTGATCGAGTGGATTAGGTCTAATCGAGCTTCTACCTGCATCAAGCGATTGCCATCAAAGTCCAAGCCATCTACCAGATCCTCCAAGCGTTTGGTCAGATCTTCCAGAGTATAGTAGGTCTCAGCCAGTTGGTCAGACAAGGTCTTGTATTCTGGATCATACTCTTCGATACCTTGCAGATCATTCATGGCCGATCGAACATTGCTAAGACTGGAGAAGTCTTCTGCATCCAGCATAGCGTAGGCATTGCTTAGGGTATCCGCAATCATCTTATGATTGAGTAGGCGTTGCCGTTCTTGCTCTAACTGGACATCTTCATCCAGAGACAAGGCGGCCGCCTCGATTTCCGAAATTTGGTATTCCAGCATCTCGATGCGAGCTTGGTTTTCCTGGTTATTTTTTTGGATCTGCAAAACCTGCTTACGCAAGGACTTGTAATTCTCAAAGGTCTCTCTATAGGCCTTCTTCGTCGCAAAAAAAGCATCATCCCCAAAGCTATCCAGCATAGCGATATGTAATGGAGCACGCATCAGTTCTTCCTGATCATGCTGGCCATGAATATCTACCAAATGCTGGCCAACCGCCTTGAGAACGGAGAGGTTAACCATCTGCCCATTGATGCGACTGACACTCCGACCATTCTGAAAAATTTCTCTGCGAATAATCAACTCCTCTGCCCATTCTAAGCCCTGCTCCTCAAAGAGCTGCTGAAGGGCACGGTTTTCATCAATCGCAAAGAGGCCTTCAATCTCAGCCTTAGGAGCACCGTGGCGGATGACATCAGTCGTCGCCCGGCTCCCCAGCATCATATTCATAGCATCGATAATGATGGATTTTCCTGCTCCAGTTTCACCGGTTAAAACCGTCATCCCCGTCTCAAAATTCAGAGCGATTTCTTCAATGATGGCAAAGTTTTTAATTGAAATTTCTAATAGCATCTCTCTCCTACCATTCCATCAATCGTTGTTCGATAAACTGTGCCTTTTCTTCCGAGCGGGCCACAATGAAAATACTATTATCGTCTGAAATCATACTAAAGATGATGGCATCAAAATCTTCCTGCAGATGCCGCTTGACTAAATAGGCTGTCCCTGGGACAAGCTTGAGGGTCAAAAAACTCCCCATGCGTTCAAACGATTGAAGATTATTTTCTGCTAATTTTCCACTATGTTGGACGCGTGGCAATTCATAGACATAGGCTGAACCTTTTAATGGTGTTTTAATAATCCCTAGCTCTTTAATATCACGGGAAACAGTCGCTTGTGTCGCAGAAATCCCTGCTTCTTTCAAATGCTCAACAATTGCATCCTGAGTACCGACCTTATTTTCACGAATAAAGCGGCGTATTTTTTCTAATCGGTTTTGTTTACTATTCATGTTTAAAATCAGTGTGGGCTTTGTCGACGACAGCTACAAACTCTTGCTGATTGAGACAATTTTGCCCGGTATTTTTTTCTAAATAAAGTAAAAATTCAATGTTGCCATGGCCCCCTTGAATCGGTGAATAATCCACTCCCAAGACAGAGAAGCCATGTTCTAACGCAAAGCCTTGAACCTGTTCCAAGACGGACAGATGGACCTTGGCATCCTTGATAATCCCATTTTTCCCAATCTGCTCCCGACCAGCTTCAAACTGGGGCTTGACAAGAGCGACCACCTGGCCTCCTTCTTGTAAAATCCCATGAAGGGCAGGTAAGATGAGATTGAGGGAAATAAAACTAACATCAATGCTAGCAAAACTTGGTCTATGCTCAAAATCCTCAGACGTCGCATAGCGGAAGTTGAACTGCTCCATCGAGATGACACGAGGATCCTGCCGGAGTTTCCAAGCCAACTGATTGGTCCCTACATCCACTGCATAGACCAAGGCGGCTCCATTTTGGAGCATGACATCCGTAAAGCCCCCTGTTGAGGCACCAATATCTAGCGTGACCTTGTCCTGCAAGTTAATCTCAAAAAGGTCCAAGGCCTTTTCTAACTTGAGACCACCGCGACTGACATATTTGAGTTTTTCACCCTTGAGTTTTAGTTCAGTCGCTTCATCAATTTTTTCACCTGGTTTATCGAAGCGCTCGCCATTATGGACCGCAATAACCAAACCGGCCATCACACCGCGTTTGGCCTGCTCCCGGGTTTCAAATAGTCCCTGCTTGTAGGCCAGTACGTCAACTCTTTCCTTGACCATGAATTCTAAGTCTTTCTATTATGTTCTTGATTCCAGTCCCTTCGAAGGAAACTTGATTAGAGATGCGATCGAGCAAGTCCTCACAGGCATCCAACTCCCGATCCAAATAAGCCTGCGCTCCATCTAGACCAAGTAGTGCTGGATAGGTTGATTTTTCAGCCTGCAGGTCCTTCTGAGGGGTTTTTCCTAAAGAGGCAAAATCGGCTGTCACATCCAAAATATCATCCCGAATCTGGAAAGCCAACCCTAAATGGAGGCCAATTTCCTCTAAGAGAGTCGCAACAGCTGGCTCAAGCTCTAAAAGGATCCCCGCAGCTTGGAAAGGATAGGCTAGCAGTCGTCCCGTCTTATTGGCATGGATGACTTGCAACTGGCCCAAGGTCAGGCTCGCTCCTTCCCCTTCCATATCCAAGACTTGGCCTGCTACCATCCCAGCTGTCCCTGAAGCATCCGATAATGAGGCGATCAGTTGCACCCGGATAGAAGCTGGAAGATCCGCCTCTGCCACACAGCCAAAGGCATCCAAGAAGAGTGAGTCTCCTGCTAAGATGGCTAGGTCTTCACCAAATTTTTTGTGGTTGGTCAATTGACCACGACGATAATCATCATTATCCATGGCTGGTAAATCATCATGGATCAAGCTTCCCGTATGGATCATTTCAAGAGCGGCTGCTACCTGAAAATGAGCCTCAAGGATTGGAGCATGAAAGGCCTCTAGTAATTCCAATAAGAGCAAAGGCCGAATCCGTTTCCCCCCTGCATGGACTGAATAAAGGATGGATTCTACCAAGCGGGGAGCGATTTGTTTGGTCTCGTAGAAACCTTCAATCGCTTTTTCAACCCCTTGCAGTTTTTCTTCTAAAATCATACCAGTTCCGTTTCTGAGCCATCTGCTTGCATAACCTTGACCAAGGTCTTTTCAGCCTGATCAAGCGTTTCTTGCAAGTCTTTTGATAGCTTCATTCCTTTCTGAAACTCTGAGATGGCCTCTTCGAGGGGCACTTGCCCACTTTCCAATTTTTGGACAATAGCTTCCAAATCAGCTAAATTTTCTTCAAATTTCTTTTCTTTCGACATGCTTTACCTCTACTTCTACTTGCCCATCCCGCATGACTAGCGTCAAGGCATCCTTTTCTTTGATTGTATCTACACTATCCAGAACATGATCTCCAGCCTGCACCAAGGCGTAGCCTCTAGCCACGATGCGATTGGTATCCAACATCAAGAGAGCTTCTGATAGACGCTTGGCATCTGCTGCTTTTGTCTGGTAGAGCTCCTTGATTTTCAAGGTCATCAATCGCTCCATTTGGAGAATCTGGTCTCGATAGCGCTCAAGTTGATGCTGGGGCGCTTGAGAAGCCAATCGATGGCGGAGGTCTTGTAACTGACGGCTATTTCTGGTAACTGAATCTGACACAGCCTGTTTCAGTCGCAACTGAATCTGATCTATTTTTTGCAGATAAGAATCATACAGCCGCTCTGGTTGACGGAAGATGACCGATTGGCTTAGTTTTTGCAGTCGCTCCCGATTATATACTAGGCGATTGCGCATAGCGGTTGCCATCCGCCCTTCCTGCTTCTGCAAATGATTGAGTAGGTCCAACTTGGTCACAGGCGTCGCTAGCTCAGCCGCAGCTGTAGGAGTGGCTGCCCGCCGATCTGCTACAAAGTCTGCCAGAGTGGTATCTGTCTCATGTCCCACACTGGAAATAATGGGAACTCTAGACTCAAAAATAGCCCGCACAACTGGCTCTTCATTAAAGGCCCATAGGTCCTCGATGGACCCACCACCACGACCGATGATCAAGACATCTAGGTCCGTCCGAGCATTGGCTTTCTGGATATTGGCGACAATTTCTTGAGCTGCCCCCTCTCCTTGTACCTTGGTTGGAAAAAGGAGAATCTCCACACCAGGAAAACGCCGAGTAACAGTCGTAATAATATCGCGAATAACAGCTCCACTCTGACTGGTAATGACCCCAATTTTATTAGAGAACTGGGGAATGGCCTGTTTGAACTTCTCTTGAAAGAGACCTTCTTCTTGGAGTTTCTTTTTCAACTGCTCGAACTGAATGGCTAAAGCGCCCACACCATCTGGCTCCGCCTTTTCGATGACAATGGAATAACTACCACTTGGCTCATAAAGTTGGATCCGACCAATAACATTGATCTTCATGCCTTCTTCTAGCTCAAAACCAAAACTCTTATAGATTCCAGCCCAGACAGTCGCCTGAATCACAGCCTTTTCATCCTTTAGAGAGAAATACTGGTGATTAGGACGCTTCCGAAAATTCGAAACCTGACCCGTCAAATAGACCCGCTCCAGATAGGGGTCCTTATCAAATTTCAACTTGAGGTATTTGGTCAGACTGGATACCGATAAATACTCTGACATGGTTCCCCTTTCACACGCAAAATTCTAGTATAAATTATACCAAAAATAAGCGGAAAAATCTGATTCTACCTACGGAAAAAAGCCCCAGATTTCATCATCTGAGACTTCTTTTTTATTGGATTTTTGAAAGGCAGATATCCCTCATCCATTTTGGAATTTCTTTGCTAATGCTTGTCGGTAAAACCACGTAGGCTTTCTTGCTTAAGTCATCTGCAATGGCCGAATGAAGATAGGTCGCGACTGCCACGCGCTCATAGAGCCCAACCTGTGGAAATTGACCCGCAAACCCCGCGATCATCCCTGCCAAGGTATCGCCCATGCCACCTGTTGCTTGGTAAGGACCACCAACTGTTAGTTGGTAATAATCTACTTGCCCTTGTTGCCAAATCTTAGTCTGGGGTCCCTTTTGGACCAGAATACTTGCTGGAGGAAGTTGGGATAGAGCCAACCTTGTTGTTTCTTCCCCTTGGTCTCCAATCGCTATACCTGACATGACCTCCCATTCTTTTTGATGAGGAGTAAAGACCAGATGCGCTTGAGGAAGAGGCAAAGCTAAGCGCGTATAGAGGCTGATAGCTCCACCATCTAGAATCAACACTTGGTGAGGCTGAACCCTGTCAAAAACTAGCTGTACAAGATGTGTCCCTAGATCATTGTCCTTAAGACCCGGCCCCAACAAAATAACGCCTGCTTTGGCGATTTGCTCAGTCAATAACTCTTGGTCAGTCACAGCAAATGCCATAGCTTCAGGTAGCTGACTATGGAGAGCAGGAATATTCTCCTGGTCTGTCGCAACCGTTACCAGGCCCGCTCCACTATGAACAGCTGCTATAGCAGCCATCATAATAGCTCCCCCGTAAGGGTAGGTTCCTCCAATCAAGAGAAGACGACCATAGTCTCCCTTGTAGGAGTCTGACGGACGGCTAACAATAACTTGTTGCAGCAATATTTGGTCAACTCTTAACATAAGCTTTCCTTCTTTCTCTCTTTATTTTATCACGTTTAGACTAAAAAAAGGCAGGAAAGCAAGTTCCAACCTTCAAAATTTTTCTAATCATTCTACAGCTACAAACACTGTCCCGACTTCATCCAAGCTGGTTTATTTTTTCAAGGCCCGAACAGCTGCCTCATAGGTCTGAGACATGAGCATGGTAATCGTCATAGGACCAACGCCACCTGGTACTGGAGTGATGTGACTAGCTAGAGGAGCTACCTGTTCATAGTCCACATCTCCACAGAGCTTCCCATTTTCGTCACGGTTCATACCGACATCAATAACGACAGCTCCCTCTTTAACAAAGTCAGCTGTAACAAATTTTGCACGACCGATTGCCACCACTAAGATATCGGCTTTTCTAGCAATTTTAGCTAAATGATGAGTCCGCGAATGGGTCAAGGTCACCGTTGCATTTTTTGCTAGAAGAAGCTGGGCCATTGGTTTTCCAACGATGTTGGAACGGCCAATGACGACTGCATTTTTCCCTTCGACATCAATATCATATTCCCGGAACATTTCCATGATCCCAGCAGGAGTTGAGGGAACCATCACCGGATTACCTGCCCAAAGATGACCCATATTGAGAGGGTGGAAGCCGTCGACATCCTTGTTGGGATCAATGGCTAGCAAGACAGCCTCATCATCGATATGTGCTGGTAGAGGCAACTGGACCAAAATACCATGCCAGAGCGGATCCTGATTGTAGCAATCAATGAGGGCCAATAAGTCTTCTTGGGAAATACTCTCTGGCACTCGAACGACTTCACTTCGAAATCCAGCCGCCAGAGCTGAGCGTTCTTTATTGCGGACATAGACCTGACTTGCGGGGTTTTCTCCCACTAAAATCACCACCAAACCTGGGACCTGACCTGTTTCAGCCTTTAAGCGAGCAGTTTTTTCAGCCAATGCTCCCTGTAATTTTATTGCCAAGGCCTTCCCATCAATCACATGTGTCATCTCATTCTCTTTTCTATTCAATATCTTCTCTATTATATCAGATTTGTGAACCTGTTCCTAACACTTCTTGATTAGACAAGGTTATAAGAAGAAACTATAGCAGTTTTCTTCCAACAAAAAAGAGACTAGATGCTCTAGACTCTTGATTGATACTTCTTAGTACAACAATTCGTAGATTTCCATTGCGATTAAGTCAATGCTATCGAATGTATAGGTCTCACGCGCTTCTACATCACGAAGAGTAAATACTGATCCATTTTCTTCATCATAGTTGTAAGCTACTTCAGCAACTACAACCCCTTCACGTTCAAAATTACGTTTTAAGTTTCCACCGTCTTTCGTCATCGCTTCCAAACGGCTAATAATTCGTACCAAATGTGATTCCATTTTGATTCTCCTATTTACTTTCTACTCTCCTATTTTATCATAAAAGAAGGAGGAAATTCCAATAAAAATCAACTTTTCCACTTTTTTCCTCTTTATTCCATGCCTAAAACCGAACTCCATACTAAATTCTTGCAAACTTTTAGAATACTGTTATAATGAAACTATAAAAGTTTGACTATTTCTGACCAATAGTTTCTACACTTTTTACTCTAGAGAAAGAGGTAAGAGAATGCTTTGTCAAAACTGTAAAATCAACGATTCAACCATTCATCTTTATACAAATGTGAATGGTCACCAACAACAAGTAGACCTTTGCCAGAACTGCTATCAAATTATGAAAACCGATCCTAACAATAGTCTCCTGGCAGGATTAAACCAACAAAATCGCGGAGGGCGGGATCCTTTTGAAGATTTCTTCAATCAACTGGGCAACTTCCAAGCCCCCCAAGAACCTCAAACGCCACCAACTCAATCTGGAGGGGGCTATGGTGGCGGAAATGGCTACGGTTCAAATGGGAACGGTCGTTCTTCAGGACCGAATAGAGCCCAAGCCAAACAACAACCAAAAGGCCTCTTAGAAGAGTTCGGAATCAATGTCACAGAAATTGCTCGTCGTGGCGATATCGATCCGGTCATTGGTCGTGATGAAGAGATTCTCCGTGTCATCGAAATTCTCAACCGTCGTACCAAAAACAACCCTGTCTTGATCGGTGAACCGGGTGTCGGGAAAACTGCTGTCGTAGAAGGGCTAGCTCAAAAGATTGTCGATGGGGATGTCCCTCATAAATTGCAAGGCAAGCAAGTTATTCGCTTAGACGTTGTTAGTCTTGTTCAAGGAACTGGGATCCGAGGCCAATTTGAAGAGCGCATGCAACAATTAATGGAGGAAATCCGTCGCCGTGAAGATGTGATTTTATTCATCGACGAAATTCATGAAATCGTCGGTGCTGGATCTGCTGGAGACGGCAACATGGATGCTGGAAATATCCTCAAACCAGCCCTCGCTCGTGGCGAATTGCAATTAGTCGGTGCGACAACACTTAATGAATACCGGATTATCGAGAAGGATGCGGCACTTGAACGCCGGATGCAACCCGTTAAGGTCGATGAGCCAACGGTTGAAGAAACTATCACCATCCTCAAAGGGATTCAAAAGAAATATGAGGACTACCACCACGTCCACTACACAGATAGTGCCATCGAAGCTGCAGCACTCCTCTCCAATCGCTATATCCAAGACCGCTTCTTGCCCGACAAGGCCATTGACCTCTTGGATGAAGCTGGCTCTAAGATGAATTTAACCCTCAATTTCGTCGATCCAAAGGTCATTGACCAACGCTTAATTGAAGCTGAAAATCTCAAGGCCCAAGCGACGCGTGATGAAGATTTCGAAAAAGCTGCCTACTTCCGTGACCAAATCGCTAAGTACAAAGAAATGCAAGGGCAACAGGTCACTGATCAAGATACGCCAGTTATTAGCGAAAAGACCATCGAACACATCGTCGAACAAAAGACCAATATTCCAGTTGGAGATTTGAAAGAAAAAGAACAATCCCAATTGATCAATTTGGCAGCTGATTTGAAGGCTCATGTCATCGGCCAAGATGAGGCTGTTGAAAAAATTGCTAAGGCTATCCGTCGTAATCGGGTAGGACTTGGAACGCCCAACCGTCCAATCGGTAGCTTCCTCTTTGTTGGACCGACTGGCGTCGGGAAGACAGAGTTGTCCAAACAATTGGCTATCGAACTCTTCGGTTCTGCTGACAGTATGATTCGTTTTGATATGAGCGAATACATGGAGAAGCATGCCGTTGCTAAACTGGTCGGCGCCCCTCCAGGATATGTTGGTTACGAAGAAGCTGGCCAGCTGACTGAAAAAGTACGTCGCAACCCCTACTCTCTCATTCTCTTGGATGAGGTAGAAAAGGCCCATCCTGATGTCATGCATATGTTCCTCCAAGTCTTGGATGATGGTCGCTTGACAGATGGTCAAGGACGAACAGTGAGCTTCAAAGATACCATCATCATCATGACTTCTAATGCGGGAACTGGAAAAGCGGAGGCTAACGTTGGTTTTGGGGCAGCTCGTGAAGGACGTACCAATTCTATCCTCGGTGAACTTGGAAACTTCTTTAGTCCAGAATTCATGAACCGGTTTGATGGTATTATTGAATTTAAATCCTTGTCTAAAGAAAACCTCCTTCAAATCGTCACTCTTATGCTCGATGATGTCAATCAACGCCTGGCCCACAATGATATCCACCTCGATGTTACCGATAAGGTCAAGGAAAAATTGGTTGATTTGGGCTACGATCCAAAAATGGGAGCTCGTCCACTTCGTCGTACCATTCAGGACTATATCGAAGATGCCATTACAGATTACTACTTAGAAAATCCTAGTGAAAAAGATCTGAAGGCTGTCATGACCAGCAATGGAAAGATTTGCATTAAAGGAAAGAACAAACCTGCTAACGAGGCAGAAAAAGGAACTGAATAATCGCATTTAAAGTGGCTGGGACAAAAGTCCTAGCCACTCAATTGTCTTTGGATTGTCGAGCAAGACGCAGTGGTTGAGTGGGCTCTACTACGCTGCTTTCATCAGCTTTTACAGCCCTACTCAACTGTGCGGAGGTGGGACGACGAAATCGAATTCTATCGAATTACCGATTTCTGTCCCACTCTCTTATTTTTATCTCCTACTGCTTTTTATGTCCATCTATGTTATAATGATAAAAAAATAAGAAGCGAGCTTTAATATGACTGTTGCAACTTTTGGAACAAAAGAAGAAAATGTTAACTATGTCAATCGTTATGGAGTCTATGCGGTGATTCCAAATCCAGCCAAGGATAAAATCATCCTAGTCCAAGCACCTAATGGAGCTTGGTTCCTACCAGGTGGTGAAATCGAGGCAGGAGAAGATCATTTCTTGGCACTTGAGCGAGAACTGATTGAAGAATTGGGCTTCACTGCGACGATCGGCGAGTATTATGGCCAAGCAGATGAGTACTTTTACTCCAGTCACCGCGACACCCACTACTATAACCCTGCTTATATCTATGAAGTAACTGACTTTGTAGAAGCTCAAAAACCTCTAGAGGATTTCAATAACATTGCTTGGTTCCCAATCGATGAAGCCATTGACAGGTTAAAAAGAGGAAGTCATAAGTGGGGAATCAAAATGTGGAAATCTGCCCAAAAATTGTAAGCGACTTCTTTCACAAAATAAAAAAAAGTGCTATAATAAATGGAGAAAGAGCTTAGGAGGATCTCACATGAAGCTTATGAATACAACAAATAGTCATGCTACTCTGGTCAAAAGTCAATTAGAAAGTACCGATGCTACCCTTGTTGAGGTCTATTCAGCTGGTAACACCGACGTTATCTTTACCAAAGCTCCTACTCATTACGAATTGCTGATTAGTAACAAACACCGTGCCATTCGTGAAACAGAAGTTGAAAAAATTCGTGAGTTCTTTTTAAAACGCAAGATTGATCTTCAAATCATTGACCAATCTGCTATTAAGACCCTCTACTCTGATAAACTAATTGAAATTTCTTTCCCAATTGCTAAGTAAGGTGCTTCTACCTTACTTTTTTCTTTGCTGTTTTTTTCAAAAAAAATCCGTTCATCTCATTATCGAGATGAACGGATTCTTTATTTCTGATAGATCATTTTTACGTGAGGGGGAGAAGCCAAGATAAAGGGCTCGCTCACCGTTTGAAAACCTAGCTTTTCATACAAGCCAACCACCTGTTCTTGGGCCTCAATTTCAGTGGTCCGCCCAGGAAATCTCTGTTCACACAGGTCCAAAATCTGCTCTACCATGTCTTTTCCCAGTCCTTGGCCACGACTATCTTTGGCTACAGCGACTCGACCAAAATGAATCGTAGCCCCTGTCTCAAAGATACGTGCATAGGCATCTACGCGTCCTTCCTCATCTTGATGAAAAAGGTGAATAGCTCTAAGATCAATAGCGTCAAGATCATTGTAGATTCTTGTCTGTTCCACGACAAAGGTCTCCAAACGCAATTGAACGATCTCGTAAAACTCTTTCAGTTCTAGTTCTTTAAATTCTTTTTGGTACCACATCAGTTCCTCTTTATTGAAAAGTCGCAAGGAGACTTTCTCCCTGCGATTTTTCACATCTTATTATTTAGATTCAAATCCTTCTGCGACTGCGTCCGCAAAGTTTTCTTCGACGATGCTTGCACAGTGATCGCAGATAGTTGCATGGTAGCTACGTTCTGCTGTACTTGGATCAATACGACGGCAACGATCACAAACTTCACCAGCTGCACGTTCAACAGTGAAGGCAACATCTTCGAAGGCCACTGCACCTTCTGGAGCTGGACTTTCTGCAATGGTCAATTCTGATACAATCAAGAGTTGAGCAACATTACTATCTACTGCCCCAAGAAGAATCTTCACCACTTCATTTGGATAAACTGTCAAGTGAGCTTCAAGTGATTTACCAATCACTTTTTCATTACGTGCTTCTTCCAAGGCTTTTTGAGCTTGTCCACGGAAGTCCATGAAGGCTGCCCAGGTATCCAAGATTTCTTCTTGGTTCGCAAAGGTTTGAGCTTCTGGCAATTCTGATAATTGAACGAAGTCTTCAGCTTCAAACTCAAGATATGACCAGATTTCTTCCGCAGTGTGAGGAAGGATTGGCGTCAAGAGCTTAGTAATT
Source organism: Streptococcus viridans (assembly GCF_900636365.1). Classification (NCBI taxonomy): domain Bacteria; kingdom Bacillati; phylum Bacillota; class Bacilli; order Lactobacillales; family Streptococcaceae; genus Streptococcus; species Streptococcus viridans. The sequence continues at coordinate 541,510 of NZ_LR134266.1, read as the reverse complement.
TTGACAAGGATGTCATAGAAGACTGTTTGCATTTGACGGCGTTCAAGAGATTTGGCACCTTCGATGTAGACAACATCTTTAGCAAAATCAAGGTAGAAGGCTGACAGATCAACGTTGATAAAGTTAACAAGCGCCTTGTAGATGGTCAAGAATTCAAAGTTTGCATAAGCGTCACGAATGGTCTTAACAAGTTGGTTAAAGCGGATAGTCATGTACTTATCAACAGAACGAAGTTCTTCGTAAGTTACTGCATCCTCAGCTGGATTAAAGTCAGATGTGTTAGCAATCAAGAAGCGAAGGGTGTTACGAATCTTACGGTAAGTTTCAGAAACTTGACTCAAGATATCCATAGAGATACGCACGTCGTTACTTGAGTCTACACTGGTTACCCAGAGACGCAAGATTTCCGCACCAAATTGTTTTTCGACATCGCTTGGAGCAATGGTGTTTCCAAGAGATTTAGACATCTTCTCACCTTTACCGTCCAAAGCAAAACCTTGCGACAAGATTTGTTTGTATGGTGCAACACCATGATTAGCCACAGATGTGATGAGAGATGAGTTGAACCAACCACGATATTGGTCAGAACCTTCTAGGTAGAGGTCTGCTGGATATTTAAGTTCGGGGCGATTAACTACGACACCATTCCACGATGAACCAGAGTCGAACCATACATCCATGATGTCTGTTTCTTTCTTGAACTCACCTTTTGGTGAACCTGGATGGGTAAATCCTTCTGGCAAGAGGTCTTTGGCATCACGTTCCCACCAGATGATGGAACCATGTTCTTCAAAGAGTTGAGCTACATGCTCGATGGTTTCAGCTGTCATGATTGGTGTTCCGTCTTCTGCATAGAAGATTGGAAGTGGCACACCCCAAGCACGTTGACGAGAAATCACCCAGTCACCACGGTCACGGATCATGTTGTAAAGACGAACTTTACCCCACTCTGAGTGGAACTTCACTTTTTCAATTTCGTCCAAGATTTCTTGGCGGAATTTTGAGACAGAGGCAAACCATTGAGGCACTGCACGCCAGATGATTGGTTTTTTCGTACGCCAGTCAAATGGGTAGGAGTGAGAGATTTCTTCTTGAGCAAGAAGTAAATCACCAAGTTTTTCAATAACCGTTGGCACTACCTTGTCGTAGAATTGACCTTCGAACTCTGCACCTGCATTGGCCATCATGATTCCGCGTTCGTTAACAGTCACAGCAACTTCAAGACCATTGGCAACACCGACATTGTAGTCATCCTCACCAAAACCAGGGGCTGTATGGACGATACCAGTACCGGAATCTGTTGTAACGTGGTCGCCAAGGATAACGAGTTCATCTACTGCTGTATCCCATGGGTGCTCTGTCACAATTTGGTTCAATTCTGAACCACGGTAAGTAGCCAAAACTTGAACATCCGCCCAACCAAATTTCTCAGACAAGCTGTTCAACAATTCTGAAGCAACCACAAACTTACGAGATTCGCCAGCTGGTTGCACCAAGACGTAATCAATATCCGCACCAACAGTCAAACCACGAGAAGCCGTGATGGTGAATGGAGTTGTTGTCCAAACGACGATGTAAGTATCTGTATCAAGGACACCTTTTCCGTCCTTAACCTTATTGGCATAGTAAAGGGACGTAGAAACCAAGTCATGGTATTCAATTTCCGCTTCAGCTAGAGCTGACTCAGATGACCAAGACCAGTAAACAGGCTTAGCTCCACGGTAGATATAACCTTTATTAGCCATTTCACCGAAGACACGGATTTGCGCTGCTTCATAGTCAGGCGTCAAGGTTACATATGGATTTTCCCAGTCACCTGAAACACCCAAGCGCTTAAAATCTTCGCGTTGTTTATCTACTTGAGAAAGGGCATAGTCACGGCAAAGTTTCAAGTATTCAACCAAGTCCATTTCTTTGCGTTTAACACCTTGTTTTGCCAAAACTTGCTCAATTGGCAAACCATGAGTATCCCAACCTGGGATGTAAGGTGCATAAAAGCCTGACATAGACTTAGAACGAACAATGATATCTTTTGAGATCTTGTTCATAGCATGTCCTACGTGGATGTTCCCGTTGGCATACGGAGGGCCATCATGCAAGGTGAAATGTGGTTTTCCTTGGTTCAATTCTTGACGACGTTGGTAAAGTTTTGCTTCTTCCCATTCTTTTTGCCAAACTGGCTCTTTTGTAGGTAGACCAGCCCGCATCGGGAACTCTGTCTTACCTAAATTCAGTGTTTCTTTGAGTTTCATGGTGTCTCCTCTAAAAAATAATCATACAAAATAAAAGACCACGACCTCGCCAAAAAGGACGACAAATCGTGGTACCACCTTCATTCAAGAAAGAGAGTACTCTCTTTCTCCTCTTTTGTCGCTAACGCTGACCAGCGTTAGTGGTTACTTATTTCACCACTAAGATTTGTAAAAGGATCAATCTTATCAAAGGAAGTACAGGTCTTCCACCATCACCTGCTCGCTAAAACTATTTGATAAGATCACTGTTTTTACAGATTATAAAATTGAAACAGATTCCCGTTGTTCTTCCCCTTCAGGAGCATCAATATCAGCAACTTCTGGCGCATCGATATCCGCAACTTGAGGAGTATCTAGAACAATTTCATCAATAGAATCTTGATCTACCTGATTTTTTTCTACTTCTTCCAAAGCTTCTTGAACTTTTTCATTCAATCCTTCAAAAGCTTGAGTCGCAGACAATTCACGATTTACAGCTTCAATATGTTTTTGCAATTCTTCAATTTCAGCGCGTGAGAATTGACGAGTCAAATCAATTGATTCATCATCGTAGTTATGATGAACCGTTTCTTCCAAAGCTTTTTCAACTACTTCACGGAAAGCTTCATCACTGGTTTGAATATACATAGCAGTTGGGCGAAGAATTTCATCCCATTCTGGTGTATCAATGATGCTCAATTGGCTTTCGATAGTTGATTTCAAACGTTGGTGGAAGACACGCGTCTTATTCTTCAATTCTTCCGTTTCTACAGCAACTTTCTTAGCATTGTCTGTAGCATGACGGAGAATTTCATTTGCTTTCGCTTTTGCTTCTTCAACTAAATGATGAGCATCTTGCTCCGCTTGACGAACGATTGTTTCTGAGCGTTCATTTGCTGCATGTTTCACACGTTCTGCTGTATCTTGAGCGATTAATACTGATTGACTCAAAGAGTCTTTCATTTCGTCAAAGTAGTTCAAGCGTTCTTCCAACGCACTAATTTTTGTTTCTAATTCATGATTTTCACGAACTAATTTTTCATAGTCTCTGTAGACCATGTCTTGAAACTCTTCAACTTCTTTAGCATCGTAGCCTCTAAATTTTACATAAAAGCGTTTATCTTTGATTTCTAAAGCTGTAAGTGCCATAGTTCCTCCTTATTTTCTACTGGAAAATACTTCAACCGTTAATTTGTATTTTCCACTTTTTGATAGGCCATTTTCTGATAGTATTTTAAATCGGCCATACTTTCGAACACTAATTAAATCTGCTACTTGGATCATCCGACTAGGATTATCAATAGTGGCATAGTTCACCTTTACCTGGCCAGACTGAACTAATTGAACAGCTACAGACCGAGCAAGTTTAAAGGTAGAAGCTACTAGTTTATCAAGTCGAACACTAGTAACCAATAGGTCTTTGAGTTTGGATGGTTCGTCTACGGTGATTCGTTCTCGACAGTCAATCTCACGAATCTTCACAGATGCTTTTGCGATCTTCTTAAGATTCTCTTTGAAATAGGAGGAGAAACGTTCATCCACATAGATATGAATCTTCCCTTGTCCAACTAGAATATCTCCAAAAGACTTTCTTTCTATGCCTAATTGATGGAGAAGCGAGCCCAAAACTTGAGAGTGACTTAACCGATAAAACTTATCCGGATAAAGAACTTCTAACAAGCTAATTTCAAAATCAGATGCCTCTAACTGATAGTAGCTAGGAGCAAGAATCACTCGTGCATATTCTGTAGGATAGATTTCTGCACTTGAAAACACCTGCAAACCGTGGTGGGCACCAATTTGTCGTAAAATATCAACCTGATGTGGATTTAAAAAGGAAGTCAGTTCAAAACTATACTGTTGCTCCACCCGAGCCACTAATTCTAGAACTCGATCGATAAAGACGTGGTCTTCTGGACTATAGTGTTGATAAAATCCCTTGGTCATATAAATTGCACCAAAAATTGAAGGACAAACCGTTCCACTACGGATAGAGCAAGTAAGGCAAACATGACTGTAAAGTCTAACCCACCAAATTGCAAAGGAATCTTTCTAAATAGGCTCAAAAATGGTTCGACGATCCGTTGAACCATTTTAGCTAAATCCGATTCTGATGCATTTGGAAACCAACTAAGCAAAGCATAGATGATTAGTACTAGCTCAAAAACCTGAAAGAAATTTCTAACTAATTGTAGGACAAACATATTAACGATTTCGTTTCATATCAAAGTCATACTCAGCAACTTCGACATCATTTGGAAGGCGAATATCTTCGATATTCACAACCACATTGATTGGTGTTAGTAAGTACATAGTACTTGCAACACGACGTAGATTCCCAGCTAATACATAGCGAGCACCATCCAAATAATCCAAACATCTTCTCGCTTGAACTTCAGTCATATATTGGAAGTCAATGAGAATACTTTCGTTTGCCAACAACAAGTCAACAATTTCAGTTGCTTCTTCGTATTTACGAGGGTAGCGGACATCAATCGTAATCTTCTCATCTGCAGCAGAACGATTTCTTGCCAATTCTTGTTGACGTTGATGAAGTCGAGTAATATTTTCAGAAGATGATTTTTGAGATGAAGCTGATTCAACCACTGCTGTAGAAGCTACTTGTGGACGACTTGCTGCAACAGGAGTAGGTTTCTGCTCCTTGGCAGCTACTACAGCTTTTTGACGTGGTTTTGATGATGGTTGTACTGGTTTAGGGGATGATACAGGTTGGCTAGCACCGACTGCTTGAGCAGGCGCTTCTTGCACATCGTACTCATCTCCATCTTCAGTAAAATAATCAATCAATCGATCAAATCTATCTTTAAATGACATAATTCTTTCCTATTTGAAAAATGAGGTCCCAATTCGCACAAAAGTCGCACCGTTAGCAATTGCTACATCATAATCACGACTCATTCCCATGCTTAACTCTGTAAAGGGCATATTTTTCAACTGTTTCTTTTGTAATTCTTTTTGAAGTTGGTGAGTTGCTGCAAATATGTCTTGCAACTCGTCCTGACTTGCCTCAAAAGGAGCCATCGTCATTAAGCCAACAATTTGTAGGTTATCCAAGGCTTCTATTTCTGGAAGAAGAGCATCGAGCTCTTCAGGAGCAAAGCCATGCTTACTTTCTTCTCCAGAGATATTGACTTGTATAAAACATTTAATTGGGTGACTCGCCCTTTTTTGAATTTCTTGGGCAAGCTTCATAGAATCTAAAGCATGGAAGTAATCTACAAAATTGATAACTTCTTTTACTTTACGACGTTGGAGACTACCGATCAAATGCCAGGTGAGTCCCTCATCTTTTAGAGCTTGGTATTTTTCTAGAAATTTATCAACACGATTTTCACCGATATGACGGACTCCTGTATCAACCAGAGCCTTAGCTTGGTCGATACCAACATACTTAGTAACAGCAATTACATTCACCTGATCAGTGCGGTTTGCTGTTTCCATTGCTTGTGCAACCTGCGAGAATATACGCTCTTTATTTTCAATCAGATTCATTCTTAACGATTACGGAAAAATGGTGGTGTTTCCAACTCATCATCTTCTGAAGAAGAATCCACATAGCGTTCTACTTGACGACCAGTGCTAGCATCAGACTGGCGTACAATGTTTTCACGACGAATGTCCCAATCTCCAAACGCAGATCCACGAGGTGTTTCTTGTTTAGCACGTGATTGAGGAGTAGGCATGTCGATTTCTTCCTTCAAATCGAATTCGCGATCGAATTGTGGAGTTTGTGGACGATGTTCACGTGGTCCAGTTTGATAATAACGTGCTGAACTTGGTGTATGAGATGCAATTCCACTAACTTTTTCAACCTTGTCCTGACGAACACCCGTTGCAACAACCGTTACGCGGATTTCATCTTTCATAGATTCATCAATAGATGTACCGAGCCAAATGTTTACGCCATGGCCAGCTGCTTGGTTAACAATTTCAGAAGCTTCTTCTGCTTCAATCAAGGTCATATCCAAACCACCAGTAACGTTGACGATCACGTCTTCAGCACCGTCAATGGTTGTTTCAAGGAGTGGTGAGTAGATAGCTTTACGAGCTGCTTCAATGACACGCTCTTCACCATTACCAACACCAATACCCATCAAGGCATTTCCTTTGTTTTCCATAACAGTCTTCACGTCAGCGAAGTCAAGGTTAATCAATCCTGGGCTTGTAATCAAGTCAGTGATTCCTTGAACCCCTTGGCGAAGAACATTATCTGCTTCACTCAATGCTTCTAGAAGTGGTGTTTTCTTATCTACAATTTCTAACAAGTTGTTGTTAGAAATAATCAACAAAGTATCCACATGTTCGCGAAGTTCATTGATTCCTTCGATTGCAAAGTTTCCGCGTTTTGTTCCTTCAAATCCGAAAGGACGCGTCACAACGGCTACTGTTAAAGCACCAACAGCTTTAGCAATACGAGCGATGACTGGTGCAGCACCTGTACCAGATCCTCCACCCATCCCTGCAGTGATGAAGACCATGTCTGCACCTTGCAAAGCTTCTGTCAATACTTCTTCACTTTCTTCTGCGGCTTTACGACCAACCTCAGGTTGACCTCCAGCACCCAAACCACGAGTCAACTTAGGACCCAATTGGATAACTGTTTCTGCTTTTGCACTTGAAAGTGCTTGTACGTCTGTGTTTGCTGCGATGAATTCTACACCAGCAACTCCTTCGTCAATCATGCGGTTGATGGCATTGCCGCCACCGCCACCGACACCGATTACTTTAATAACTGCACCTTGTGCCGCTGCTGTGTCAAATGAAAATGTCATAAATACTTACACTCCTTAATCAAACATATTACCGATTAAATTCTTCATTCGGTCTGTAAAGGTAGTTTTTTCTTCTTGTTTTTGTTCTTCAACTGGATGTTGTTGCTCGACGTTAACTACAGGCTCAATTTCTTCCGGTACATATGCTGGAACAACTGGTTGCTGTACGGGACGCTCGAATTGAATTGGTTGCTGACGAAGACGTTGGTCTCCATGTACAGCAGCCTGAGCAAGAATATCTACATCTGTTAGATTTCCTGCATATTCGGACAAACTAATCACGTGGGCAAAAGCTGGATTGCGGATACCAATTTGATTTGGAACATACAATTTCACATTTACACCAAAGACTTCTTGCGCCAATTCTTCAATACCAGGGAGAATAGCGCCACCACCGATGATGACAATTCCTCCAGGCAAATCAAGCAAATGTCTTCTTTCAAGATCTTGTTTGATTTGGTCGAAGATGTGTTTGATTCGTGCTGAAATAATTTCTGCCAAATATTTTTCAGATACTTGAACAGGTTCTACTTCACCGATTACTTCAACATGGAAGACCTCATCTCCCACAGATGGAACATAAGCTTCTCCATAGTTGAATTTCAAACCTTCTGCTAATTTTTGAGAGGTTTTCAATACTTTAGAAATATCTTTTGTAACGTAGTCGCCACCTTCTTGGTAGATATTTGTAAATTGAAGTTCTTGATTACGAACAGAAGCTACTGTCGTTTGTCCTCCACCTAAATCAATGACGGTCGCACCAAACTCTCGTTCTCCTTCGTTCAATACAGACTTAATCATTGCAAGTGGTGAAATAATGATGTTCTCAACTTGCAATCCAGCACGTTCAACTGTTTTCCGTAAATTATGGAGGACAGTTCTAGGACCGGTATACAAGAGTCCACGCATTTCCAAACGGATCCCCATCATTCCACGTGGATCGCGAATTCCTTGGAAACCATCGACTGTAAATTCTTCTGGAATAAAGGTAATGACTTCACGGTCTGGAGTCATACTCTTTGTTAATGCAGATCTGACAACATTTTCAACATCTGCATCCGTAATTTCTTTTGAATCACTGGTTACAGGAATCATTCCTTGAGTTGCTTCAATTTGAAGAAGGTTCGCTGGCAACCCAACGTTAACAAGATTGATTGAAATTCCTGCTTTTTCTTCTGCTTGGCTTACTGCATTTTTAATCGCATTCGAAGCAGCCTCAATATCAACAATAATTCCATCTTTGACGCCAGCACTTTTCGCATTGCTGACTCCAATTACATTCATTTCTCCATTGACATGTTCTGCCACCAATACTTTTATTGAACTAGTACCGATATCTAAACCTGTAAAAAAGCCGTTTCTAGCCATTACACCAGTCCTCTCTCTTTTGTTTTCCTATACGTCAATTAATAGCTCCATTTTAGTTAGAACTATCCAAATTTCATTATAACACAAAAATGCCCATAGTGGGCATATTTTCTTTATTTATTTCAGATAATTTATGAGGGTTTACTCAGCGGGAATTTCTTCGTGTTGCTCGGTTACGACTGCACTTTCTTCAGAATCTGTCGAGTTGGCGTCAGCTTCCTCTGTTTTGTTCCCTTCCCCTTCTTCTTTTTCTTTCTTCTCCTGAGCTAAAGTAGCCATTGTTTCCGCATTATAGCTATATATCCCCGCTTCCATGTCGATGACACTGTCTTCTTCAATCAGCTTGCGAATTTGATTATAATAAGGCAATTTACGCTTGATTTGAGAAACCGGCACTAGAACCTTGGTTCTATCCTTCATGGTTAGCGTTACCAAGTCCTTAGTCACCTTGCTCGGAGTCAAGTCCACTGCCTCAATTTGATTACGAACAGAAGACGGTATTTTCTCCAGCTGTTTGACAAATTGTCGGACCAATTCTCGATCAGAAAAACGAACAGCCAGGTAAGCCTTAGGAAGCTGACCAGTAGCAACTGGTGTCTCTACTACTTCCCCATTTTCTAAAATGGGATAGTGATCTTCCTCCGTCACATAGTAACCAAAGACCTGGTATTCCTCAACCTGAACCTTAAAAGTCGTAGGAAAGGTATAGTTCATCGAAATATCTTTGACCCACGGACTCGCCGCCTTCATATTGGCAAGATAGCGATCCCGATTCAAAAAAGTTGTCAAGGTATAATCCCGATCTTGGATCTGACTCTTTTCAAACAACAAAGTCTGATCCGCATTTTTATTCCCTGAGAATTCGATGATTTTTTGCTTAGCTAAAGGGGTTAAAAGATAGGCAGAAAAGAGAGCAATCAGAGTACTGATCGCCAAAATAGGAATAGCCCGATAGATATGACGTCTCGCAATTTGACCTTCCTTTTTAGCCTTCTTCGCCAGTTCCTCTTCTTCGAGCATAGCTTCTGAAGGTTCTGTTAGGTAGATGATTTTTTCTTCCTCAGCATCTTCTTCTGTTTCTTCAGGAAGAGTTTCTTGCACTTCTTCCTCAGGTAGATCAGCTTCCTTCTCATTTTCATCTGCAGTCTCGGTATCTTGCTCTTCTGCATCTAGATCTTCAGAGGGAGTTTTTTGATTCAGAAGTTCCTGTCTTTCCTTCTCTTCTTGTGCCTTCTTTTCTTTTTCTTCTTGCTCTTCTAATTGTTTTTTCTTTTGATACTCCTGGTTTCGTCTCTGCCATTCAGAGAGCTTAGTGACTTCCTTAGGAGTTTTTTGGTTCTTCTTATCCGTCATTTTTTCCTTTTATTAATTTCTTGATGGACTAGACTGTAAAATTCATCCAAGGAAAGCAATTCATTTGAAGACTTCATCGCTTGATGATAGCTTTCTGCCCCTTGGAACATTTTATCCATCGTTTCTTGCAACCGATCCATACTCAATTCTGGCTCAGCGATGCTTTCTGCATAGCCTTTTTCTACAAAATATTGAGCATTTTCAATCTGATCTCCCCGACTAGCTTCTTTTCCCAGAGGAACGATGATATGGAGCTTATTCATGGCCAAGAGTTCAAAAATCGTATTGGCACCTCCACGAGTCACCACTAAATCTGCCTGGTGAAGCAAAGGAAGATAGTGATCCGTCACGTAATCTACTCGATAAAGATGAGGAGCTTGCTCATTCAAGGAGGAGTCCCCTGTCAAATTAATGACATTGTAGCTTGCCAGCAAGGCTTCTCGATTATTTGTGACAAACTCATTGAACACTCGTGCACCAGCAGAGCCACCCACAAAGAGGAGGGTTGGCAACTGTGGATCAAATTGAGCAAAAACGGCTTCCAATTCAACTGGGATTGGAACTTGTTCCTGATTGACCTTGGTGACAGCTCCTACATGTTGGGCTTTCACTAGGCCTTTCGCTTGCTCAAAGGTTGTGAACATTTTCGTTGCAAACTTATAAGCAATTTTATTGGCCAAGCCCATGGAACGGTCGGATTCATGGACCAATACAGGAACAAAACAAAGTCGCGCAGCCACTACCGGAGGAACTGAAACGAAGCCTCCTTTAGAAAACAAAACCTGTGGCCGTACACGAAGCATGATCCAAATCGATTGGAGGATCCCCCAGAAGACCTTGAAGATATCCAACATGTTTTGCCAAGAGAAATAACGGCGGAGCTTGCCTGTCGCAATCGAATGGAAATGGATATCCAAACCAGACTTCAAAATCTCTTGGTGCTCAATCCCCTTCTTGTCCCCAATATAATGAACTTCCCAACCATCCTCGATAAAGCGAGGGATGAGGAGAAGGTTCAAGGTCACGTGACCAACTGTACCTCCCCCTGTGAATACTATTTTTTTCATATTATTTTTTCAACTCTTCTACTGTTTTTAGGAACTCATCGCCCCGCACTTCAAAATTCGCGTACATGTCCCAACTAGCATTGGCTGGACTAAGCAAGACGATATCGCCCGGCTCGGCTAATTCATAAGCTTTGCGTGTTGCATCTGCCACATCTGTTGCGTCTAGATAGGTCACACCCGCTTGATTCGCCGCCCGTTTCACACGTTCTGCAGACTCCCCAAGGATGACCATCTTTTTAAGACCGGTAATGTCTGGCACCAATTCATCAAATTCATTGCCTCGGTCCAAGCCACCAGCGATTAAGATGACATGAGCGTTATCAAAGCCAGATAAGGCTTTTTGAGTAGCTAAAATGTTGGTGGACTTACTATCATTGTAGAACTTCACCCCTTCAATCTCGGCTACATACTGCAAGCGGTGCTTCACCCCGCCGAAGGCTGATAAGGTTTCCTGGATAGTTTGATTGTCAATGCCACGAAGTTTAGCCACTGCAATAGTAGCTAAAGCATTTTCTACATTGTGACTACCTGGTACTCCGATTTGGTCTGCTCGCATAACGGCTTCACCTCGGAAGTAAAGGACCCCATCCTCTAAATAAGCTCCGTCTACCTTTTCTTGGGTTGAAAATGGTACCACAGTAGCCTGTGTTTGCTGAAACAAGTCTTTGGCTAGATCCTGATTAAAGTTTAGTACCACAAAATCCTTGGCCGTCATATTCTTTTGAATCGCCCATTTTGCAGCTACATAACCTTCGAACGATCCGTGGTAATCCAAATGTGTCGGCATGAGATTGGTGATGACTGCGATTTCTGGATGGAAGGCTTCAATCCCCATTAATTGGAAAGAAGATAATTCCATCACCAATGTGTCTTTAGCTGTCGCTGTTTGAGCGACTTGACTAGCTGGAAACCCAATATTCCCAGACAAGAGACCATTTTGTCCAGCAGCAGTCAATACTTCTCCAATCATGGTAGTGGTAGTTGTTTTCCCATTTGAACCAGTGATTCCGATGATGGGCGCTTCTGAAATGAGGTAGGCCAATTCAACTTCCGTCAAAACAGGGATGCCTTTTTCAAGAGCCCGTTCAACCATAGGATTCGTGTAAGGAATTCCAGGGTTCTTCACCATCACCGCAAAGTCTTCATCCAAGAGTTCTAGAGGGTGTCCTCCTGTTACGACTTTGATCCCTTCTTCCAGCAAGCTTTGAGCTGCAGGATTTTCTTCAAATGTTTTGCCATCATTCACTGTTACGATAGCTCCTAGGCGATCGAGTAGTCGAGCTGCAGATTCTCCAGACTTAGCCAATCCTAAAACAAGGACTTTTTTATTTTTAAATGTTTCAATGACGTTCATAGCTTTTTTCTCTCCAATTTGTTCACCTTCTATTTTACCCTTTTTTAGACAATTTAAAAAGCCTTAAGACAGCAAAAGAAGCAACACATACAAAAATGACCGCTTCATCATCTTTCATAAAAAAAGAGTCGCCATGATTTTATATCACAACAACTCTATTTTTGAAGATACGCTCTCCTGTTTAATCTGATTTATCCAAGCGTTTAGAAGTCTTGGTCGGCAATCGCGAAATATCAATTAGGGCTAGGTACCCCACAAAAGCAAGGAAGGCGCCAACAAAAAATTCTGAAGGCAATTGGAAAATTTGGAAAATCGCTAAGCAAAGCAGGATGACCAAAGAGACCAATAATACGACCAGAGTTACTACATTCAGAGTTCCTCTAATGCTCTTTGGAGCTGCAAAAAGGTAAAAAAGGAGGATCAAAATACCTATAATTAAATAAACCATTTTGTCACTCCTTTCTTATTTCTTATTCAGCTGCAGCTGATTTTTTCTTTTTGTTTGCTTTTTCGCGCTCTGCCTTGTTGAGGATTTGCTTACGCAAACGGATAGATTCAGGCGTTACTTCCATATACTCATCGTCATTCAAGAACTCAAGTGATTCTTCAAGTGTCAAGATACGAGGAGTCTTGATAACCGCTGTTTGGTCTTTAGTAGCGGAACGAACGTTGGTCATTTGTTTTGCTTTCGTAATATTAACAGTCAAGTCATTTTCACGAGAGTTTTCACCGATGATCATTCCTTCGTAAACCTCAGTACCTGGGTTAACAAAGATAGTACCACGTTCTTCGATAGACATGATAGAGTAGGTTGTAGCCTTACCAGCATCGATCGAAACAAGGGCACCACGGTGACGTCCACCAATTTCCCCTGGAATCAATGGCAAGTATTGATCGAAGGTATGGTTCATAATCCCGTAACCACGAGTCATTGACAAGAACTCAGTTGAGTATCCAATCAAACCACGCGCAGGAACTAGGAAGACCAAACGAGTTTGACCATTACCTGTTGCAATCATATCCAACATTTCACCCTTACGTTCAGAAAGGCTTTGGATAACAGATCCTTGGTATTCTTCTGGAGTATCGATTTGCACGCGCTCAAATGGTTCACACTTCACACCATCGATTTCTTTGACGATAACTTCTGGACGAGATACTTGAAGCTCGTAACCTTCACGACGCATAGTCTCGATGAGGATTGACAAGTGCAATTCCCCACGTCCTGAAACTGTCCATTTATCTGGTGAGTCTGTTGGATCTACACGAAGAGATACGTCTGTTTGCAATTCTGCTTGAAGACGCTCTTCAACCTTACGAGAAGTGACCCATTTACCTTCACGACCAGCAAATGGTGAGTTGTTAACCAAGAAGGTCATTTGAAGAGTAGGTTCGTCGATGTGAAGAACTGGAAGAGCTTCGACTGCATCTGTTGGAGTGATTGTTTCCCCAACGAAGATGTCTTCCATACCTGATACGGCAATCAAGTCACCAGCCTTAGCTTCTTGGATTTCACGACGTTCCAAACCAAAGAAACCAAAGAGTTTTGTAACACGGAAGTTCTTGGTTGTACCATCAAGTTTAGAAAGAGTAACTTGGTCTCCGACCTTAACAGTACCACGGAAGACACGTCCGATACCGATACGACCAACGAAATCATTGTAGTCCAAGAGTGACACTTGGAATTGAAGTGGCTCATCTGAGTTATCGATTGGAGCTGGAATGTGGTCAATAATGGTATCAAAGATTGGCGCCATAGTCTTTTCTTGGTCAGCTGGATCATCTGACAATGAAGATGTTCCGTTGATTGCTGAAGCATAGACTACTGGGAAGTCAAGCTGGTCATCATCTGCACCAAGCTCGATGAAGAGTTCCAAAACTTCATCCACTACTTCTGCTGGACGAGCTGATGGTTTGTCAATTTTATTGATAACGACGATTGGGACAAGGTCTTGTTCCAAAGCTTTTTTCAATACGAAACGAGTTTGAGGCATAGTACCTTCGTAAGAATCCACTACCAAGACTACACCGTCAACCATTTTCATGATACGTTCAACTTCTCCACCGAAGTCCGCGTGTCCTGGTGTGTCCATGATATTGATACGAGTTCCGTTGTAGGCAACTGCTGTATTCTTCGCAAGGATAGTGATTCCACGCTCTTTTTCGATATCGTTTGAGTCCATAGCACGCTCTGCCAACTCTGTACGTGCATCAAGAGTTTCAGATTGTTTCAATAATTCGTCAACGAGGGTTGTTTTACCGTGGTCGACGTGGGCGATAATCGCGATATTACGGATATCTTCTCTTAATTTTGTCATGATTTCCTCTGTTATATTCAAAAATTTATTTTCTAACTGAGCAATTATACCACAATTTTAAGCAAATGACTTAACTCAAGTAAGTGTAAATGTTTTCATGCTTTCTTTCGAAAATCTTCTTTCTCATTCCCACTCCTAACCACTCTATTCATGAAAATCTTTCACCTCTTTATCCCTTTTCTTCATCCTTTTTCCGAATACTTGTGAATCTCTCCATTTCATGCTATCCTGTCTTTTATGAGATTAGATCAATTACTGGCCCACTACCAAATTCCCCGCAAGGAAATCAAACAGAGCCTGGCTAAAAGGCAGATTCTGGTCGACGGACTTGCTGCAACAAAATTATCCCAAAATGTCGATACAGGTCTCCAAGAAGTTCGCTGGAAGGATCAGGTCCTTACCGACTGTTCCCATCACTATTTTCTTCTTCATAAACCTCAAGGGCTAGTGACAGCTACCAAGGATGCCCAACATTCTACAGTGTTGGACCTCCTCCGAACAGAAGACCGGCCCCCCAAGATCTATCCTATCGGTCGACTGGATCGGGATACAACTGGCCTCCTCCTACTCACAGACAATGGCCCTCTAGGTTTCCAACTCCTTCATCCCCAATACCATATCGAAAAAGAATACGCGGCAACAGTCAACGGCCCTCTCGAACCCGCTCATATAGAGGAATTTCAAGAAGGAATCACCTTCTTAGATGGGAGAAAATGCAAGCCCGCTAAACTCGAAATCCTTAGCTCCAGCCTTACCGAAAGCCAGGCCCTTGTCACCCTATCTGAAGGGAAATTTCATCAGGTAAAAAAGATGTTTTTAGCTATTGGGGTCAAAGTTACTGCCTTAAAACGAGTTCAGTTCGGGGATTTTACATTAGATTCAGACCTAGCAGAAGGTCAATACCGGCCCTTGAATCAAGAAGAATTGAAAATCATTAAAAACTACTTAGAGAAAAGTGGATAAAACAAAAAAAAGCTTTAGTTTTAAAGCTTTTTTTGTTTTAATTAATTCCCGAAAGTTGTGAGATAAACATGAGACAGAAAATTACAGAAAGCACAATCCCTACAATAGAGAGAATTTTTTCTGTCGTATAGTCTAGTCCAGACTCGTTTTGATTTAAAATAGCCAAGGCCAAACCTAAAATACCAAAAATAATACTTAACAATGGAAATATAAAGGCAACAATAATAGATATGATACCCATAACAAATGAGGAATTGTTCTTTTCTTGCAATTTCTAGATCCCCCTTAACATTAATATCATTATATTATGACACATCAACGTCTTTATCAAAATGTTCCTTAATCTTAGTTCGTCTTGACTTTTCCATCCCATGAATCCAAACCATAGGACAAGATATAGATATCTTTGTAACCCTGTTTTTTCAAGAAGAGGGCCGCATTGGTCACACGGGACCCACGACTGTTCTCATAGAGCAAGACTGGCTTATCTTTGCGAAGGGCAGCCAAACTCACTTTTAATTGGTTAGATGGAATATTTCGAGCTCCCAAAATATGCTTAGCGTGGAATTCATTCGGATCACGCAAGTCCACTAATTGGCCTTTGCGGATCAATTCTTCAAACTCTACATTGTCCACAATTTTTGCAGCCCGACGGATACGGAAGTAATTGTAGCCCATCCAGCCAAACATCCCTAAAACAATCAACCATACTAAAACACTTGTTACATTCACTTTTCTTTTTCCTCTTCTAAATAACGTAATTCCTGTGCGTGTTCTCTACGTAAGACGGCTTCTGCTTCTAGATAATCCAATCTTTCCATCAGCCCAGCGTCATAGATCCTTTTCAATTCAATCTTCATCAATTCGATGTCGTAAAGTCGTTTTCCGACATAAATGATGATTCCAAATTTTTTCAGAAATTGTTGAACATCGTACAGGGTTTTCATGTGCTTATTCTATCAAATCTTTCAAGTATTTTCAAGATGGCCCCTGTTTTTATTTACAGGAAAAATCACTTCCAAACAAAAATGAGCCTCCCAATTAAGGAAGGCTCGTTTGTTTAGTTTCAGATTACAAACCTGGTGCTTGGCCCAATTCAGCAGCAATCATCCAGATATGTTTTTCCAATTCAGCTTTTGCACCAACAAAGATATCGTTGGTCACGTCATCTCCTTCAGCATCTGTGATATCCAAGGCTTTTTGATAAAGACTTACCAAGTAGCGGAAGATAGAAAGGACACGTCCCAAATTTTCTTCCATAGAGCGTTCGAATGAACCTTTTTCTTCTTGGATGTTGCTATGTTCCAAGAACTCAACCATGCTAGCGTATGGGGCACCACCCAAGGTAATCAAGCGTTCACTCACTTCATCAAGAGTCGCATCCAAGCTTTCCATGTACTCATCCATTTTTGGATGCCATACGAGGAAGCCACGACCACGCATATACCAGTGTACTTGGTGCAAGGCAATATGAGCGACATAAAGGTCTGCCACCACTTGATTCAAAACCGCTTTTGTATCGGTTAAGCTCTTGCTTACTTCGCTAATAGTTGCAAATGTTGCTACGTCTTTTGCTGCTTCTTTTTTGATTGTTGTCATAAATGAATTCTCCTTTTTTAGAATTATTCTAATTTAGTTATATTATAATCCTTATAATTAAGAAATGCAAGAGAAAATGCTCAAATAAGAAAAGTTAGAAAATTTTTTCATTTCTAATCCTCATTAGTCATCCTTTTTACGAATACTATAAGTATGATCAACTTCTATTTTTTTACAGTCGGCGCCTGTATGGCCTCCTTTTTAGGTCTCGTCATCGACCGTTTTCCAGAAAGCTCCATCATTCATCCAAGAAGCCATTGCGACCAATGTCAACAGACCTTGGGAGTTCTAGACTTGATTCCTATTCTTTCGCAAGTTCTTTTTCGATTCCGTTGTCGCTACTGCCAGAGTCCTCTGCCTTATTGGTATACCCTTTTTGAAGCCTGGAGTGGTCTCCTCTTTTTGCTGTGCTATCAGGGTCTTCTTCCCATTCCTCATCTCCTGGTTCTTCTTGGCAGTTGCGTTTTAGCCATCTATGATTTGCGATCCATGGAGTACCCGCTCCTCCTCTGGCTAGTGCTCCACGCTCTTTGCCTGTTTTTCACCAGTCCTACCCTCTTGATGGGAGTCTTTCTCTTCTTAGGAGTCCTGTCAGCTGTTTACTCCATCGGCATTGGAGCAGGGGATTTTCTCTTACTGGCTACTTTTTCTTTGACCCTCTCGGCCGTCCAAGTCCTCCTAGTCATGCAAGGGGCTTCCCTCATCGGTCTCCTTACCTTTCTCTTTAAAAAAGAAAAAGACCGGATTCCTTTTGTTCCCTGTCTTTTTCTGAGTTATCATGCTTTACTGTTTTTTACAATTTTAAGCAGATAAGATTTCTTATTTTGTAGCTTTCGCTTCTAGATAATCTGCAATGGCAGCCACGTCCTTATCCCCACGTCCAGAGACATTGATAATAATAATCTTGTCCTTGTCCAATTGTGGAGCACGTTTGACAGCTTCTGCAATCGCGTGTGAGCTTTCAATGGCTGGAAGGATCCCTTCTGTCTTACTGAGAAGAAGAAGAGCTTGAACCGCTTCATCATCTGTCGCCGCCACATATTCGACACGACCAGTATCTTTAAAGAAGGCATGCTCTGGACCAACCCCTGGGTAGTCCAAACCAGCAGAAATCGAGTAAACTGGCGCTACTTTTCCATCTTCGCCAAAGACAGCGTAGGTCTTCATCCCATCGACAATTCCTACAGTCCCCTTGGTCATGGTCGCTGCGTGCTGGTCTGTGTCCAAGCCATGACCAGCTGCTTCAACACCGACCAATTTGACTTCCTCATCGCCTACATATTGGGAGAAGGCACCGATGGCATTGGATCCACCACCGACACAGGCAATCACATAGTCTGGCAAACGGCCTTCTTTTTCCAAGATTTGACGTTTAGACTCTTCACTGATCACTTTTTGGAATTCATGCACAATGGTTGGGTAAGGGTGAGGTCCAACAGCAGAACCCAAGACATAAAAAGCATCGAGGTCTGCCATCCATGCTCCAAAAGCAGCATCAACGGCGTCTTTCAAGGTCTTTGTTCCTGTTTCAACCGCATGAACGGTTGCCCCCATCATTTCCATGCGGAAGACATTGAGACGTTGACGTTCGACGTCTTCTGCTCCCATGTAGACATCACAGGCCATACCAAACTTAGCTGCCGCAGCTGCTGTAGCCACACCATGTTGACCAGCTCCTGTTTCAGCAATCACGCGTGTTTTGCCCATGCGTTTAGCCAAGAGAATTTGCCCCAAGACGTTATTCAATTTATGAGAACCTAGGTGGTTCAAGTCTTCGCGCTTCAAATAAATTTTCGCCCCACCTAAATGATCTGTCAAACTTTCCGCAAAGTAGAGCGGTGTTTCCCGTCCAGAATAGTCTTTCAAATAATGTTTGTATTCTGCAATAAATTCTGGGTCATTTTTATACTGTTCAAAGGTTGCCTCTAATTGATCGAGCAAGTTTTGAATAGGTTCTGGTACGAAAGATCCACCAAATTGTCCGAAATAGCCTTTTGTTTCTGTCATGATTGTATCCTCTTTTCTATATCTTCAATCCTGTTTATGATCTTTTTTCTCTCTCGCTGGTCCTTTGAGCTGCAGTCTCACAGGGTCCTTTTGAGATACAAAAAAACTCACACAGAAAAATCTGTGTGAGGACGATTCGATACCGCGGTGCCACCTCTATTGTAGGAAAATAGTCTTTCTCCTACATCTCTGACCTGTCTAACAACAGGGTGCACGATAAGGTGTGCTCACCGAATTTTTATTGTTTCAAATTCATCATCATAAACGCATCAGCCCATTTCAAGATTCACCACTGCTTGTTCACAATCACCACAAGCTCCCTGGAAGTGAGAAAAATCCCTACTTTTCTGATGTCTTGAAGCTATTATAGCTTCCTGCCTACAGTTTGTCAACCCAAAATTTGAAATCGTCTTCAATCGTTCGGATTTTGTACCAAACTAAGATAGGTTGTCCTTACTTATAGAAGCTTGCAGCCATTTAAAACACAGATAGGCTAAGTAGCCTCCCAGGGTATTGGTCCACAGATCATCTATCTCAAACACCCGATTGAAATCAAATAAAAGGTCTAGGACAATCTGACTGAGCTCAATCCACAAACTCATCCCTAGACTAAAGCAAAGGACGCGTTTCCGAGTGCCTAGCCAAGGCCAGAGCCAAAGCAGTTGAAAGACCAAAGGGGATAAAAGAAAGATGTTGGCTATATTCTGTACAAGCACCTTGATCAGCTGGACCAGACTGGTCACTTGACCTAGATTGATGAGGGAATTAAAGGGGACCAATAAGACGACTACTCGCCCAAAATGTTGGATCCCAGGTATTTCCATCCCTGGTTCAGGCTGTTGAGGGAGAAAACACATTAGGCAGAGCAGGACAAAATAGAAGAAACTGCCACCTAGTAGCAGTTGCCTTCCTTTATTTGTTAATTGTCCTTCTTCTATCAGCCAGTTGTTACGGTTGAGCTTCTTCAACAATGGCTTTCTCCCGATCTCTCTTCATCGTATTGGAACGCAATTGTCCACAAGCGGCATCGATATCCGTACCATGCTCTTGACGAACCACGCAGTTAACTCCGTTTTTCTTCAAGGTGTCATAAAAGGCCATCACGCGCTCTCTTGGACTCCGGCTATATTGGTCATGCTCACTAACTGGGTTGTAAGGAATCAAGTTGACATAAGATAGCTTCTTGATCTTTTTAAGAAGTTCTGCCAATTCCAAGGCTTGTTCGACACCATCATTGACTTCATTGAGCATGATGTACTCGAAGGTTACCCGGCGGTTGGTCGTTTCGATATAGTACTCAATCGCCGCAAACAGTTTCTCGATTGGGAAGGCGCGGTTGATTTTCATGATGCTAGAACGCAAGTCATTGTTTGGAGCATGCAGGGATACTGCCAAATTGACCTGAACCCCTTCATTAGCAAAATCACGAATCTTATGGGCTAAGCCAGACGTTGAAACGGTAATGTGGCGCGCACCGATAGCCAGTCCCTTGTCATCATTGACTGTACGGACAAAGCTCAAGACATTCTTGTAGTTATCAAACGGCTCACCAATTCCCATCACAACGATGTGGCTGACGCGTTCATCTTGTCCACGTTCGTCAAAGTATTTTTGAACCAACATGATTTGGGCAACGATTTCCCCACTGTTCAAATCGCGTTGTTTCTTGATCAAACCAGATGCACAGAAGGTACAGCCGATGTTGCACCCTACCTGAGTGGTGACACAGACTGACAAGCCGTAGTGTTGACGCATCAATACTGTCTCAATCAACATGCCATCTGGCAATTCAAAAAGGTATTTGACGGTTCCATCTGCCGACTCTTGCACGATTCGTTGTTTCAAAGGATTGATCACGAACTGGTCGTTCAAGGTTTCAATCAAGTCCTTCGATAGGTTGGTCATTTCTTCAAATGACTGAACGCGTTTGCGATAGAGCCATTCCCAGATTTGGGTTGCTCGGAACTTCTTTTCACCATTTTCTTCTACCCACTCGATCAGTTCTTGTCGAGTCAGGCCATAAATTGAAGGTTTCATCTTATCTCTTTTCTCTCTTTACTTTTGACGGATGACAAAGTGGCGTTCTTGCTCACCCTGTGCATCTTTTTTTCTAGACCGCTGACGGTTCTTTTTCTTTGGTTGAGAAGTCTTTTGTTTTTGCTCTTGTTCACGTTCTCGTGGCTGATTCTTAGAACGATTTCGGCGATTTTGACGACCGCCACGCTTAGCAGAACGGTTGCCCTCTTCCTGTTGTTTTGGAGAAGATTTTTTGTCAAAGGATGCTCGACGGGGTTCTGCATTTTCTAGGACAAAATAAGCACAACCATAGCTACAGTATTCTAGTAAATAATCTTCCAGACGGCTGATTTTCTCTGCATCTGTGACTGGACGTTCCTCTTTATAGAAGCCACGTAGACGCAACTGTTCATTGCTCCAATCACCGACAATATAATCAAATTTGGTCAAAACCTCTGAAAAACGCTGACCAAAGACCGTCGCATCAAAGGCATCATTTTGGTTCTCAACCAGTTCAAATGTCAATTGTTCTGCTAGCACTTGATTGCCAACCAGACGAAATTCCGGTCCAGGATATTTATTGTAATTAAATAATTCAGGGGATATTTCTTTGCGCATAGCTTTCCTTTATTCATACCTTTAGTTGTAACACTTTATTTTATCATAAATCCCTATCTTTAGATAGAATTTCAACGGAAAAGAGATAATCTGTAAAAAGTCTGACGATTTAATTTACTTCTTCTTCCTGTCACATTATAAAAAGCAGGCTTTTTCAAAGCCTGCTCAGATGGAAGATAAAGTCTTCTGAAAAACTTTCCTTAGGTGAGTACGGACGCCAGCGAACTTCGTAGAAGTTCCATGACTAATTATTGAGCCTAAGGTCTCAATAATTCTGAGTGCCTGAAACAATTACATTTCAGGCACTTTTCTCACAGCGGAAAGTTTTAGACCTGCTTCAATGACTCAAAAAATAACTTTTATTTTTTGAAAATCATCTAGCTATTTTATGTAAAAAATAGTTTATCTATATTTCAACCTTTGATATTTGATAGGAATAACAGCAAGACGCAGTGGTTGATACCTCAAAGCACTGCTTTGAGGTATCAGATTGAACTTGCGAGCAAGTTTCCTAAGTCTTTGTTCGCTTATTAAGTCCCAAAGATAACCTAAAATAAAGGAGACAACGTTTCCGTTGTTTTCAACCTCCAACACGCTCCAGACTATTGGAGCTGTGCGGAGGTGGGAAAATTGAAAAGATTTGGGTAACCTTTTCAACTTTTTTATTTTATGAAGTTCTTTTTCACTCCCATGAATGTTCATCACGTGATGTGAGAGGTAGATGAAGAGTGATTTTCGTATAGCTATTAGGCTTAGAATCAATCTCCATATGATAGCTAGCCCCAAACTGTAACCGCAAGCGTTGATCCACATTTTGCAAACCAACTCCTCCTAGCTGAAGAAGGGTTTGGTCTGTCGACTCAGACAAGGCAAAGCCTCGTCCATTATCGTAAATCGTCAGAACCACTTGTTCTTCTCTGATTTCCGAAGTGACTCGTATCATGCCCGGCCGATCCATCTCCTTGATACCGTGATAGATGGCATTTTCCACTAAGGGTTGTAGAACCAGTTTTGGAAGCTGATAATCTCCCAACGTCCCCTCTTCAAAAATTTCATAATTCAACTTATCTCCATAGCGTTGTTTCTGAATGAAGAGATACTGGCGCACATGGTCTATTTCGTCTTGAAGCCTAATTTGTTCTTGTCCTTGATTGAGAGCAAGGCGGAAATATTTGGCTAGGGACTTAGTCAAGTCAACCACGCGCTGACCATCATTAAACTCAGCCATCCAGACAATGGTATCCAAGGTGTTATAGAGGAAATGAGGGTTGATTTGGGCTGAAAGAGCTCGCAGTTCATAACGTCGTGCGTTTTGTTCCTCTTCTTTAACCAATTGCATAAGGTTTTCAATTTGATCCAACATACGGTTAAAGGCTTGAGCAAGATCTACCAATTCGGGCGATCCCTTGGTAGTTGCCCGCAAGTGGGAATCACCAGCTCCTATTTTCAGAATGACAACCTGTAAGTCTTGTAGGGGTTTAATCCACAAGCGCAGAATGAACCAGATTCCCATCCAACACATGATGAGGACGAGAACTCCTAAACCTATAAAGGAATAGAGCATTTGCGACTGAAGCATCTGGAGACCTTTCAGAGAAGCCACTCCAATTAAGGTCCAATCACTCTCTGGTATAGCAATTTGGTAGACAAAGTTCTGCCCCTTTTGGGCATAGCCATCCTTGACAGCAATATAGGGTTGCATGGCCTGCATTTCCCGACTGGAAGAATAGACTGTCTTTTTAGGATGGTAGACAAATTCATGCTTCTGATTGACGATGAAACTAAAGCCTTTTTTGCCTAGTTGGAGATGATCCAGATAAGCCTCTAGACTCTGATAACCAATATCTAGGCGCAAAACTCCTAGATTTTGACCAGAAGCATCCACCACTTCCTGGGTGATAGAAATCACCCACTTGTCCTTCTCTGAAGACAAGGATTCCTTCCGGGCCGGCGTCAAGACTGGCATGGCCCTCTCCTTGATAGCTTCCTGATACCATCTTTCGTTCATCATATCCGATGAGGTTTGCATGCTAATTTGAGAATCCGTAGCAACGAGGCGTCCATCCTTAGTCACCAAGACAGCCGAAACCAGATCTGGGTCTGTCTCAATAATGGTTCGCATCAGACTTTGAACGGCTTCTGGGCTCACCTCCTTGTCTTGAGCAAACTGACGAACGGTCTCTTCTTTACTAAGGACCGAGGTGGTCTGCTTCAATTTTTTCAGATAGGAGGTGATAAACTGACTACTCTGGTCGATACTATTGCGGGTTGTCCGCTCTGTCAGTTGGCCAATGGTTGCTGAGCTAGTTTGATAGTATAGACTACCGACCAAACCCAAGAGTAAGAGAATGAAGACAAATACATAGACAATCAGCTGAATCAGCAAAGGGTATCGTTTCATTCATGCTCTCCTTTTTTGTATTGTCTTGGGGTTACACCGACTACTTGTTTAAAGCGTTGAGAAAAATAGTTCATATCCTCAAAACCAACCTGATCTGCAATCTCATAAATCTTGAGATCGGTCGTCAAGAGTAAAAGTTTGGCCTTTTTCATCCGTTCTTGGATCAAGTATTCTTGAAAAGGGAGGCCCAATTTTTTCTTGATTAGAACACTCAGATAAGAGGGACTAAAACCCAGTTGAAAAGCCAAGTCCTTGAGGGTCAATTGGGAATCCGCTAAGCGGGAATGAATAGCCTCTTCCAACTCTGTCGAATGACCCTGATCCACCAAGGTTTCAACCTGGGCTTTCTTTCGTTCCTCGTCTAGCTTATTCTTGACTTTCCCCAACATCTCTTCAATATCTACTTTTGAAAAGGGCTTGAGGAGATAGTCATCTGCTCCGAGTCGAATGGCTTTCCGAGCAAACTCAAAATCATCATAGCCTGTTAGAAAGATGATATGGCAGGAAGGAGCCTTCTCTCGGACCAGTTGGGCCAAATCTAAGCCATTCATCTGTGGCATATTGATATCAGTCAATAGAAGATCAGCTGGTTGTGCTTGAAATTTTTCCCAAGCTATTCTCCCATTCTCCGCTTGGTCAATGACCTTCATCCCAAACTGTTCATAATTCACTAAAGAAGTAAGTCCCTGCCGAACTAGCTCTTCGTCTTCTACAATCATGATTGAATACATGTGTTTCACCTACTTACCCTTATTATACTCATTATATCAAAGTAGGTCGCCAAAAGTCTCAGACATAGTCCAACAAATAGCCGTAGCCCTTTTCCACCATCTCTGCTTTAGGGATGAATTTGATTGACAAGCTATTGATGCAGTAACGAAGACCACCTTTTTCCTTAGGTCCATCAGTAAAGACGTGGCCTAGATGGGAATTTCCTACTCGACTCCGAACCTCTGTCCGAGTCATATTGAAACTCTTGTCTTCCTTGTAGGTTGCCACATCCGGACTGATCGGTCGGCTAAAGCTTGGCCAACCACAACCAGAATCAAATTTATCTTTTGAGGAGAAGAGAGGCTCTCCTGTTACGACATCCACATAGATGCCCGCTTCAAACTTATCCCAATAGCGGTTAGAAAAAGCACGCTCTGTATCATTCTCTTGCGTCACTGCATATTCTTCGGGCGATAACTTCTTCTTGATCTCTTCATCGCTCGGTTTTGGATAGCGACTAGCGTCAATAACCGGATAAGAAGCTTGATTCACATCAATGTGACAATAGCCATTCGGATGTTTCTGTAGATAGTCCTGATGATAGTCTTCCGCCTTGATATAATTAGCAAGTTCTTCTTTTTCTACAGCCAAAGGTTTATCATACTTCTTCGCCACCTCTTCAAACACTTGGTTTATGGTTGGCAAATCTGCTTCATCAGTGTAATAAACTCCTGTCCGATATTGACTGCCCTCATCATTTCCCTGACGGTTTTTTGATGTTGGATCAATAATCCGGAAATAGTGTAGAAGCAGTTCTTTCAAGGAAACCTTCTTGACATTATAGGTGATATGTACCGTTTCAGCATGCCCTGTTTGCTTGACCAGTTCATACTTGGTGGTATCGCCTTTTCCATTGGCATAACCCGATTCGGCATCAATGACACCCGGAACACGGGAAAAATACTCTTCCACACCCCAGAAGCAACCACCAGCTAGATAGATTTCTCGTTGGTCTTCTGGATTGACTTTTTCTTCCTTCTTTTTGTTTGCTACTGGTGTCTGACTCATGGACGCTTTTTTGATCTGCTCAGTCGTCGCATCTGATGTATCCAAGGCCATGGATCCTTTGATAAGGAAAAAGATTCCAAAACAAAATAGGCCCACTAAAAGAACGGAAATGAGTTTCCATTTTGTTTCCATTTTATGTCCTCCTTACTTCATTTCCTTTAGAGTCTGGACAATATCTTCCTTGCTCATATAACCGATATGGGTCTTAGCGAGAGTTCCATCGCTCGCAATAAAGAGAGCAGATGGATAAGAGCGAATCCCATACTCTTTGAGCAAGTCGCCCTTACTGTCCATCAAGACTGGGAAATCCTTGTAATCCAAAGACTGGTACCAGTTTTTGAAATCTGCTTCCGATTTTTCACCATTAAAGGTTGGAGCTACAACGGATAAGACCACATAATCCTTACCCTCCTCTGTCTTTGCTAAATCATTTGTGTCGCCTAATGTTGAAAGACAGATTGAGCACCAGGAAGCCCAAAATTTGAGGTAAACTTTCTTTCCCTTGTAATCTGATAAGCGGTATGTCTTACCGTCTACTCCTTGCAGGTTAAACTCTTGAACCTTCTTTCCATCTTGCTCTGAATTTCCCGTTTTGGCTGTCTGCTTAGTCTCACTTTTGTTGGATGATTCCATTCCTTGTCCGGAGCAGGCCCCTAACAATCCTACACACAAAAGTCCTGTCGCTACTAAGGCTATTTTTTTCATGTCTTCCTCCTTTTTAATAAATAGGGAGAAAGTCGCCCAAGCAGACGACTTCCTCTTCCTACTGTCCTTTATTGGTCTGATTTCATGTCAGATGAGTCACTCATGTCGTCTTTCATCTCTGAATCGCTAGATTTCATCTCATCTTCTTTCATATCGTCCTTCATTTCAGAACTGCTGTCAGACATCATAGATGAATCTTTCATGTCTTCTTTTTTCATTTTATCATCGGACATGGATGAATCCTTCATGTCATCCTTCTTCATATCGTCCTTCTTCATCATACTACTATCGTCCGTTTTTTTCATGTCTGAATCTGATTTTTGTCCAGAACAAGCTGCTAAAGTGACGATGCTAAGTGTAGCAATAGAAAGTGCAAGAATTTTTTTCATGATTTTTCTCCTTTAATCATTTAAGATTAGTGAAACAGGGATGCTAGGCTATTAAGATTTCCTAGCATCAGCAAGATGCCCATCAAGATGATGAGGGCACCACCAATTTTTTTCAAGGCTTCCATATGGGGCTTGAGTTTAGCAAAATGTTGTAAAACCCAGCTAGAAGCTAGAGCCAAGACTAAGAAGGGTAGCGCCAAGCCTAATGTATAGACCAGCATCAGGAGAGCGCCTTGTAAAGCCCCATCTCCTCCAGAAGCGGCAATGGCTAAAACAGAGCTCAAAACTGGTCCGACACAAGGGGTCCAACCAAAACTAAAGGTTACCCCTATCAGAAAAGCATTGAAGAATTCATTGCGTTTTTCGTCCTTCTTCAGTTGGATACTCTTTTGTTTTTGGAGTTGCTGAAGATTGATGAGGCCCATCTGATGGATTCCCAATAAGATGACAATCCCTCCTAGTAGGTAACGAAACCAGGGAGCATAGAGTACCTGACCAAGGGCCCCTGCACCATAACCTAGGATGAGAAATACGGTTGATAGACCAGCAATAAAACAGAGGGTCTTGACCAAACCATACCAAGAAATATCTCTTCCAAAAATACGCACCGTTTTTTCATGCTCAGAATCCAATAGAATCCCTACATAGACTGGCATCAGTGGCAAAATACACGGGGAGAAAAAGGATAGAACTCCCGCTAAGAATACTGAAATGGAAAACAAACTGGTTTGAATCATTTCACTACCTCCCTTTCTTTCTGACACTAGTATAAAGAAAAAATCTCTCTAAAAATAGAGAGATTGATATGCAAAAACTTGAATTTGATTGGAAGATGAATATTCCGATCTACCAACATCAGCTCATACTTTCAAGTACAAACTATATCGAGCAAGCTACTTTAATTCTTTTTCAAATAGTCGATGGCATCCTGCAAGGTTTTGACAGGAACAATTTTCATCTTGGTCTTAATTTTCTTAGCTGTTTCTACCGCTTCGTCGTAGTTGCTCTTGGCATTCGGATTGTTCTTTTTAACTTCCTCTGTCACCGGATTATCAGGGGCAAAGAAGATTTCAGCACCAGCGCGATCTGCTGCTACAACTTTTTTATCCACTCCACCGATATCTCCGACAGTCCCATCATGGTTAATGGTCCCTGTCCCCGCGATGTGGCGTCCCTGACGAAGGTCTGGATCCGCTACTTGGGTATAGATGGACAAACTAAACATCATCCCGGCACTTGGACCACCGATGCCAGCTGTCGCAAACTCAATTGGCACGTCACTCTTCACTTCTGTCCGGTCAATCAAGCTAATCCCAATCCCATTCTTGCCATTGACCAACTTAATAATCTTTCCTTCAGCTATCTTGGTCTGACCATCTTCTGTGTAGGTCACTGAGACCTTGTCCCCAATTTTTTGGGAACCAACATACTCGATGAGCTCTTTTGAGCTCTTGAATGTTTTGTCATTCACGGCCGTAACCGTGTCCGCAATATTTAGAACGCCTTTGAAGGTAGAGTCTTCTGCTACTTGCATGACATAAACACCTAAGAATTCCATCTCTGTCTCTTTTCCAGCCGTTTTTAATCCTTGGTATTTGGCAGTATTTTGAGAGGTCTCCATATAAAATTGATTGATCCGGAAAAATTCCTCACTGGAACTGCCACCTGTCATTTCTTGTTCAGAGTGGATATCTGTAAAAGGAGTCACCCAGGCATAGACTATATCCGAGAAGGTCGCTTGCTTGACGGCAACAGTGACAAAATCATACGAACCGGATGCTTCATCATTTTTATGGTTGACGCGCATCACTTGGCGAATATCCTCGGAACTTCCTGGCATTTCCAGATAGTAGGGCAGGGGAACAAAGAAAGCTAGCAAGGCCAAAATCAGAAGCAGGGTCCCAATCATCGGCCAACGATAGGTTCTCCACACACTATCTTTTTTGCGCACAGGTTCAAATGGGCTTTCTGGTAGCTGAGCCCTTGGTTTCTCAAATTCTTTCATTCCTTTTATTTCATCTCCTTTATAACACTCTCTGGGACATAGGCACTGACATCCTGCTGGAAGGTCAGCAACTCGCGGATTCTCGTCGAGCTCAAGGCCTGGTACTGGGGCTGGGCACAGAGATAGATAGTCTCAAGCTCTGGAGCCAGCTGGTGATTGAAGTAGTCCATATTGCTTTCATAGAGGAAGTCCTGGCTATTGCGTAACCCTCGGACCAAACTGGTCACCCCATACCGTCTAGCCACCTCTACTGCCAACTCCGCCTCTGAGGTGATGACTCTTACATTGGGCAAATGAGCCACTGCCTCTGTCACCATGGCTTCCCTTTGCTCAATGGTAAAATAGCCCTTCTTCTCATGATTAAAGAAGATGCCGACATACAAGCGATCAAACAAGCGACTAGCCCGCTCTATCAAATCCAAGTGTCCCAAGGTCATTGGGTCAAATGAACCTGTAAATAATCCGATTTTATCTGACATAAACCGTCACCTTACTAATTCCGTAGATTTTTTCTTTCCAGATTCCTAGACAAGCAATTTCCTCAGGCAAGTCCACTGCCTTGTCTGTCTCACAGACGACCATGACCTCTTCTCCAAGTAAACCACGTTCAGCCAGGGCCTCAATATCGGCTACGATCTGCTCTTTTGCATAGGGAGGATCCAGGAAAATAAGATCAAAGGTCCCCTGCAATTGATTGAGAGCTTGGTGAGCCTCCATCTTCAGCAATTGAAACTTGTGGCTTTCCTTGGTCATTTGGATATTGCTAGCAATAATCCCTTGGGCTCTGCGATCTTTCTCGACCAATACAGCCTGCTCCATCCCCCGAGACACCGCCTCGATAGACAGACCACCTGAGCCAGCATATAAATCCAAGACCCGCCCCCCATCAAAATAAGGACCAATCATATTAAACATGGCCCCTCTCACCTTATCTGAAGTAGGCCTCGTTGTCTTTCCTTCGAGCGTCTTAAGAGGACGCCCTCCATAGGTACCTGATACAATCTTCATAGAGATTATTATATCAAAATTTGGATAAAAGATACAAAAACACCCACCTCTCCCATCTGATATCCGCTGAAGTTAAATCCCTTTCGCTCCTAAAGAAAAATCCTCTCACTTTTCTCTTGAAGTCCGCATTTATTTTTGTTATACTATACGTAACTTTTAAAACGTTACATAGGAGAATGCAGATGTTTGATGCAAAAAAATTAAAAGACCGGCGACTTGACCTGGGCCTGACCCAAGCCCAGGTCTACGAATCCTTAGAGATTAGTCGCAAGACCTACTCTAGTTGGGAGAATGGCTTAGCAGAGCCACACGATAAAAATCTCAGGAGGTTGGCCAAGCGCCTCTCCGTTAAAGAGGACTACTTTGTCGACAAGAGCTCAGCGCTTTTCACCTACCCTTTACTAACTCCACCCCATCAGAAGAAGGTCGATCTCTTGGCTAGCCAACTCTTAGCAGAGCAAGAAAAGGTCGTCTCTTTGGTCCCTTACCGTGTCCTCTCTATCGACTTGGCAGCTGGACATGGTCATACCTTCTATGACAATGAGACCGACTACGAGACCGTCTATTTCGACCAAGAGATCCAACACGACTTTGCCTCTTGGGTGTCTGGAGATTCTATGGAACCAAGCTATCCAAACGGTTCTGTTGCCTTGATGAAACAGACCGGATTTGACTATGATGGAGCAGTCTACGCCCTCATGTGGAATGGGAAGACCTATATCAAAAAAGTATATCGAGAAGACGATGGCCTCCGCCTAGAATCCATCAACCCAGCCTATGATGACCTCTTTGCTCCTTATGAAGATGAACCCAAAATCGTCGGTATCGTGGTCGGCCACTTCCTCCCTCTGGAGGTCTAGAAATGCTTTTTGATTATTCACGTGAGCCTAGGTCTGATATTGCTTTTGTGGATATGAAAAGTTTCTATGCCAGTTGTGAATGCGTCCGCCTTGGCCTCAATCCCTTGACTACTTCTCTTTGTGTCATGAGTCGGAGCGACAATTCTGCTGGCCTCATCTTAGCCAGTTCCCCCGTTTTCAAGCAGGTTTTTGGAAAGAAAAATGTCGGGCGGAGCTATGATCTGCCCTTCGATCTCAAGACGAGGAAATTCAATTACTACCTGGCCCGTAAGCAAGGCCTGCCTACGGATCCAGCCTTTGTCCACTATATCGAAAGTTGGGCCAAGCGCACCTTTATCGTGCCCCCTCGCATGAATGCCTATATCCAGGTCAACATGGAAATCCAGCAAGTCTTTCAAGAATTTGCTGCTCCAGATGACATCTACCCCTATTCCATCGATGAGGGTTTTATCGATTTGACCAGCTCTCTCAACTACTTTATTCCTGATCCTCAGCTAGACCGACGTTCCAAGCTGGATCTTCTTTCTGCTCGGATCCAAAAGCGCATTTGGCAGCAAACTGGGATCTATGCTACTGTCGGGATGAGCAATGCCAATCCGCTCCTGGCCAAACTGGCTCTGGACAACGAAGCCAAGCACCAGAAAACCATGCGGGCTAACTGGTCTTACGAAGACGTCTCCAGTCGTGTCTGGCAGATAAAAAAACTAACTGATTTCTGGGGGATTGGCCATCGAACAGAAAAACGTCTGAACAAGCTAGGCATTCACTCCATCTATGAACTGGCCCAGGCCAATCCAGACCAGCTCAAAAAAGAATTTGGAGTCATGGGCGTCCAACTCTGGTTTCATGCCCATGGGATCGATGAAAGCAATGTCCATCGCCCCTATCGTCCAAAGTCTCACGGTCTAGGAAATTCGCAAATCCTTCCCCGTGACTACGACCGCCAAAGCGATATTGAATTGGTCTTTCGGGAGATGGCTGAGCAGGTCGCTATCCGCTTGCGTCGGGAAAAGAAAAAGACCCAACTGGTCTCCATCCACGCCAGCTACTCCAAACAGGAACAGCTCCCCTCCATCCACTGCCAGCGAAAGATTGAGCCGACCAACTCTACCGCTCAATTAGCCAAGGAAGTCATCCAGCTCTTTCGTTCCCACTACCAGGGAGGAGCCATCCGGCAGATCGGAGTCTTTTATGGAAAGCTCGTAGAGGAGAGTTTCCAACTGATTTCCCTATTTGATGACCCTGGACAAACCCAAAGAGAAGAAGCCCTCCAAGAGACCATTGACCACATCCGTGACCGGTTTGGCTTTGCTTCTCTACAGAAGGGATCTTCCCTATTAGAAAATTCGCGCGCTCTGGCTCGAAGCAAACTGACCGGAGGCCACTCTGCAGGAGGTTTAGATGGCTTAGCATGATTGATCGTTCTTATCTCCCCTATCAGTCGGCACGCGACTTCCAAGACCGGGGAATGGCCAAGTGGGCCGGTTTCTTCCTCTCTGAGCATTCGACGGCCTTACAAACAAACCACCTCTCTCTAGAAGAGCTTCGCCTCCTCTCAAACCAAGAAATCCGTCGCCTCCTCGAGCAGGCTTATCAACAAAAGACTCCCCTCTCCCTATCTACCCTCCAGGACAATCAAGTCGCCGTCTACTACGGTCAGGTCTATACCTTAAGCCCTTCCGAAGTCCTCATTAAAAATGACCAGCACTACCACTCTCTCCTTCTATCGACTATTTTTTCTATTGAACCAGGAGATTCTAGCTATGAAACCAGCTCTGAATAAACACGAACTCCAATTTGATTATTTTTCAGATAATTACCAGCAGTTCGAGCATGATTTTTACCGCCTGGCAACGACTGCGACCCCCTTGGTCTTTTTAGAAGATGACCTGCTCCGTTCCATGTCGACAGGTCAGCGAAACTATTTCAGACTCCACCACACCCAGAGTTGTGACCATCGTGACCACTACTTTCACTTTCGCGTCTCCACCCATCCCAAATCCCCACTGACACGGATTTATACCTACCTAGGGCACAGTTCCACCACAGAATACAAAGCAACCTCCTAGATAAACTAGGAGGTTCTTTTATCATGTTGATGAAGAGGATTTCGCAACCCAACCAATCGCGTCTGCAGGAGGATTGTCCACATCAATCCAGATGAAGTCAATTCCGATTTCACCGTTTTTGAATTTAGAAAGACGGATACCATTGATTTCTAGCTGAGACAATTTCTTACCCGTTAGGATCTCTCTGTCTTTTAATTGAAAGACCCCTCGAAGGATCCAATTCCCAAGGATTTCTTGCTTATCAGTTGATTGAATGGCCTTCCCAGCTTCTTGGTTGATATAGGCAGTAATCACATCACCTGATGATAAAAATCGTAGCTTAAAGGTCCGTTCCTCTTTTGGGAGCGCAAGTTTACTCGTACCTGGCTCAAACCTACCTATCCCTTTACCAAAAAAGTCTGGACGCTCCTCATGGAAATGTTTGGAGTCTGGAAGAGGGATATACACTTCACTGACCGGACGATACACCAGCTGTTCAATTTCTTTAATGAGTTTTTCGTTCCCTGTCTCGTGTACAAAGCAAATCAAGTCCTCACGAATGGATTTCATCTGAGCTTTTTCTTCCTTGCTAGACCATTTTTTCAAGAGGATTTCTTCCAAAGAGAAGGTCACAAAAGCTAGTTCTTCTGGAGCGAGAACGTCTTTAAATTTTTCCTGAATCTTTAAAATCCGTGGCAAGCGATCCTTCTTGGCTAACTTTGAACCACCATTAAAAGCATTAAAGCCAGAATTTTCTTCTACATTTCCATGTTTGTCTGTAATTGCCCACGACACCGTCTCAAGAATCTCCGAATCACTTTTTTCCGAAGTCAACAAATGAAGGTGTTCAAAAAGATAAAAGGGATCTTCGACATAATTTACATCCCAGGTGTCAACTACAATCTCCTTATTCCTAAAGGTCATATGGAGCTGACTATCTGCGGCCGTATATTTGTAATCATGATGGCCGTCCGTAAAACGGAAATTTGTCGGATTGTTCTTGGTCGTTGAACCAAGAATTTTGAGATTGTCTAAATCAACCGGCAAATAAGTTGTCTCTCCCACATGGATCTGAGGTTTATGTCCTTTCGAAGTCGGCATCAAGACATGATAGACGGCTTCTACATGACTAGAATCAGAATGAAATCCCTTAATGAGAGCTTTAGATGATTCAATTCGTTGATTTCGCAAAGACGCAATCTCATGAGCTAGTTTTTCATAGCGAGCACGATTTTCTTTATCAGCGGTTTCCTTGTCCGGTGAAATCTCAGCATGAAATCGGATTTCACTCAACAGCTCGTTCCAAGACTGTGAATCTTTTTTGAACTGAGCAATCTTTTGATCCCCTGAGTCCAAACCAAAGGATTTAATTCCAACCAAATACTTATGTTGCTCATCAACGACAACCGAAGCATCATAAGAGGTATTGGCAATATCCTCCCCAACCGCATGAAAAGCCTTTTGGAAAACAGTCTCTTGAAATTTTGAATTGACAATCGGAGCAACATAGCTTTCTCGATCATCAGAATCTTCACCTTCTGCTTTTTGAGAAAAGGCCTCACTCAGACTAGCAAAGTTGGTAATGAGAGTCTTGTATTTTTCCTTTTGTTCTTGTTTTAGGTGTTCCCACATCTATTCATCCTCACTTCTTATTTAAGTATATCAAAAGAAGACTAGATTTTCACTAGTCCCCTTACTTATATAATTCGTTAAATAATGCTGTAAAATTCAAAATTTCCACGTTTTTTTACCAATCTGAAATAATCTTCATCTGATAAAACAGCAAGACCATCCTCATAAGAGGCAATCTTCTGCTCTGCTTCCTCATAAGTGGAGACAAAGTCTTTCACATAAGACTGGCCTTCAAACTGGCCATTCATCTTGGTATAGATAATCGCGAATTTTCCGGAGCGTTCCAGTTGAGACGGCCCATTGCTCTCATTAAGGGCAAAAGCAATCCGCTCTGCAATGCGTTTAATCACAGGCACAACCACACTATTTCCAGCTTGTTTATAAAGTTGACCATTGGAAACACCCTCAGGTAACTTAAAGGTCTTTGGATAACCTTGTACATTAAAAGTTTCCTTCGGTGTTAACTTACGAATCTCCCCGCTGTCAGTCAGGATCAACGGGACATTGTGCCCGCCTGTTCCCATATTGGCTGTTAGGGTTGGAACAACACCGTTTTTATTCTCACGAACATATTGACGACGCCACTGGTAGACCGTATCTTGACTGGTCACATTAGCCTTGAGGTCAGCGTAGAAATTCTGCTTGCCTTCTCGATAATAGTAGGCCTCATCTGTCTTAGCACCAAAATCAATGACATCGCCCAAAGTCGTAGTCAGCTTGATTTCCTCAGGGAATTCAAACAAATCGTAGGCTTCTTTAGTATCAAAACCAACAATGTAAATCCGCTCACGGTTTTGTGGGATATTTCCGTAGTCTTTCCCGTTGAGAACCTTCCACTTGATGAAGTAGTTGTTCTCCGTCAAGGCTTCACGAATAACCTTGAAGGTATTGCCATGGTCATGACCGACCATATTTTTGACGTTTTCGATGAAGATAGCTCGAGGTTTACGCCCTTCAATCATGCGAAGCAACTCAAAGAAAAGATCCCCACGATCATCATCAAAGCCCTTGCGGTAACCCGCAATACTAAAGGCCTGGCAAGGGAATCCTCCCATAATTACATCCACGTGCTCAGCCGGAATATCTTCCGGTTGCACCGCATGAA
Source organism: Streptococcus viridans (assembly GCF_900636365.1). NCBI lineage: Bacteria > Bacillati > Bacillota > Bacilli > Lactobacillales > Streptococcaceae > Streptococcus > Streptococcus viridans. Next base: position 505,891 of record NZ_LR134266.1, on the reverse strand, counting down.
TATCACGACTATCCAAATGCGTATTTGGATAATTTAAACGATAAGTCTGACGCGCATACTTATCAAATTCATTGGCATACACCACTCTGAACTCGTTGGTCTGTTCAAAACCCAACTCAATTCCCCCAACACCTGAGAAGAAAGCTGCAATGTTGTACTTCTCAGGTCGGTTCGAACTTACAGAATTTGTCATGTAGTAACCTGCTTTCTAAAATATTGACTTTTCTAGTATAACATGAATAATTTATTGAGAACAGAGATTCAGCATTTTTTATTTATTCATCAATTCTTCGATTAGAATTCGCGAGCTACCAAACTCATTTTCAAACATTTGATCAATAATATCTAAACACTTATCAGCAACATCATCGCCTTTGTGTTCATCATAAAGCTGTATCATTAACCTAGAAAGATATTCTTCTATTCGTCTATAATAATATGTTTCCAATTTCAATTTATTGTTTTTGCTCACAATATTAGACACTGTTTCAAAAATGATGGTTGTATAATCTGAAATCGATACTTGTTTTTCAAGAGATTCTAAAAAATAATAATATAACTTATCTTTATATTCTGAAGTTAGTAGTTTAAGTATTAAATCTCTATCTTCTTTAATATCCAACAAACCATCCCTGAATAACTGAGGTAAAATTTTTTCTAAATTTGTAATATTCTCACTTAAATAATGAAGTATAATCTTCTTTGATTTCTCTTCATGGTTCTTTACCTTTAAATAATTTATTGCCATCTGGCAAATACCTTCTGCTTGAAGTGCACTTCCACTATAAACAGATGATTCCATTTCTCCTTTATTTAAGTAAATTTCTGTAATCAGAAATGAGGCATTTTTTACAAGTAATGTATCTTTTGAATCGAAAGCTAATTGCAATAAAGATTGAATTTGTTCTTTTTCATCTTCGTATAGTCTAAACAAAATGTAGTTACTATACCAATGAATTATCATCTTTTCATCCGTAAAAATCCCTCTAAATAACTCTCTAGCAAAATCTTTATCTAAATCTAAAATTATATACAGAAGAAAAATAGTATTTAAGCGTACGTAGTCAGTCTTATCATTAGCAAGTGAAATAATAGTATTTTTGAAGTACGAAATGTTTGTTGGTGAATTTTCTATTAGTTTTGTCAAAGCGTGTATTCCATGACCTCTTAAAGTTGAGTATGACTGTTGTAAATAATTTTCCAGAGTTTGATTCTCGTTAAATTTATCAAGAACATCTAAATCAGTTTTCTTAAGATAATAATTAAGCTTTCCAAAAACTTCATCGGACCATCCCATATTTGCGTGTTCCTCTATGACTCGGAAAAAATAATAAAGATTCTCCCAATTATCTTCATTTACAAAATTTAATAGTATGAATTCAAGGTCACTTAAAACAGGATCTGGAATTTTTTCTAAGTCTACAATTCCACCTAGTAGACCATCTATATAATGTTCATTAATTTTATGATTGGACGATAAGTTTAAAAATAAAGAAACGTATTCTTTAGGATTTTTAGAAACAGCATTTCTAAAATCCCTAGCTAATTCTCTGGGAGAAGACTCAATAAATATGTGCCTCTCACTATCCCATCTACATTTAGTCTCACCTTTTGAACTGATGAGAATATTTCTCCAAGATTTAGCAGAAATATCCTTTCCTTGTAGCGGAGATACTACACTTCCACAATGTGAGCCATAAAAAGAATCAGAAAAACTATTAGATCGTTCTAATACCTTTAGTAATTCGATAGCTTCTTTACTCATTCTGTTTTTCGGTAAAACTGATAGCAATCTATACTGAAAATCTCCCCAAAATGGCCAATAAACCCTATAATCATTTTGAGATTTATTTGTTTCAATTCTCCTTGCTAGTCTTTGTTTAGCCTCAGGTGATACATAATGAATAATTTGTTCTTCAAGTTTATGGTACATTTCTAATGAACATCTTTTTGAGACCTTAGAAATCAATCGTTTGGCTAAAATCAATTTTTCTTCATAACCTTGGGATTTTTCAAAGAGTGTTTTATTAAAATCAATCAATAAGTATTCGATACAATTATCAGAATAACTCTCTGGTAAATTATGCAAAGCATCTAAAATAACTTCATTATAGAGATAATCACCTTTTCCCATATAATTACTATAAGTTTTCAAAAAAATCTCAGGATGTTTCGAAATTAAACATTTATTTGCTTCATTTAATAAATGAAGGTAATATCTTTGTAAGCTATCGCGTTCTTTCAAGGCTAGATTGTATTTAGTTGAATTATTCTCGGAATACTTTCTAAGATAAGGTAATAATATTTGGACGATTTGTATACAATTTTTATCTATGTAATTATGGGAGTTTTCATCGAAATTCTTTGATTCATTATAAAATCTATTGCTATTATCAGAGTCTTGAAATTTATCAAGTAATAAGCAAATCACTTTAATTTTATAATAATTTAAATTTTTATAGTAATCATCATAGAATTCTATATTTTCAATAAAATCACTCCAATAATGTAATCTTAAATTAAAAAAGTTTTCAGAATCATTATTATAGTCACTATAAAAACAACTACGCCATTCGTGCTTATCATCAGAAATTTTTATAGCATTTCTTATAAATTGAGTAGTTTCAGTTGTATAATATGGAGAAATACTGCTTAATAAGTTAATTACTAATGCTTTATTGATATCTAAAAATTTTTGCAACACATTCTTTTTTACTAAAAAATTAACATATGCAGGATGACCACTAATTACCGTTTGGCATAAATAATTTCTATAATTTATATCTTGAATCAGATCTGCTATATAATTTAAAATCTTTTTAGATGGTTCTTGAATACTTCCTAAGATTTCAAAGAAAACATATTTGAAATTAAACCTGACATTATTACTCTTTATTAATTTAGTTCCAAAATCTAAAAAATCTTTTTCTGATTCTTCTAATAATGATTGAAGAAAAATTTGAAATTGATAACGTCTTGTTGGATTCTGTTGAGTTTTATCTCCAATAATTTCATTTATATCGTCATAATTATCGTAGTAATCAAGAATCATTTGCTCTGCAACAAAACAATCTAAGAATGACTGATGAACAAAAGAAACTTTGTTGGAACGCTCTGTTAACATCCCTTGGCTAATTAAATATCGCAGAGCTTTCTCATTACCTATTATTCTTCTCTTACTAAACACGGTTTTACCTGTATCAGCAAATAAATTGACAAGTTTTTCTTTTAATTTATTCAGATCATCTTCACTTAAATCGGCTTCCTGGCATTTTTCTGATAAATCCCTCCACCATTTATCAACTAGGTTATAAGTATTTTTTATTTGATAGTATTCTTCTTTGTAATTAATTTGTTCCCAAATATAAAGATTACTCGGGGTTCTCAACAACTGTCTTAATCTGTTTGGATAATTATGGTATTTACTCCCTAAAATTTCCTCAACCTCATTTTCAAATAATTCATTAACTTCAACTTTATGCCAAGACTCTGCATCATCTTTTGATTTATTTTCAAATAACGCCTTAATTCCGCTATCATTTTCTAAATCATAAGTTCTACAAACAAAAATAATTGAGATTTTATTCTCTCTTTCCAAATTGAGGTTCCGTATCTCTCGAATCAACTCCAAACAAGTCGCAAGTGAAATTTTAGAATTTCTTGCTGTCCATCTTAACGCATCTAGTTGATCTAATATAAGAACAACATTATTCTCTTTAGAAAAAGCGTTCAAACAATAACTAATGCTAGCAGGAAATCCTAATTTCTCCCCCCATCCTTGTGCCGTACCCTCAGGAATATAACAATCTAGTTTTAAATCTAAGTGTAAAATATTACTTTTATTACACCAATCAATAATATTTTCTGTTAAACCGCTTTTACCATTCCCAGCTTTACCGTGAATGATAATTGACTTTCCTTCTTGAATATATTTCTTACATTCATCAAATTGTGTGCGAATTTTTAGACCCGAATCCAATGTTTTAAAGCTATTTTTATACTCATCATTTAAAATATGTATTCTAGGCATTATCCTATCATCACGTGCTAAATTTCTGAATTCAATTTTCTCATTTTTAATAAATTTCTCTAAATCCTGAAATGAAAGCCATCTTCCATAAATTTCACCTTGTAAAATTAAATTAATGAATTTTGACTTTATGCTAGTAGCATCACCAATAAAATATTGACTAACCTTATCTTTAATAAATTCTTCATTTTCTGGAGATGGCTCTTGTCTAATCACCGTTCTACTTAAAAAATTTCTAATTTTTACAATATCATTTTCCTTAGAAAATCCTAAATAATTAATATAATTATTTAATAGGTTGCTAATTACTGAAGATGTTTCAACCTGATATTCAATAAAATACCGAACATCATCATTAGTTTTAGCCCTATAAATCAAATCTGAGAAACTTGTAAACGGCAGTGGACTAACTAGTGCAACCTTTACTTTTGAGTCTCTTTCTAAATGTCTTCTCCAACTATTAAGAATTCCCTTTTGATTTAAATCTGCAAGAGACCAACTTTCTTTACTGGCATTTCTTCCTTTACATTGCTGTGCTTCAGTACTCCCATTTTTATATCGTACCAAAACATCTACACACTCTCCTTCGGGACCAATTGGTTCAATTTTTATAGCATCAATTTTTTCTGAGATAATATCAATAAATTTTAAAATAATCCAATTAAATTCATATTTATTGCCTTGTTTATCCGCTCTCCCTCCTACTTCATAAGGCATAAATTTACCCCTCTTTCAATGTATATTTGATTTCATTATACCAAAAAAACACGGCATTCCGCCGTGTTTCTATGTTTATTTCACGAGTTTCTTCATCTCATCAATACGTGCGACTGTCGCGTCGTATTTGGCTTGGTAGTCGGCTTGTTTGTCGCGTTCTTTTTGGACGACTTCTGGTTTGGCATTGGCTACGAAACGTTCGTTAGAGAGCTTCTTACCAACCATATCCAGTTCTTTTTGCCATTTAGCCAGTTCCTTGTCGAGACGAGCGAGTTCTTCTTCGACATTGAGGAGGTCTGCGAGAGGCAAGTAGATTTCTGCTCCTGTGATGACGCTTGACATAGCGAGTTCAGGTGCAGGGATGTTTGATGCGATCTCCAGGTGTTCTGGATTTGTGAAGCGTTTGATGTAGTTGACATTGCTGTTAAAGAAGGCTTCCAAGTCGCTATCGCTTGTCTTAACAAGGATGGTGATAGGCTTGCTTGGAGCTACGTTCACTTCCGCACGCGCATTACGAACAGCACGGATCAAGTCTTTGAGGCTTTCCACGCCAGTGTGAGCTGCAAGGTCTTCAAAGGCTGGGTTGACAGTTGGGTATTCTGCTGTAACGATAGAACCTTCTGAGATTTGTCCAAAAATTTCCTCTGTTACGAATGGCATGATTGGGTGAAGGAGACGAAGGATCTTGTCCAAGGTGTAAAGGAGAACAGAACGTGTGATGACTTTCTCTTCTTCGTTATCGCTATAAAGGACTTCCTTGGTCAACTCAACGTACCAGTCCGCAAACTCGTCCCAGATGAAGTTGTAGAGGATGTGACCAGCCACACCAAACTCAAATTTATCAAAGTTTTCAGTGACTTTTCCGATTGTTTCGTTGAGGTTGTGAAGAATCCAGCGGTCTGTGACATTTCCAGCTTCCTTGTTGACCACTTTTTCGACATTGGCAGTTGCTTGCTCAAGGGTCAAACCTTCATTGTTCATGAGGATGTAGCGAGAGATGTTCCAGATCTTGTTGATGAAGTTCCATGAAGCATCCATTTTCTCGTAAGAGAAGCGCACGTCTTGACCTGGTGCAGAACCGTTTGAAAGGAACCAGCGAAGGGCATCAGCACCGTATTTCTCAATAACATCCATTGGGTCAATCCCGTTTCCGAGAGATTTAGACATCTTACGTCCTTGCTCGTCACGGATAAGACCGTGGATAAGAACGTTTTGGAATGGCTGACGGCCAGTGAATTCCAAGGATTGGAAGATCATACGAGACACCCAGAAGAAGATGATGTCGTAACCAGTAACCAAGGTTGAAGTTGGGAAGTAACGTTTGAAGTCTTCTGAGTCGACATCCGGCCAGCCCATGGTTGAGAATGGCCAAAGGGCAGAACTGAACCAAGTATCCAAGACATCTTCGTCTTGAGTCCATCCGTCACCTTCAGGAGCTTCTTCGCCGACGTACATTTCACCCTCAGCATTGTACCAAGCAGGGATTTGGTGACCCCACCAGAGCTGGCGAGAGATAACCCAGTCGTGGACATTTTCCATCCATTGGAGGAAGGTATCGTTGAAACGAGGTGGGTAGAATTCTACCTTATCATCTGTATCTTGATTGGCAATGGCATTTTTAGCTAATTGGTCCATCTTCACGAACCACTGCGTAGACAAGCGTGGTTCAACCACTACACCTGTACGCTCTGAGTGACCAACACTGTGGACGCGTTTTTCGATTTTAACAAGGGCACCGATTTCTTCCAACTTAGCAACAACTGCCTTACGAGCTTCAAAACGATCCATGCCTGCAAATTCGAAGGCCAAGTCATTCATGGTTCCGTCGTCGTTCATGACGTTAACTTGTGGCAAGTTATGGCGTTGACCAACCAAGAAGTCGTTTGGATCGTGGGCAGGCGTGATTTTCACGACACCTGTACCAAATTCAGGGTCTGCGTGCTCGTCCCCAACGATTGGAATCAATTTATTAGCGATTGGAAGAACGACATGTTTACCAATCAAGTCCTTGTAGCGTGGGTCTTCTGGATTGACCGCAACGGCAACGTCCCCAAACATAGTCTCCGGACGAGTAGTCGCCACTTCAAGGGCGCGTGAGCCGTCTTCTAGCATGTAGTTCATGTGGTAGAAGGCACCTTCGACGTCCTTGTGGATTACCTCAATATCAGAAAGGGCTGTGCGGGCTGCTGGGTCCCAGTTGATGATAAATTCACCACGGTAGATCCAGCCTTTCTTGTAAAGGTCCACAAAGACCTTGCGAACGGCTTTCGACAAACCTTCGTCAAGAGTGAAACGCTCACGAGAGTAGTCTACAGAGAGGCCCATCTTGCCCCATTGTTCCTTGATAGTAGTGGCATATTCGTCTTTCCATTCCCAGACTTTCTCGAGGAATTTCTCACGACCGAGGTCATAACGCGTAATGCCCTCACCACGCAAGCGTTCCTCAACCTTAGCCTGAGTCGCAATCCCAGCGTGGTCCATCCCTGGAAGCCAGAGCGTGTCGAAACCTTGCATGCGTTTTTGACGGATAATGATATCTTGCAAAGTTGTATCCCAAGCGTGACCAAGGTGAAGTTTACCTGTAACGTTTGGAGGTGGAATCACGATTGAATAAGGCTTAGCCTTTTGATCGCCTGAAGGCTTGAAAACATCCGCATCAAGCCATTTTTGGTAACGACCAGCCTCAACCTCGGCTGGATTGTATTTAGGTGAAAGTTCTTTAGACATGTGTGTGTCCTTTCTTTATTTACGTTATATGATTATAATTGTTTAAAAATTAGCAACTAAATTTTTTTGAACGGTCATGTAAATTGATAACTTTAGATTTAAAGTAATCCTAAACAGTTAAAAACTTTTTGAAAATGATATGAAATCTCTTCTAAAACTATAATTTCAAAAATTACTTTTTATCTTTTAAGTATTTCTCTAAATAAGTAATCTCCTTTTTGTACAAGCTCTTTTTCCATAAGTTTTCCTTTTGTATATCTCTTATAATATCTTCCCATTTCTCTTCGAGTATCATTTCCTCCAGTTTTATTGGATCTTTTTTAGCTAAAGACTTTTGAAAGCAACTAATATAGTAATTTCCCCAAATACTAGATGAATCATCTTTATTATCAATTGCATTATTAATTTTCACCAGATTCTCAAAAATATCAGCGTTTTCCACAGCTCTAATTTCCTCTATGTATTGGCTTTTTTCATCGTCTATACTAAATATCAAGAATAATATTTCTAAAATAAATAACGCTCCACGAATAATAAAGATAAACTTATCCTTATTAATATTTTCTAGGAAATATATATTAGAGAGTGCTTCGATAGCATTCTCATTATAGCGTTGAATAATTCCAAAAAATGGTAGTAAATAAAAGATTATAAATAAGATTATAAGAAATGAATTTCCATTTCTAAAAGACAATCTCACAGAATCTCTTAAAAAATAGAATATGAAAAATGAAGTTAAACACAAGCCTATACATATTAACGGTATCCAATGTGAAACAATATTTCCATTCACATCGCTCCAATTGGGTTTAATAAACCAAATTACTGATAGCACAGTACCCAACACTAAAGATATAAAAACAAACGTTTCAAAGACTTTATATCTTACTTTTTTTCTACTGGAACTCAATTCATAATCTAATAGTAATTCCGAATAAGAAATTAATTTATTAATTAACTCCTTAGGCACTTTGCCATTATTCTTTAGTTCACTCTCAATCTTATTGATCAGTATCTAAATATGACCATCTTTTAAATAAGTTGAATAATCACCAACCTTTCTTACTCGCTTTCCTTTTGCATCCAATAACAACTTTAGTTCATTCAATGGTTTTTGAAGATCATTAAACGAATACAACTCTTTTATAATTGTCCTTAAGTTGTTTCGATAATAAAGGTGTTCCTCGCTCATATAGTCTAAACTTCGTGACTTATTATTAGAGACAAAAACTAAAATTGCACTCAAGACAGCTCCTATACCAGCTCCACTGAGTAGAGTAATAACCTGACTTGTCCCCAATTTTTTCTCACCTCACTTTCAAAATTCTTCAATAAATCCCAACTATTCATAAATTCTAAACAGTTCAACTAGCAACTTCTACCTTCCCACTCACTCTTCAGCAAGCCATATCTCAAATCGTCACAGCGGTTTCCTTGGGCATCCTTGCGGTCTCTTATGCGAGCTTCAAGGGTGAAACCAAGCTTCTCAGCGACTCGTTGACTTTGGAGATTGTAGCCAAAGCAAGACAATTCTATCTTATGAAGCTCCAGTTCTTTAAAAGCTAAACCAATCAAAACACGCGCTGCTTCAGGCACATAACCTCGGCCCCAATAGTCTGGGTGCAAGGTATATCCAATCTCCAACACATCGTCTTCGTGGCGATGGTTGAAATCAACAGAGCCAATGACTTTATCCGTCCCTTTGACCACAATGCCGTAGCCTGCTGGGAGATTTTCCTTTTGATTGCGTTCAGGAAGAATATGTTCTAGGTAATAAATCTCATCTTCCAAGGTCTTGACGGGTGGAAAACCTGCGGGGTAAGAGACTTCTGGAAGACTAGCATAAGCATGGATATCCTCGGCATCCGCAACGGTACGGACTCGTAAGATCAAGCGCTCCGTTTCGATTCGTTCTGGCAGTTCAGCTCTTGTCATTCTTTTTCCTCGCTTTCTTGATAAAGCTCCCCATGGGATCGACTCGGTTATCTAGATAACGGTAAACGCGCTGATGGCCGTCCCCCATAAAGTAAGTCGGCGCAAAACGGTCATTTATAAAATGCCCTTTGTCATCCAAGAGTTCTGGGTCAGCCAGTCGCTCGAGAATCTTGGCAAAGATATGACAGATGCCATCTTCCTCGATAATCCGATCTACCTGGCAATCCAATGCGACTGGACAGGCCTCCAAAATCGGTGCCTGGGTCAGTTCAGAAATCTCATAGTCAAGCCCCAGGTGTTTCAATTTCTCCCGATGGCTGATAAAGCCAGCCTGCTCCATCTCAAGCATAAAGTTTTCATCAGGGATGTTCACGCTGAACTGTTGATAATGCTTAATCTGGTCAGCTGCATTTTCCTCAGCACCAACTCCGATGACGAGCCAATCTCCAAGGCTATAAGAGGAACTACAGGTCGTGATATTGTGCCCAAAGTTCAGGTCCTGATACCCCAAGATGAAAATCGGAAAACCATAGTAGAGTTTGCTGGTTTTAAAAGATTGTTTCATGACAAGCTCCTTCAGCTAGGGCTAGGGGGGTAAAAGAAAAATCGCCCCTGTCATCAATCTGACAGGGACGAATGTGTTTATCCGCGGTACCACCCAATTTCGGGCTGTTGCCCGCAACTTTAATCTTCTTGTTTCTCTTTTACGACGTCGTTAGCTCGTTTTGGCGTACTTAAGTACAGCCTGCAACTCGCTGCCTAGCCCTAAAAGGAAACAAAAACATTTATATTTCATTTTTTAATTTCATCCATTAGCTACCAGTTTTGACACATTTGTGGACTTCTCAGCACCGCCACTTTCTGTAAAATGTGGGATTCAAAACACCTCTAACAAGTTCATTTTATCAAGTTTTCCTGGAAATAGCAAGAAATCACAAAAGCAATTATTTGAACTTGACTCCAAGCTCTTGCAATTTTTTGATGGTTGCTGGGCCGATTCCTTTAAGGGCCAACAACTCTTTTTCTGTCCAGTTTGCGAAGTCCGCAACAGAGCGAATACCTTCATCATAGAATGTTTGCGCACGATCAAGGGCTACACCTTCCAAGCTTGCAGCAAATTCTTCCACTGAAGAAGCTGCTTGTTTCACTTCTTTCGCCACTGCTTTTGCTACTTTCTCAACCTTCTTAGGTGCTTCTTTAACAGCTGCTGCTACAGTTGCGACAGCTTTTTTCAAAAGATGTCTATTTTGATGTTTGTATTGTTTCGCACGGTTAACGTTCTTCTTTGCCATTTTTCCTCCTACGTATCCAGTGATCAATCCCTAAGGCAACAAGGTTTCATCACCAATATTACTTTCGATAATTCGTTGACGTCTGTTCAACTTTTTTATTGTAACACAATCCCTCGAAAAATCAAGTCATTGCACTATTTTCAGCCAAATCCAGCCAGTCAAAGGCCTTCACAGAGAGCCTTTAATAGGTTCTCTCTCCAAACAAGCCATCTGGAAGATCGTGGAAACCTTTCCCCTCGTGGTAGTTAGCAAACTTCCCTTGAAGGAATTGATAGGCATCCAAGCGACTCTCATAGCGGATCATAGCCTCCTTGGCCCTCTTGTCCTGATCCTCTTCATAGACCTTCTTGCTTTCTGTCAGGGCCATCTCATTGATCATGACCTGGGTCTTGATCCAAGCCTCAAATTCTTTCATAAATTCTTTTTCGTAGCTCATTCTTACTCCAATCCTCTATAAAATTCACTATCGATCTCCCGATAGGGTTGGATATCCTGGACATATTCCAAGACACCTTGAAATTCTCCCGCTTCATCGCGCACTGCTGCATAGGTCACATGGACAAATTTCCCACGTGATTCTGATTTGAACCACATTTCGTACTTTTCTTTTTTCCCTTCTCGAAGCCCCTGCATGATGGCTTTGACCTTCTCCAAGTATTTCGGAGGGTGACACAATTCGACATTGCGTCCTACCTGCGACGGCGTCCGTTTGAAGATCATCTCCTCAAAAGGCGCTGCATCATTGTAATATTGGAAAATATCATCCTTATTGACAAAGGTGATCTCCATCGGTAGATGGTTCAAGATCAAGTTGGCCTGCTCCACAGAGAGAAAGCCATGCCCAAAAGCTTGTTGCTGTTGGCGATCGAAACTCTCTTCCTTTTTCTTAGGCCTGAAGGTAATGGTCAGTTGTCCCTCAGGAGTCTCAATGACCTGACGTTGCTCGCTTCCATTTGAAGAAGGAAGGGCTTCACCTGAACCTTCTGTCTCTATTGGTCCTTCTTCCTTGAAGTCCACACGTTTCGGCACCCATTTCTCACTCGGAATGATAATGGCATAACCATAGGCATCACTTTCTTCTGCGATAGATAGCCAATCATCCTGAGTAAAGGCCTCCAGTAAAATCATCAAGAGGATGGACTCTTCCTTGAAGATCATAGCCTCAAACTCTTGCGCAAAGGCTTCAAAGCGCTCTTTGACTTCAGAAATACTAGAATCTGGTAATTCCTTGGCTGCATCCAAAGCTCTCGCAAAGAGTTCTCGAATCTGGTCATCCACTCCCCACATGACTTTAGGAGGAGAATCATGCCCATAGCGCTCCATAATGGGAAACATCAACTCTTCCTTGCGACGGTAATGCCGATCAAACTGACCCACCAAGCCTAGCTGACGTAACAAGCCTTTCTGAATCTCCTGGATCATCTCAGGATCCTCCGTCGTCTCATAATTATCCAGCAAGCGACGGACCCGCATCATAGCAGCCCGAAGGGCCAGGTTCTCCTGTTTAAATATTTGAACCGGGTGACCTGGATGGTCTGTATCTGCCACTTCGACTCCTTGTACAGCGTTCTTAAAGAGATTAGCATGGACATCGCACAGCTCCATGACATCCTCAAAGGTGATGCCTGCATCGGAGTTCATCAGTTCATGCTCCATGAGGGAAATCTCAATCGCAGACACCCCGCTAAAGGTCGCATCAAAGCGCTCTTGGACCGACTCAGGAGAAGCTCCATGATGTAGCTCTAATAAGATGTCTCTCAAAACATGAATTCGTTCATCACTCATTAGTCTAGCCCCACTACTTCATAGCCATTGGCCTCTATCGTTCGCACAATCTTCTCCATAGGCGTGCCTTCTAATTTTGATCCTTGTTTTAAGGAAACCTTGCGCCCAACTGTATTGCGCATGATTGGATTGGCTAAGGGTTTAAAGCCCAATTCCACCAACAAATCCAATACTTCCGGATGTTGATCAATGACTTGAGCAACTGGAATCGATACATCAATTTTATTATCCATTTCTCACTCTCACATTTCTTCTCTCATCTGAGCTCCTGGGAAACTAAGACTCCTCCTGGGAGAGATTCTCAGTCCTCTGATTGGCCTTTTCATACATGATTTGCCAAATATCCATTGTTAATCCCTGTTCTATTAAGCTTTCTTGACCAATTTCACCACAGCCTCTGTCCGAGCTGTATGGGGAAACATATCCACAGACTGGATGTAGACGACATCATAGACCTTGGTCAAATCCACGAGGTCTCGCGCTAGGGTGGAAACATTACAAGAAACGTAGACCATCTTTTGAGGGGCATAGCGCAACAAGGTGTCAATCAATTGAACTCCCAACCCTGTCCGAGGTGGATCCACAATGACTGCATCTGCTCGATAACCTTCTTTGTACCAACGAGGGATGATTTCCTCAGCCGTCCCAGCTTCATAATGGGTATTATCAAATCCCATCTGCTTCGCATTGTATTTGGCATCCTCAATCGCTTCAGGGATAATGTCCATTCCCCGGACACTCTTGACCTTGTCCGCAAAGGCAAAACCAATGGTCCCAACCCCGCAGTAGGCATCAATCAAATGGTCCTCTGGTGACACATCCAAGGCCTTGACAGCTTCACTATAGAGGACTTCGGTCTGCTCAGGATTTAACTGGTAAAAGGCCCGAGGAGACAAGGAAAATTCATAATCCAAGACCCCTTCTCGGATAGTCTCCTGCCCCCAAATAATCTGCGTCTTCTCTCCATAGATCTCGCTAGATTTGGAGGTATTCAGATTGACTGCCACCGTCACAATTTCAGGGTGTTTTTCTACCAAATCCGCGACTAAGTCTGTTAAATTGAGTTGCCGACTCGTCACCACAATCATTTGGACCTGTCCAGTCTTACGAGCCCGACGCACCATGATGGTTCGAACTCCCAATTGCTTCCGATCATCTGAAATCGGAATCTGGTAGTAGGTCAATAACTCCGCTACATGATTGGCGATTTCCTGAATGACCGGATCCTGGACCAGACAGTCCCTTAATTCCACCAAATAATGGGAATTTTGGGCGTATAAACCAGCCTTGACCTTCCCCTTAAATTTACGCGTCTGAAATTGGAGTTTAGCCCGATAATACTGAGATTTTTCCATCCCAAGCGTCGGATGGATTAGATAATTTTCATAGCCGGTAGGAGCATATTTCTTCAAGGCCTGCTGCATCAAGTCCGTTTTGAACTCCAACTGCTTACTATACTTCAGATGCATGATCTGGCAGCCCCCACAGGTCTCGTAAATATCACAGGTTGGCGTTACCCGATACTTGGAAGCCTTGTTGACGGACAAGAGCTTGGCTTCTGCAAAGTTCTTCCGAATCGCAGTAATTTGGCAAAAGACATCTTCACCCTTTAAGGCCCCAGGCACAAAGACCAAGGTCTTCTTGTAAAAACCAATCCCTTCTCCATTAATTCCCATTCGCTTGATTTTTAAGGGAATTCTTTGTTTAACTTTTAGATTCATATGTCTATTATACCATGTAGTTTCTCATTCGTTTAGAATATGATAAAATTGAAAAGAAAAACAAGGAATTACAGGCCATTTCTCAATAAGAATACGAATAATATAGAGAGAAAGACTGATTATATACTGCAATAAAACTCAAACGAAACAGGAATCCTATGAAAATCACCAAATTAGAAAAGAAAAAACGTCTCTACCTTCTAGAGCTGGATCAAGCCCAATCCCTCTACATTACAGAAGACACCATCGTCCGTTTCATGCTCTCACGAGACAAGGAAATTAGCCAGGAAGAACTCAAGGAAATTCAAACCTATGCCCAGCTCTCCCATGCTAAAAATTTAGCTCTCTACCACCTTTCCTTTAAAGCCCGTACAGGCTGCGAAGTTCGCGACTACTTAGCCAAGCATGAAATTGACGAATCTACCATTGAAACCGTCATGAACACCCTAAAAGAAGACAAATGGATCGATGACTTGGCCTATACTCGTGCCATCTTTCAATCCAATCACCTCTCAGGTGACAAGGGACCCTATCTCCTCAAACAAAAGCTCATTCAAAAAGGTGTCTCTTCCCACTATATTGATCAGGTCACCTCAGAATTTGATTTTTCCGAAGTAGCTCAACGAACTTCCCAAAAACTAGCTAAGCAATACGTTAAAAAACTTCCACCAAGAGCCTTAAAAGATAAAATCACACAAACTCTCATCAATAAAGGCTTTAGTTATGAAGTTGCTAAGCACGCCTATCACCAATTAGACATCGAGCAAGATGAAGAACAAACTCTCGACCTGATTATGAAGGAACTAGAAAAACAGCATCAGAAATACTCACGCAAATATGAGGGCTACGAACTCAAACAACGCCTCACCCAAGCTCTTGCTCGCAAAGGGTATGACTACTCAGACATTTCTACAGCTCTTCGAGAATTCCTTTAAATAAAAATACATAAAAATCCCTTATTTTCATGAAAATATGATACAATATAGAGGATGTACTTAGATTGTAGAAAGTTGGTAAGTTATGAAACTACCTAAAGAAGGCGACTTTATTACAATTCAAAGTTATAAACATGATGGAAGTCTCCACCGAACTTGGCGGGACACCATGGTACTAAAAACTACGGAAAACGCACTTATCGGCGTCAATGATCATACTCTCGTCACAGAGAGCGATGGTAGAAGATGGATTACAAGAGAGCCAGCGATTGTCTACTTTCATAAGAAGTACTGGTTCAATATCATCGCTATGATACGAGATAATGAAGTATCCTATTATTGTAATCTTGCCAGTCCATATTATATGGACCAAGAAGCACTAAAGTATATAGATTATGATCTTGATGTCAAAGTCTTCCCAGATGGTGATAAGAAACTGCTGGACGTAGAAGAATATGAACAGCACAAACGCAAAATGAACTATTCAGATGACATTGACTTTATCCTAAAAGAAAATGTCAAAATCCTTGTAGACTGGATTAACAACCAGTTAGGTCCATTCTCTGAGGAATACATTAAAATTTGGTACAACCGTTATGTTGAACTGCGAAATAAATAAAGTTGGAAAGAGCGAAAGCTCTTTTTTTCGAACTTAATACTTGCAATATCCAAGTAAAACAAGTACTATGTACTTAATAAAAATAGGAAGGGAGACACTATGGCGTTTACAAATACAAGAGGTCGCTATGCAAGTTTTGGAGTCATGACCAGCTTACCAGATGATATTATCGATAGTTTCTGGTATGTCATTGATAACTATCTCAAACATGTTTACCCCTTAAATTCTGTTTTAAAATTTGAACTGATCAATCGCAAAGGAAAAACAACCCTGCGCTTCAGTCAAAAAGACTTCCCCTTAGAAATCGCTGTTGATTTCCTTATTCCTTTCGACCCTTACTACCCGAGACAAGTCAGAATCGTTGATAACAAAGGACGAGAAACCATCATGCTAATTGACGAATACCAACTATTATAATGAAAAAAGGCCTGATGGCCTTTTTTTGTTATAACAAAATAAAAAAGGTCACACGACCTTTCTACAGTATCGGGAAGACAGGATTCGAACCTGCGACACCTTGGTCCCAAACCAAGTACTCTACCAAGCTGAGCTACTTCCCGAACTAAAGCTTACGCTTTATGCACCCTAGAGGAGTCGAACCTCTAACCGCCTGATTCGTAGTCAGGTACTCTATCCAGTTGAGCTAAGGGTGCTCGTTCTTATTCAATTCTTACATAGTCTTGCGACCATGCACCCTAGAGGAGTCGAACCTCTAACCGCCTGATTCGTAGTCAGGTACTCTATCCAGTTGAGCTAAGGGTGCTTCTTCTCCAACCTAAGTCTATGCCGAGGACCGGAATCGAACCGGTACGATCGTTACCAATCGCAGGATTTTAAGTCCTGTGCGTCTGCCAGTTCCGCCACCCCGGCCTCCTCAAGCGAACGACGGGATTCGAACCCGCGACCCCCACCTTGGCAAGGTGGTGTTCTACCACTGAACTACGTTCGCATCTGTTTCTTTATATAAAAAAATGCCGGCTACATGACTTGAACACGCGACCCTCTGATTACAAATCAGATGCTCTACCAACTGAGCTAAGCCGGCTCATTATTATTCTTTTATGCGGGTTAAGGGACTTGAACCCCCACGCCGTAAAGCGCCAGATCCTAAATCTGGTGCGTCTGCCAATTCCGCCAAACCCGCTATAATGACCCGTACTGGGCTCGAACCAGTGACCCATTGATTAAAAGTCAATTGCTCTACCAACTGAGCTAACGAGTCGTATCATTATCTGCTAGAAACTACGTTTCTACGGTCCCGACGGGAATCGAACCCGCGATCTTCGCCGTGACAGGGCGACGTGATAACCGCTACACTACGGGACCTATGGGAGTTAACGGGATCGAACCGCTGACCCTCTGCTTGTAAGGCAGATGCTCTCCCAGCTGAGCTAAACTCCCATATGGTCGTTTAACTCAGCCAACGGTGAGAAACTGCGTTTCTCTTATCCGCCGATTGGAATTTCGATTTCCTCTCAATTCCAACTAAGCTAAACTCCCAAATGAGCCTAGATTCCTCTAGACTCAACCTTGCTAAGCGACTACCATATCTCACAGGGGGCAACCCCCAACTACTTCCGGCGTTCTAGGGCTTAACTTCTGTGTTCGGCATGGGTACAGGTGTATCTCCTAGGCTATCGTCACTTAACTCTGAATGATGAACATTCAAAATTGAATACCTATATTCTAACAAAAATCTAACCAGCTGTAAATATCCTCAGTTACTTTTTGGATAAGTCCTCGAGCTATTAGTATTAGTCCGCTCCATTGCTCACACAACTTCCACTCCTAACCTATCTACCTGATCTTCTCTCAGGGCTCTTACTAACATATTGTTATGGGAAATCTCATCTTGAGGTGGGTTTCACACTTAGATGCTTTCAGCGTTTATCCCTTCCCTACATAGCTACCCAGCGATGCCTCTGGCGAGACAACTGGTACACCAGCGGTAAGTCCACTCTGGTCCTCTCGTACTAGGAGCAGATCCTCTCAAATTTCCTACGCCCGCGACGGATAGGGACCGAACTGTCTCACGACGTTCTGAACCCAGCTCGCGTGCCGCTTTAATGGGCGAACAGCCCAACCCTTGGGACCGACTACAGCCCCAGGATGCGACGAGCCGACATCGAGGTGCCAAACCTCCCCGTCGATGTGAACTCTTGGGGGAGATAAGCCTGTTATCCCCAGGGTAGCTTTTATCCGTTGAGCGATGGCCCTTCCATACGGAACCACCGGATCACTAAGCCCGACTTTCGTCCCTGCTCGAGTTGTAGCTCTCGCAGTCAAGCTCCCTTATACCTTTACACTCTGCGAATGATTTCCAACCATTCTGAGGGAACCTTTGGGCGCCTCCGTTACCTTTTAGGAGGCGACCGCCCCAGTCAAACTGCCCGTCAGACACTGTCTCCGATAGGGATCACCTATCCGGGTTAGAGTGGCCATAACACAAGGGTAGTATCCCAACATCGCCTCCATCGAAACTGGCGTCCCGATCTCTATGGCTCCTACCTATCCTGTACATGTGGCACAGACACTCAATATCAAACTGCAGTAAAGCTCCATGGGGTCTTTCCGTCCTGTCGCGGGTAACCTGCATCTTCACAGGTACTAAAATTTCACCGAGTCTCTCGTTGAGACAGTGCCCAAATCATTACGCCTTTCGTGCGGGTCGGAACTTACCCGACAAGGAATTTCGCTACCTTAGGACCGTTATAGTTACGGCCGCCGTTTACTGGGGCTTCAATTCATACCTTCGCTTACGCTAAGCACTCCTCTTAACCTTCCAGCACCGGGCAGGCGTCACCCCCTATACATCATCTTACGATTTAGCAGAGAGCTGTGTTTTTGATAAACAGTTGCTTGGGCCTATTCACTGCGGCTGACCTAAGTCAGCACCCCTTCTCCCGAAGTTACGGGGTCATTTTGCCGAGTTCCTTAACGAGAGTTCTCTCGCTCACCTGAGGCTACTCGCCTCGACTACCTGTGTCGGTTTGCGGTACGGGTAGAGTATGTTTAAACGCTAGAAGCTTTTCTTGGCAGTGTGACATCACTAACTTCGCTACTAAACTTCGCTCCCCATCACAGCTCAATGTTATAGAACTAAGCATTTAACTCAATTCACACCTCACTGCTTAGACGTGCACTTCCAATCGCACGCTTTAGTTAGCCTACTGCGTCCCTCCATCACTACATACTCTAGTACAGGAATATCAACCTGTTGTCCATCGGATACACCTTTCGGTCTCTCCTTAGGTCCCGACTAACCCAGGGCGGACGAGCCTTCCCCTGGAAACCTTAGTCTTACGGTGGACAGGATTCTCACCTGTCTTTCGCTACTCATACCGGCATTCTCACTTCTATGCGTTCCAGCACTCCTCACGGTATACCTTCTTCACACATAGAACGCTCTCCTACCATACCATTAAAGGTATCCACAGCTTCGGTAAATTGTTTTAGCCCCGGTACATTTTCGGCGCAGGGTCACTCGACTAGTGAGCTATTACGCACTCTTTGAATGAATAGCTGCTTCTAAGCTAACATCCTAGTTGTCTGTGCAACCCCACATCCTTTTCCACTTAACAATTATTTTGGGACCTTAGCTGGTGGTCTGGGCTGTTTCCCTTTCGACTACGGATCTTAGCACTCGCAGTCTGACTGCCGACCATAATTCATTGGCATTCGGAGTTTATCTGAGATTGGTAATCCGGGATGGACCCCTCACCCAAACAGTGCTCTACCTCCAAGAATCTTAATGTCGACGCTAGCCCTAAAGCTATTTCGGAGAGAACCAGCTATCTCCAAGTTCGTTTGGAATTTCTCCGCTACCCACAAGTCATCCAAGCA
Source organism: Streptococcus viridans (assembly GCF_900636365.1). Lineage (NCBI taxonomy): Bacteria > Bacillati > Bacillota > Bacilli > Lactobacillales > Streptococcaceae > Streptococcus > Streptococcus viridans. Next base: position 486,287 of record NZ_LR134266.1, on the reverse strand, counting down.
CTTTTCAACGTGCCCTGGTTCGGTCCTCCAGTGCGTTTTACCGCACCTTCAACCTGCTCATGGGTAGGTCACATGGTTTCGGGTCTACGACATAATACTAAAGCGCCCTATTCAGACTCGGTTTCCCTGCGGCTCCGTCTCTTCAACTTAACCTCGCATCATATCGTAACTCGCCGGTTCATTCTACAAAAGGCACGCTCTCACCCATTAACGGGCTCGAACTTGTTGTAGGCACACGGTTTCAGGTTCTATTTCACTCCCCTCCCGGGGTGCTTTTCACCTTTCCCTCACGGTACTGGTTCACTATCGGTCACTAGGGAGTATTTAGGGTTGGGAGATGGTCCTCCCAGATTCCGACGAGATTCCACGTGTCTCGCCGTACTCAGGATACTGCTAGGTATAAAGACTATTTTAAATACGAGGCTGTTACTCTCTTTGGCCTACCTTCCCAGGTAGTTCTTCTATAATCTTTAAGTCCACATCGCAGTCCTACAACCCCGAAGAGTAAACTCTTCGGTTTGCCCTCCTGCCGTTTCGCTCGCCGCTACTAAGGCAATCGCTTTTGCTTTCTCTTCCTGCAGCTACTTAGATGTTTCAGTTCACTGCGTCTTCCTCCTCATATCCTTAACAGATATGGGTAACAGGTATCACCTGCTGGGTTCCCCCATTCGGACACCCCCGGATCTAAGCTTACTTACAGCTCCCCGAGGCATTTCGTCGTTTGTCACGTCCTTCTTCGGCTCCTAGTGCCAAGGCATCCACCGTGCGCCCTTATTAACTTAACCTTATTAACCTAATTTTTTCAAAATTAGAAAACTCATTAAATATTCACAGCGTTTTCGGTTTATTTTCTTGTTACTATTTGATATAGATATTCAATTTTCAATGTTCATCCTTGGTGATCTCTCACCAATGGAGCCTAGCGGGATCGAACCGCTGACCTCCTGCGTGCAAAGCAGGCGCTCTCCCAGCTGAGCTAAGGCCCCACAAGACCTCTCAAAACTAAACAAGACGAACGTGCAGGTTTCCTTATCCTTAGAAAGGAGGTGATCCAGCCGCACCTTCCGATACGGCTACCTTGTTACGACTTCACCCCAATCATCTATCCCACCTTAGGCGGCTGGCTCCTAAAAGGTTACCTCACCGACTTCGGGTGTTACAAACTCTCGTGGTGTGACGGGCGGTGTGTACAAGGCCCGGGAACGTATTCACCGCGGCGTGCTGATCCGCGATTACTAGCGATTCCGACTTCATGTAGGCGAGTTGCAGCCTACAATCCGAACTGAGACTGGCTTTAAGAGATTAGCTTGCCGTCACCGACTTGCGACTCGTTGTACCAGCCATTGTAGCACGTGTGTAGCCCAGGTCATAAGGGGCATGATGATTTGACGTCATCCCCACCTTCCTCCGGTTTATTACCGGCAGTCTCGCTAGAGTGCCCAACTGAATGATGGCAACTAACAATAGGGGTTGCGCTCGTTGCGGGACTTAACCCAACATCTCACGACACGAGCTGACGACAACCATGCACCACCTGTCACCTCTGTCCCGAAGGAAAGCTCTATCTCTAGAGCGGTCAGAGGGATGTCAAGACCTGGTAAGGTTCTTCGCGTTGCTTCGAATTAAACCACATGCTCCACCGCTTGTGCGGGCCCCCGTCAATTCCTTTGAGTTTCAACCTTGCGGTCGTACTCCCCAGGCGGAGTGCTTAATGCGTTAGCTGCGGCACTGAGTCCCGGAAAGGACCCAACACCTAGCACTCATCGTTTACGGCGTGGACTACCAGGGTATCTAATCCTGTTTGCTCCCCACGCTTTCGAGCCTCAGCGTCAGTTACAGACCAGAGAGCCGCTTTCGCCACCGGTGTTCCTCCATATATCTACGCATTTCACCGCTACACATGGAATTCCACTCTCCCCTTCTGCACTCAAGTTAAACAGTTTCCAAAGCGTACTATGGTTAAGCCACAGCCTTTAACTTCAGACTTATCTAACCGCCTGCGCTCGCTTTACGCCCAATAAATCCGGATAACGCTCGGGACCTACGTATTACCGCGGCTGCTGGCACGTAGTTAGCCGTCCCTTTCTGGTAAGATACCGTCACAGTGTGAACTTTCCACTCTCACACTCGTTCTTCTCTTACAACAGAGCTTTACGATCCGAAAACCTTCTTCACTCACGCGGCGTTGCTCGGTCAGACTTCCGTCCATTGCCGAAGATTCCCTACTGCTGCCTCCCGTAGGAGTCTGGGCCGTGTCTCAGTCCCAGTGTGGCCGATCACCCTCTCAGGTCGGCTATGTATCGTCGCCTTGGTGAGCCGTTACCTCACCAACTAGCTAATACAACGCAGGTCCATCTGGTAGTGGAGCAATTGCCCCTTTCAAGTAAATGTCATGCAACATCTACTGTTATGCGGTATTAGCTATCGTTTCCAATAGTTATCCCCCGCTACCAGGCAGGTTACCTACGCGTTACTCACCCGTTCGCAACTCATCCGCTCGGTGCAAGCACCAAGCTTCAGCGTTCTACTTGCATGTATTAGGCACGCCGCCAGCGTTCATCCTGAGCCAGGATCAAACTCTCATTAAAATAATTGTTTGTCTTAAACTCATTCTGTCACTGACAGATTTATTGTTTTTTTATTGTTCAGTTACTATAACTTCCGTTATAGCGCCCTGCACATTGGTTCGTCTTGTTCAGTTTTCAAAGGTCTTTGTCGCTCTCGCGCGACAACTATATTAGTATATCACGACCAAAACTACTTGTCAATATCTTTTTTCTATTTTTTTAAATTTTTTATGTTTTTTTGTTTTTAGAAACTTTATCTTCTATAACATTGGAAAGCTCCTGTATATTCTACAGGAGCTTTCTTATTGTATTAGCTTATTTTTCTTTGACTTCAAGAAGTCCTACATCTCCATCTTCACGACGATAGATGACATTTGTTGTGTTATCTTCCACATCTTTGTAGATGAAGAAGTCATGTCCCAATAGTTCCATTTGTAGAATAGCTTCATCTAGTTCCATTGGTTCAATGTCAATCGTTTTTGTGCGGACAACTTTTTCAAGAGCAACACTTTCCTCAACCAGAGCGTCTGTAAAGATTTTGCTGGTTGCAGATTTGCTACGATTTTTCTTTTCAATTTTTGTTTTATTCTTTCGAATTTGACGTTCAATCTTATCAACCACCAAGTCAATAGATCCATACATATCTTGAGAAACATCTTCTGCACGAAGTGTAATAGAACCAAGTGGAATCGTTACCTCAACTTTAGCAGTTTTTTCACGATAAACTTTTAGGTTTACACGTGCATCCAATTCTTGCTCTGCTTGAAAATATTTTTCAATTTTTTCGAGTTTAGAAACGACATAGTCGTGAATGGCTTCTGTTACTTCTAGGTTTTCACCACGGATACTATATTTAATCATATAAGTACCTTCTTTCTAAACGTTTTTTCTTTTTATATCTATATTATAACGCTTTCATTTTATTTTTGCAAATATATTTTTGAATATTCTATCTTGCTAATGAAAAAGATGTTATTTCTTTCACCCCATTTACATTCAATATTTCTTTAGCTCTTTCTATTGTTGCTCCTGTTGTGTAGATATCATCCACTATCATTATTTTCTCTGGCCAGTCTTTGTTTTCAAACTCTTTTCGTCTAAAAGCTTGTTCTGTTTTTAATCTTTCCTTTTTATTTTTCTGTGATTGAGCTTTTGTATTCTTTTTTATCAATAGGTTTTGATAAGGAATCCCAGCATTGTCTAATATGGCTGTCACCTGATTAAACCCTCTCTTCTCATTTCTCTCGTCACTTAAAGGAATTGGTACAATGGTATATCCTTTATACTTTTTAAGCGCTACCTTTATTTCCTCAGCAAAGAGACATGCTAACAGTTGGTCTCCCTGGAATTTGTATTTTTGAAAATATTCCTTCATTTCTTCATTATAACAGTAAAGTGCTTTATGGTTTACGCTTTTCCCTTTTCGTTCCCACTCTTTGCAATCTTCACAAGAAGTCTCTGAACTTCTTTTACAACAAGTCTTGCAACTAGCTTCACTAACTGGTTCAAACTTATTTTTACAGTTGTCACACATAGTGAGATTCTCTTTTTTCATTAGGATGAGATCTCTTAAGGATTGCTGATTAGTCAGCTCTTCATCACATAGCAAACAATTACTCAAAACCCTGCCTCCCGATTCATTTCTTTTATTTCTTTAATGGCTTGTGTCATTTCTTTGCTGGTTCCTTCTGCTAGAAAAAGCAATTCGCCTGTGGGTCTTTCCATACTTCTTCCCACACGACCAGCAATTTGGACCAGGGCGCTCTTAGTGAACAGCCGATGATTGGCCTCAATTACAAACACATCGACTTTCGGGAAGGTGACTCCTCGTTCCAGGATTGTCGTTGAAACAAGGATGGTAATTTCTTGGTTGCGAAATTTTTCTACCAGTTCCAACCTATTATCCGTTTTTGAGGTTACTAGTTCAATGATCTCATTCTTGAAGTCCCTTCTTAATAGACTGAGGATTTTGTCTCCTAATTCAATTTCTGATACAAATAGGATTAGGGGGAAGGAGGTTTTCCGTTGTTCTTTTATTAGCTTAAGCAACTTCGTTGGCACTTGTTTCTTTTCTATTTTTTTACGTAGATCTTTTAACCATACTTTCTTAGGGACCACAAGGGGGTTGCCATGAAAGCGTCTAGGTAAGCTAACGCGTTTTATCTCCTGTTTTTTTACTTTTTTATCCAATTCTTCTGTAGAAGTAGCTGTCAAATAGATGAGCTTCCCGTTTTTGGTTACGGCATTTGAAACGGCATGATAGAGAACAGGGTTGTTAACAAAAGGAAAGGCATCGACTTCATCGATTATGAGGAGATCGAAAGCTTGATAAAATTTGAGTAGTTGATGAGTAGTAGATATGACAAGAGGCGTTCGGAAATAAGGGTCTGAGTCACCGTGCAACAAGGAGATGGGACAGGAAAAGTCCAGCGTCATCCGTTTATACAATTCAATACACACGTCAATCCTTGGTGTAGCAATGCACACACATCTCCCTTTTTTAATCATTTCCGCCACCACTTGGTACATCATTTCCGTTTTACCTGCTCCTGTTACCGCGTGTACCATCATTGGCTTGCTTTCTGTTAAGGATTGAACCAACTCCTGGGAAACCCGACTCTGAAAGGGCGTTAAGGTCCCCTGCCATCTTAAGACTTCTTCTTGCGGAAAGGCTTGTTGGGGAAAGTAGTAGAGTGCTTGGTCGCTTCTAACTCTTCCTAATTGAATGCATGCTCTACAATAGTAGCTTCCTATCTGTAGTTTCCATCTAGCCTTATCAATCTGGGTTCCGCACCGATTACAAATCAACGCCGTCTTTTCCTTCACCATAGCTGGTAGTTGCTGAGCCTGCTCAAGCAGGTCATCCTCCAGTTGGTCTTGGGTGAACAAACGTCCATAACAATCTTCAAGTTTCATACTTATATATTCGTAAAAGCTCGCAGTTTTAAGAGTTTTTTTGTAAAATAAATGTATGGAATACAAGACTTTTAAAGAGGACGGTCTCGTCCAAGAAGAAATTAAAAAATCCCGCTTTCTTTGCCATGTTAAACGAGTTTATTCTGAAGAGGAAGCTCGCGACTTTATAGCCGCTATCAAAAAGGAACATTATAAGGCAACTCACAATTGTTCTGCTTTTGTCATCGGAGAACAATTTGAAATTAAACGGACCAGTGACGATGGCGAACCGAGTGGAACTGCTGGAGTTCCCATGCTTGGTGTTTTAGAGAATCATGGACTGACCAATGTCTGTTGCGTTGTCACTCGTTATTTTGGTGGGATCAAGCTAGGTGCAGGCGGTCTTATCCGCGCTTATGCTGGTAGCGTCGCTCAGGCTGTGAAAGAAATTGGTCTCGTTGAAATCAAGGAGCAGGTTGGTTTAGGGATTACCTTGACTTATCCCCAATACCAAGAGTTTGCGAACTTTCTATCTGCTCACCAATTAGCAGAATTCCAGACAGACTTCACCGATGCTGTCTTTAGTCTTGTCTACGTAGATAAGGAGCATAAAGAAGATGTGATTGCGGACCTGATTGATTTTTACCATGGAAAAATTGAGATTAGTGACCAGGGATTAAAGGAAGTGGAAATCCCCATTCAGCTATAAAAAAAGGCTATCACTTCGATAGCTTTTTTATATTTTACAAACCTTCTTACTGACGGTATACTGAATACACTAACAAAGGAGTGTATATCGTATGCCAATCTATCAAAATATTACAGAATTAATCGGAAAAACACCTATTGTAAAATTGAACCACTTAGTACCTGAAGGGGCTGCTGATGTCTATGTTAAATTAGAAGCCTTCAACCCTGGTTCATCTGTTAAAGACCGGATTGCTCTTAGCATGATTGAAAAAGCAGAACGAGATGGTCTTCTTCAACCCGGTTCTACTATCGTTGAAGCAACCAGCGGAAATACAGGAATTGGTTTGTCATGGGTCGGGGCTGCCAAAGGGTATAAAGTCGTCATCGTCATGCCTGAAACCATGAGTGTTGAACGTCGAAAAATCATTCAAGCTTATGGAGCAGAACTTGTCTTAACTCCAGGTAGTGAAGGAATGAAAGGAGCTATCGCTAAAGCAGAAGAAATCGCTGCAGAACGAAACGGTTTCCTTCCCCTCCAATTTAACAATAGCGCCAACCCAGAAGTCCATGAAGCAACAACAGGTCAAGAAATTTTAGAAGCTTTTGGACCAAATGGATTGGATGCTTACGTCAGTGGTGTTGGAACTGGTGGAACTATTTCAGGTGTTTCTCATGCCTTGAAAAAAGTTAACCCAGCTGTCCAAGTCTATGCAGTCGAAGCAGATGAATCAGCGATTCTTTCTGGTGAAAAACCTGGGCCACACAAAATCCAAGGATTGTCAGCAGGTTTCATTCCTGAAACGCTGGATACCAATTCTTATGATGGCGTAATCCGTGTCACTTCTGATCAAGCCTTGGAATTAGGTCGCTACATTGGTGGAAAAGAAGGATTCTTAGTTGGAATTTCATCTGCTGCCGCTATCTATGCAGCAATTGAAGTCGCTAAAGAGCTTGGAGCTGGTAAAAAAGTCTTGGCTTTAGCACCGGATAATGGAGAACGTTACCTTTCAACTACCCTTTACGATTTTGATCAAGAATAAGAAAGAGGCTACGATGTAGCCTCTTTTTCTTCTATCTGTAGAAACAAATTTTTATTTTCCTTGACTAGTGTCACTCAAAAATTCTTTACTTTCTTTAATCCAAATAGGTAATTGCTTGGCTAAAGGAGTAAAACCGATCTTATGGCGATCATTTGAAAAACGATGGTGGCGAAACTGCTTTCTGTTCCCAGCTTCTAAGGTTCGAAGGGACAAGCTAGCCTTCTCAGAGTATTCATCTATATCAATAACCTGGGTACAAACTTGATCCCCAATTTTTAAGATATCATGAATGTTGTCGATATATCCACTGCGGATTTCAGAAATATGGATCAAACCGGTTACCCCTGTCTCTAATTCAACAAAGGCTCCATAAGGTTGCAAGCCTGTCACAACACCCTTCAGTTTATCCCCGATTCTCATGCTTTTCCCTCAATGTCAATCGATTCCATGACCACATCTTCTTTAGGTTTGTCCATGGCACCTGTCTCTACTGCCGCAATTGTATCCAATACTTGATAAGAAGCTTCATCCATCAACTGACCGAACACTGTGTGACGACGGTCCAAATGAGGTGTTCCTCCTTCTTCCGCATAAATTTCTGCGATAGCTTCAGGCCAACCACCGCGGGCAATTTCCTTTTTAGAATAAGGAAGGTGTTGGTTTTGAACAATGAAGAATTGACTACCGTTGGTATTTGGTCCAGCATTGGCCATGGATAGGGCTCCACGGATGTTGTACAATTCTTCAGAAAATTCATCTTCAAAAGATTCTCCATAAATGGATTCCCCACCCATACCTGTTCCAGTTGGATCCCCACCTTGGATCATGAAATCTTTAATGATGCGATGGAAAATCACTCCGTTGTAGTAGCCATCTTTTGCAAGCGCAATAAAGTTTGCTACTGTTTTTGGTGCTTGATCAGGAAAGAGACGAATCTTCAGATCTCCATAGTTGGTATGAATCGTCGCAATTGGTCCTGTTTCTTGATCCATTTTTGTTTGTGGTAAATGCAATTCTTTTTCAACCATTTTTAACTCCTCTAAGGCATGTAAAATGCCATCTTCTTCTAAGGTTTTTGTGACATAATCTGCTTTAGCTTTTAATGCATCTTGAGCGTTTCCCATGGCAATCGCTAAACCAGCATAGTCAAATAATTCTATGTCATTCAATCCATCCCCAAACGTTAAGACATTTTCTGGTTTGAGACCCAGTTTTTCGACTACTTTTGAGACACCGTGAGCTTTGGATTGCTGATCCAAGACAACATCTGATGAGATTGGGTGCCAGCGAACCAAACGCAATTCCTGCCCTAAAGCTTCTGGGAGGATGTCGAATGTTTTACCAGTCTCGAAGGTCCACATTTGATAAATGGGATGCTTGGTAGCAAAGTCAGGATCTACTGGTAAATTTGGATAGATGGGATCAATGGCCCGGCTCATTTCTTCTGTCCGAGCTGAAAGAGTTGCTTGATGACTCCCAACCAAACCATAATGAATCCCTACCTGCTTGGCCCATGCAATAAAGTCCTGAACAAGTGGATTTGGTAATCTTTCTTCATAAATGACATTCTCCTTACGATCAATCACGTAGGAACCATTCAGAGTGACGTAGAAATCAGGTTGGAGAGCCTTGATTTCTTCTGGTACTCCAAAAATCCCTCGACCACTGGCAATGGCTGTGTAAATTCCTTTTTCTCGTAATTGTGAAAACACTCTGGTAACTGAAGCTGGAACATAGCCTGTCTCAACATTTCGTAAGGTATCGTCAATATCAAAAAATACTATTTTTATCTTTTTCGCTTTGTAGCGTGTTTTTGCATCCATGTTGTCTCCATTCAGTATGCTGTCTATTATAGCATGTTTTTGACTAAAAATCTTCCTGAGAGACCAAGTGATGTTGGAAGGCATAAACTACTGCTTGGGTACGATCGCTCACGTCTAATTTTGATAAAATATTCGACACGTGCGTCTTGACCGTCTTTAATGAAATGAATAATTCATCAGCTATCCGTTGATTTTCATATCCCTTGGTTAGCAAAGCCAAGATATCTCGTTCACGCGCGGTCAAGTCATCATGGAGTTCCACGTGATTTTTTCGATACTCAACTTTTTGGCTGACCTCTGTCTCAATCGCCAACTCTCCTTGTTCCACCTTACGAATGGCCCGTAAAATTTCCTCTGCACTAGAGGTTTTGAGCATATATCCCTTGGCTCCTGCATCCAAGACAGGGTAGATTTTTTCATTGTCCAGATAAGACGTTAGGATCAATATTTTTGCATCTGACCACTCCTTCAGGATGGCGAGTGTCGCTTCAATCCCGGTCATATGTGGCATGACAATATCCATAATGATGACATCTGGTCGTTCTTGTAAGGCTATCTCTACACCCTCTTGACCATCGCTAGCCTCTATGACTTGATCAATCCCATCTTGCATACTTAAATAGCTTTTCAATCCTAAACGGACCATCTCATGATCATCTACTAGTAATAATTTCATCATCTTCTCCTTCTACTAATGGCACTTTAATATCAATGGCTACTCCCTTTTTAGGACTGGTCAAAATCTTAATTCTTCCTGCCATGTCATCTACTCGATCTTGAATATTTTTCATACCATAACTTAGTTCACCCAAAGATTCTGGATCAAACCCCACTCCATCATCTGCTAATTTTAGATGGAGAGATTGTTCAGTTTGCAACAGATAAACATCTAAGCGCTTCGCATGGGCATGTTTCAATGTATTGCTCACCACTTCTTGCACAATCCGGAAAATATGCTCTTCTATTGTTTTAGGGAGTCTTTGAACATCGTGTTCAAAATGAACTTCTAAATTACTCTTTTCTTGTAGTTCTCTAAAAATCACCTGGAGACCTTCTACCAAGTTTCGACCTTCTAGTTCTGTCGGCCGCAGGTGTAATAAGAGAATCCGCAAATCGTTTTGAGCAGTGTTTAGAATTTCTGTAACTCCCTTCAACTGTTGCCCGACTTTAGGCAGTTGAAGAACCTGATCCTGACTGGCTACACCGGACAAAATCATATTAGCTGCAAATAACTCTTGGCTCACCGTATCATGGAGATCTCGAGCAATTCGCCTGCGTTCTCTTTCCACAATCTCTTCTTCATTTTGCATGACTCGATTTTCTGTACGTTGCAAATTTTCTGTCAGGCGTTTGAGCTTGCGATCCAAGCGTTGAAAATCTTCATTAATTTCTTTGTTTTCTCCAAATTTTAGCTTCTTGCCTTCGAGCAAGTTTCTCAGATTTTTTTGGACGGTGTTCATGATTGTAAATTGAATCAATTTGATCAATAAGATCATCAAAATAGTAAGAGCAAGCGTCAAGCCAAAGCCAATAAAAAGAAATGCACGAAGCTTTGATAAATCTTCCAATAGATAAGACCACTGAAAGTCAAAGAGACCAAAGATCGAATGGATAATTACAGCTAGAATTAAGACCGTATAAAGGAAGATTAAAAGATAGTCTGTTCGTTTCATCCTCTGACGACCTCCACATCTCCTACAATCCCCGCAATAACAAGCTTCACTGTTCGATGGGAACTTCGATAATTTGGGGTCTCCATGCTTACTGTCTCATTTCTCAATTTCCTAGGTTTTTGAGAGAAGAGTCGCAATTCTCCATATAAGGTATTCACCTGCAAACTAAGCTCCACATCCACCGGCAAAATAATCTTCGTATTACCAAACATCTTTCTCATGATGATGACATTGTCATGATTCACTACAATCACTTCGTCTAAGTGGATCGTATCCTTCCCGAATAAACGTGTAATCGTCAAATCACGAAAATGGCAGTTTACCTTTGAAAAATGATGTAAATCCCCAATCCAAGGCGTTTTCTCTTGTCGGATTTCTACATCTTCCTCATAATCTATCTTCACTTCTTCGTTTTCACGGTAAAAATAGGGATAAGCCACCAGCATGGCATAGACGACGGCAAACAAAAGTGCAGCGATGACATAAGGATTTAACATGACAATAAAAAACAGCAGAATGCTGGATGCCACTAAAAGAAAATTGCTCCGCTGTTTTCCAATGTAATAATACAATAGAAGCAAGCACAGAACCACGATTAGGACGATACGAGATATATTTCCCGCCAAAATAGTGATTGCAGCCATGGTGAGTAACAAAGCTTCAACAAACACAAACAATTGAATCTTCCACATAATTGAACCTCTCCAGTCTATTTTATCAAAATTCTATGGGATTCGCTTCCGCCTCTAGAAGGATTCGTTCCAACTCTCTCTTTACTAAAAAACCCAGACCGATTGGGTCTGGGTTTATAAGGTCATCATGTTAAGATTCTGGTTCAGTAGAAGCCGAAGGTTCCGTATTGGAATGGGATTCCACTGTTGTCGAGCTTGAACTTTCTGATGAACTGCTTGAAGCTTTCGTGCTACTTGATGGTTCCGTCTTCGGTTCGTATACAGTCAAGACAATGCGAGTCTTTTTAATATCGATGCTCGATTGAGCTTCTGGAGTCTGACTCACAATTTGACCTGGTAGGACTTCTACACCATCCGGAAGATGCGATGTGGTCTTCCGTTCAATATTTGCTTCCTTCACCCCGTAGATCTGAACGAGATTAGAGACAGCAAATTCATAATATGAACCGACATAACTTGGTAACTCGATAGAATTACTCTCCTTAGATACTTTCAGAACAACTTTCGTATTAGAAGTCAAATCATATTTTTGACCAGCAGCAGGAGATTGCTCCATAACGATTCCTGGTTCCACTTCATTGGTCTCGACTTCTTCAATCGAAATGAGCTTGCTAGAAAGCTTATAGGTGGTTTTTAGGTCGTTTTCCGCATCTTCTCTAGACATACCAGTATAGTCCGGCATTTCAAAGGTGCTTGGCCCTTTCGAGACAACCAAATCAACCTTGCTGTTTTCCTTTTTCTGAGCTCCAGCATTTGGATTGGTTCGAATGACATAGCCCTCAAGTACAGAATCACTGTATTCTTCTTTTTCGTCTCCAACTTGAAGATCCTGATCTTCAATGATAGCCCGAGCTTCTGCGACAGTTTTTCCAGATACATCCGGAACTGTTTTGTTGGCTGGACTCATATAAAGAAGAAAGGCAAAGGCAGCTAGTACCAAAGCTAAAGCAACAAACAAGACTTTATAGCGTGTCCTCAAACGACGACGTGGCTTATTTTTTGGAGAAACTGGAACTGTTCTATCCTCTGAAGTCCCTGGTAGGTCCTCATGAACAGCCGGACGAACATCTGATGTTGGAAGTGGAGCTGGTTTTGGAACCACGTTTACCTTTGGTAGGGTCTTGGTATCCGCTTTTGAAGCGTCATCAAAGACTAATTTTTTCTCGTTACGGCGTTCATAAGATAGGCAACTAGACAAGTCGACATACATTTCAGCTACCGACTTATAGCGATCGGATAGTTTCTTTGCCGTTGCCTTAATCACCACATTTTCCAAGGCCTGCGGAACATTTTTGTTCTCTTCGATGATGGACGGCAGTGGTTTTTGGAAATGTTGCAACGCGATGGTCACTGCACTATCCCCATCATAAGGGATATGTCCCGTCAGCATTTCATAGAAAATGATCCCCATCGCATAGATGTCACTTTGAACAGAAGCTTTCGATCCTCTGGCTTGTTCAGGTGACAAATAATGAACCGATCCCAACATGGAGTTGGTCTGAGTGAGGCTTGTTTCTGCAAATGCTACCGCAATCCCAAAGTCAGAAACCTTGGCATTTCCGTCCGATGTTAAAAGGACATTTTGAGGTTTCAAATCACGGTGAATAATGCCTTGCGTGTGCGCCAAACGCATAGCAAGAAGGATTTGCCCCATCAAGCGAACAGCTTCTTCATTTGAGAGAGGAGCATTTTCTTTGATATAGCGTTTCAAGTCCAAACCAGCGACATATTCCATCGCCAAGTATTGTTGGCCATCTTCTTCACCGATATCCGTGATCCGAACGATATTTGGATGATCCAAATCTGCCATCGCTTTGGCCTCTCGTTGGAAGCGAGCAACTGCAATTGGATCTGTTTGGTAATTGGTCCTCAGTACTTTAACTGCAACTTCTTCACCATCTAAGATTAAATCCCGAGCGAGGTAGACATCTGCCATTCCTCCACGCCCGATTTGGCGGATTATCTTATATCGTCCGGCAAAAATTTTGCCGATTTGAATCATGCCATATCCTCCTCAGCAAAGCGAATCAGTACAACTGTAATATTGTCCAAACCGCCAGCATTATTCGCAAAGCGAATCAAGGTTTTTGCCTTTTCTTCAATCGATAAATCGCTGACAACGATATCACGGATTTCATCGCCAGAGATCATATTGGTTAATCCATCACTATTGATAACAATGAAATCTCCCGCTTCAACCGTAACCATACCAAAATCCGGCTGCAATTCATCTTTTTGTCCAATGGATTGGGTGATGATATTGCGTTGGGGATGATGAGCTGCCTCTTCTTCCGTAATCTGTCCTGCCTTGAGCAAGGCGTTTACTAAAGAATGGTCACTGGTCAATTGATGGTATTCCCCATTACGCACGAGTCCAATTCGGGAATCCCCTACATGCGCAAATAAGACTTGGTCATCAATAACGGCAACAGCTTCGAGAGTTGTTCCCATTCCTTTATGTTCTTCATCTTGACCAATGCGATGGATCTGCTGGTTTTCTTTTTCCAGATACTCCGCAAACCACTCTCTGACTTCGTTAATGGTGCTGATTTCAGTCGCTACCCAAGCAGCGCCGAGATCGGTAACAGCCATCTCGCTAGCAATATTACCAGCACGATGCCCCCCCATCCCGTCAGCTAGAAAAACCATGGATTTTCCCGCTTTATTTTTATATTGATTTGCATAGTCTTGGTTATTTGTCCGTCTTTGACCTACATCGGTTAAGATAGAAATTTCCATACTGTCCGTATCCTCCTGAGATTACGATATTCTTCGAAAACGACTAATAAAGAAACCATCGCTTCCATACAATTCTGGTGTAATTAAAATACAGCCATCTTTCAGAATATCTTTTCGTTCATGATCTAATGGCACGAGTTCAAAATTTGGATGGGTTTTTAAAAACTGGTCAACCACATCAAAATTCTCTTCTCCTATAATTGTGCATGTACTGTAGACTATTATACCATCTTTCCGCACACTTTGACAAACTCCATCCAATATTTCCAATTGAATCGCCTGTAGAGACGCAAAGTCAGCATTGTCTTTATTGTACTTGATGTCTGGCTTGCGGCGGATCAAACCAATCCCAGAGCAAGGGGCGTCTACCAAGATTTTATCAAAGGCATCTGCTCCAAAAGCTTCAAAGACCTGGCTGGCATCCAGTTTTTTTGTCTGGATTTTATCTGCAACTCCCAGACGTTCCGCGTTTTCCTGAATTAATTGGAGCTTATGATCGTACAAGTCCAAGGCTATGATCTTCCCATCTACTAGATAAGAAGCTAGATGGGTGGTCTTGCCCCCAGGTGCTGCACAAGCATCCAATACCTGGTCTGATGGTTGGACCTCTAAAGCCGGAGCGACCAATTGACTGGTCTCATCTTGAATGGTTAATTTCCCTTGTTTGAAGTAATCAGAGCCCGCAAAATAGCCATTCTCCTTTACGAGGGCAGTTGAAGCCAATAAAGAATCCGAAGCCTGCAATTGCTCCTTGATGTCTTCTTTTTGATCCAGATCGACAACACGAACACTAGCCTTGTTGCGAACATAGAGACTCTCAAAAATCGCAATGGCCCGCTGTTCACCATACTCGTCCATCAACTTTTTCACCAACCAAACCGGAAGAGAATAGCGGATTGAAAGTCGTTTGTTGATTCGTTTAATCTGGTCAATTGATGGAAGCTCCTCTCGTAGCATTTTCCGTAAGAGAGCATTGACATATTTTTCGCTCCCCTTCTTCCGTTGCTTGGCAAGCTCTACTGCTTCATGGACAACAGCATGGGGAGGAATCTTCTCCAAATAGACGAACTGATAGAGGCTCATCAATAAAAGATGATAGATCCATGGATCTACCTGGTCCCGATCAGCGACAAAGTGCGATAGATACCATTCCAAGGTCAATTTGCGTGAAACTGTCCCATAGACGATTTCAGTTACTAGACTTTTATCCACTTCTGATAAGGTCGCCTTACCCAAGGATTTTTTGAGGGCAATATTTGAAAAAGCACCGTCCTGGAAAATCTCTCCTAAGATAGATAAGGCCAACCCTCGTGCAGTCTGCATCTTATTTACCAAATTGATCACCTACTTGCAGTTGTCGCCCTAAGCCATTTAAGAAATCTCCAACAGCCATTTTGGGTTTACCGGATGGCTGAATAAGTGTCAAGGCCAGGGCACCCTCACCCGTCGCAACAACGATTTCATTTTTATGAAGAGCCAAAATTTCCCCTGGTTCTCCTTGACCTTTACACGGTTTTGCTTGGTAAATCTTGAAGCGTTCACCCTTCCATAGAGTATGGGCGACTGGCCAAGGATACATACCCCGAACTTGGTTAAAGAGTTCACGGTTGGTTCGTGTCCAATCCAGGCGTTCTTCTTCCGGCTTGATATTTGGAGAGAATGTGACTTGTTGGGGGTCCTGCGGTTGTGGCTTAAGTTCTCCCGCAAGGTAAGTCGGTAGAGTTTCTAAGAGAAGATCCCGACCGACAAGAGCCAATTTTTCAAACATGGTCCCCACATTGTCTTCCTCTAAAATAGGGATGGCGCGAGAGGAAATCATATCTCCAGCATCCATCTCTTTGACCATTTCCATGATGGTCACACCAGCTTCTTTATCCCCATTCATGATGGCATAATGAATAGGAGCTCCACCACGGTATTTTGGAAGAAGGGAAGCGTGCACGTTGACAGAAAACTTCATCGCCTCTAACAAACGACTCGGCAAGAATTGTCCAAAGGCTGCTGTGACAATCCCGTCTGCTCCCAAAGCCAATAAGTCTTCTAGTTCTTGACTTCCAGATAGTTTCTCCGGCTGATAAATTGGCAAGCCTGCTTCTAAAGCCACTTCTTTTACTGGCGTCATTCGGATTTCTTTTTTCCGGCCAACTGCCCGATCTGGTTGGGTCACAACGGCTAGAATTTCATAGCGTTCATCAGAAATCAAGCCTTTTAAGACTGTAGCTGAGAAATCAGGCGTTCCCATAAATAGTATTTTTGTCATTTTTTCTCCTTCTACATAAAACTTTGCGGTTCATTGTCAATGCTGACTCGAAGATCTTGATTCTCCCGCTCTTGAGTATAGTCCAAAATCTGATTTAAAACCTGTGGCAATTGGTCTTCAAACCGGTACTTCAACAGGATTTGATAATGGAACAAATTATGCGTGCGAGCAATCGGTTTTGGCGTTGGTCCCAAGATTTGGACCTGATCGGACAGACCTGCTTTCAACAGGTCCATCACCTGATAAGCTTTTTTAACCACGACCTCTTCTTGTTTGTGAGAGAGGGTTAAACCTACCGTGTAATAATAAGGTGGATAGCCTAATTGGTGCCGCACCTTCATTTCATAGGCATAAAACCCTTCATAATCTTGGCGTTTCGCATATTCAATGGCATAATGATGAGGATTATAGGTCTGAATCAGAACCTGGCCCTCTTTATCCGCACGACCGGCCCGTCCTGCCACCTGGGTTAACAGTTGGAAGGTCCGCTCTGACGAGCGAAAATCAGGCAAATTTAGGGCTGTATCAGCATTGAGGACACCGACTAGCGTTACATTAGGGAAATCCAAGCCCTTGGCAATCATCTGGGTCCCAAGCAAAATATCGGCTTGCCCTTGACCAAACTGGTCCAACAAGGCCTCGTGACTCCCTTTTTTCCGAGTAGTATCAACGTCCATCCGCAGAATACGAGCCTCTGGGAAAATTTCTTGTAACTCATCGTAGGCCTTCTGGGTCCCCGTCCCGTAATAACGAATGGATCGACTTTGGCAATTGGGACAGACAGTTGGGATGGCCTTATGGTAATTACAATAATGGCAGTCCATCGTCTTGGTATCCATGTGGAGGGTCAAGGAGATATCACAGTTAGGACAGGTATCTACCTGACCACATTCCCGACACATAACAAAGCTGGAATAACCCCGGCGATTGAGCATAAGGACGACTTGCTCTTTTCGTTGCAGACGTTCTGCTATCGCTTCTAGCAACTTAGGTGTATAGGTTCCGGATTCTTGTTGGCCAATATAATCCCTGAAATCGATCACTTCTACCTCTGGAATGCGGGCAAGCGGATTAGCCCGTTGGGTCAATTGAAGAAATTCATAGACCCCTTTTCCTGCACGGGCTCGTGTTTCTAGACTAGGTGTCGCCGACCCCAAGACCAAAACAGCCTGGTGATACTGAGCTCGTAGCAAAGCCACTTCACGCGCATGGTAGCGAGGATTGCTATCTTGTTTATAGGTAGCCTCATGTTCTTCATCGATAATGATAGCTCCTAGGTTCTTCAGAGGTGCAAAGATAGCAGACCGCGCTCCAACAACTACTTGGGCCTCCCCTCGCTCAACACGTCTCCACTCGTCGTATTTTTCACCGTTGGATAGGCCCGAATGGAGGATGGCCACTCGATCCCCAAAGCGAGAAATAAAGCGATCCGTCACTTGAGGCGTCAAGGAAATTTCGGGAACCAACATAATAGCTGTTTTTCCCTTTTCTAGCACCTCTTGGATGATTTGAAGATAAACCTCCGTCTTCCCACTCCCCGTCACCCCTTCAAGTAAGAAAGGTTTGGAGTCCTGGCCGATTTGACGAGTGACTGCTTGGACTGCTCGTTCTTGTTCAGCATTTAAAACCAAGGCCTCCGTCGATTCCTTGTCCTTAAAGTAGGCTGCCGCACGATTGACTTCTTTTTCAAAAATAATCAAGGCTCCCTGGTCAATGAAATAGTTCACAACAGGACGAGAGAATTCCGCTAATAAGTCACTCAAAGGTGCTTCCACTTCTTGACCTTGGACGAACTCACGCAGGGCCAAGCGCTTTTTGGCATTCTTGGCGATTTCCAAATTTTCAAGTAGGTGATGATTTACCCGATACCATTTTTCTGTTTTGATATGTTTGCGATCTACTGCTTGGTATTCTACTTCCAACTCTCCCTTACGAGTCAGTCGCATCATTCGTGCTTGAGCATCAATATCCAAAGAAGAAAAGGCCAAACTGGTCGCTGTTCCAAAAATGTCCTCTCTATCTTCTGGCGGTAGCAGTTCTGTCGGATGGAGAATTTTGTCATAGGAAGAATTTAAAACACTCGGTAACATGGCTTTCAAGAGGGTGATCTTGTAGGCAAAAACAGTCTTTCGCAACTGATCTGCCAACCAAAATTGCTCCTCTCCTAGAACCGGTTGGTAGTCTAAGACCTCTACAATACTTTTCAATTCTTGGTCTTGAGTTGCTAGAGTGGTCTCTTCAAGGTCAACCACAATCCCTTGAATGAGCCGATTTCCCTTTCCAAAGGGAACATGTACCCGCATTCCTTTTTCCAAGAAAGGAGAAAACTCTTCTGGTACTCGGTAACTATAGGGCTTGTCTGTTTGCATCAAGGGAACATCAACAATGACTTGTGCGAACATGCTTTCACCTCCTTCCTGTCCTACCGCTAAATAGCAAAAAATAAGATTGAGCGAACCCAACCTTAAATTTTTTCACCATCTTCTTTTTCTTTCGCGATTTGTTCTTTAATTTTACGCTCTTCTTCTTCTTTACGCAAGCGTTCTGCTTCGATTCGACGACGAACTGCTTCACGCTTGGCTTCTGGATCTGGGTGAATCACCACATTTCCTGCTTCAATCTCTTCCAAAGCACGCAAGGTAGATTTTACTGATTGAAATTCTTGAGTGGGACTTGCACCACTCTCTAACTCATGAGCTCGTTTGGCTTCAAGAATAACCAAAGAGTATTTTGACGGTACTTTATCCAACAATGTATCAATGGATGGTTTTAACATCATAATCTTTTTACCTAATTCCTATTCTAAATTATCGTACCACTTGAGTGGCTTTGGGAAGCATTTCTTGGTAGTGGCCAATCACCCGATCAACACGGAAATGTTCCGCCTCAATCACACGCTTGACCCGTTCCGCAGCTAAAGGCACTTGGTCATTGACGATGGCATAGTCATACTCCCGCATCAAGGCAATTTCTTCTTTGGCCTTTTCGATCCGCTGGGCAATCACTTCCGCACTATCCGTGCCACGTCCAACCAAACGATCTTGCAACTCATCCAAATCGGGAGGAGTCAAGAAAATGAAGACGGCATCTGGTACCTTTTTCTTTACCTGTAAGGCCCCTTGAACCTCAATCTCTAGAAATACATCAATTCCTTTGTCTAAGGTTTCATTTACATAGGTCAATGGAGTCCCATAATAATTACCTACATATTCAGCATATTCGAGCATTTGACCTTGACGAATCAATTCCTCAAACTCTTCACGTGTCCGGAAGAAATAGTCTACCCCGTCCACTTCACCTGGACGTTGTGCACGCGTTGTCATCGATACTGAGTATTGAAACTGATTATCCGAGCTTTCAAAAATCTCACGTCTAACCGTACCTTTCCCAACACCTGAGGGCCCTGAGAAAACGATTAATAATCCTCGATCCGCCATTTTGTCTCCTTCGCTATCTTTCTATCTAGTGTAACAAAAATAGAAAGATTTTTCAACAGATTTTTCCTAGAGACAAGGCTTCCAACCCCTTCTAGACGAAATAATGATTTTCTTTTTTTATCATGGAACAAAATAAAAAATAGCCAACCAAGACCTTGTCGTCCTTGCTGACTATCTTTTTATCTTTTAGCAAGCTTTATTTTGCATAATCAATGGCACGCAATTCACGAATAACGGTTACCTTGATATTACCAGGATACTCCAAGTTAGACTCGATCTTCTCACGGATATCATGAGCTAAGATGGTCAACTTATCATCCTTCACTTCTTCAGGGCTTACCATAATTCGGATTTCACGACCTGCTTGCAAGGCAAAGCTAGTCTTGACTCCCTTAAAGCCATTTGCAATTTCTTCAAGATCTTGAAGACGTTTGATATAGCTTTCAAGAGACTCGCTCCGGGCACCTGGACGAGCCGCACTTAAAGCATCCGCTGCTGCTACAATAACAGCAATGACACTTTCTGGTTCAACGTCTCCATGGTGACTGGCAATGGTATTAACAACAACAGGGTGCTCTTTGTATTTACGAGCCAACTCTGTTCCAATTTCTACGTGACTACCTTCTACCTCACGGTCGATGGCTTTTCCAATATCATGGAGGAAACCAGCTCGACGAGCCAAGGTAGCATTTTCACCAAGTTCACTCGCAATAATACCAGATAACTTAGCAACCTCAATCGAGTGACGCAAAACATTTTGACCATAAGAGGTTCTAAATTGCAAGCGTCCCATAATCTTCATCAAGTCAGGATGTAGATTTGGAGCCCCAATTTCATAAGCAGCTGCTTCACCGTATTCACGGATTCGTTGATCAATTTCCAAACGGTTCTTCTCTACCAACTCTTCAATACGAGCTGGATGAATTCGACCATCTTTCAAGAGACTTTCCATGGTCATTCGTGCGATTTCCCGACGAATCGGATCAAATCCTGACAAGGTGACTACTTCTGGTGTGTCGTCGATAATCACATCCACACCTGTCAAGCTTTCGAAGGTTCGGATATTTCGCCCTTCGCGACCAATAATCCGGCCCTTCATTCCATCATCTGGCAAATGAACCGTTGAGTTGGTCTGTTCTGCCACAAAATCCCCGGCCATCCGTTGCATGGCTTGAACCAGGATATCTTTTGCAACTTTATCTGAACGTTCTTTCACTTCCACTTCTGCTTCTCGAATTCGAGTCGCAATCTCTTTGGAGAGTCGTTCTTCTGTTTGCGTTAAGATAATATCACGTGCTTCTGACTGACTAAGAGAAGCAATTTTTTCTAATTCTTCTTCTTTTTTCTTTTCTAGCTCCTGTAATTGTTCTTCACGCGCATCAATGTGTTTAGTTCTATCTGAAAGACTTTGCTCTTTTTGTTCAAGAGTCTGTTCTTTGCTCGTAAGATTATCATCTTTGCGATCAAGATTATTTGAACGTTCCGCCAAGCGGGTCTCTAATTGTTTTAATTCTTGACGCTCTGATTTAAACTCAGCATCGACTTCTTCTCGATATTTTCTGGCTTCTTCCTTTGCCTCCAAAAGTGCTTCTTTTTTAAGTGAACTAGACTCGTGCTTGGCTTCTTTCAATATCAAATCAGCTTCGCGTTCTGCCTGTCCACGTAAATTCGTTGCTTCTTGTTCAGCATTTAAAAGAGTAAGTTCTGCAGCTTCTTTCGATGCTTTCATCTTCACTGAGATCCCTACATATCCAATGACTAAACCAATGATTGCGGCAAAAACAATTGCAATTCCAAATTCCATGTTTTTACCTCTAATCTAATGAATAGTTGAATTAAAAATTCTTTATCATTTTATCATATTTTCCAAAAATTAACAAACAAATTTTCGAGCGAAAACCAATCTATTTCTCCTATTATTTTAACGCTTCTTCCTTTGATACTTATGGAAAAAAACTCCCTAGAATACAAGTTTCTATGCCCCATTTCAATAGCCACTTGTCTCCCTCCTCTCTTGTATTTTCTTCCACCGACAATTGTGCTATAATCAAGAAAAAAGAAATTGAGGAAGATACATGACGAAAGAAGTTATTGTGGAAAGTTTCGAACTAGATCACACTGCTGTAAAAGCCCCATACGTCCGCCTAATCGGAGAGGAATTCGGACCAAAAGGAGATGTCATCTCAAACTACGATATCCGCTTGGTTCAACCAAATGAAGACTCTATCCCGACTGCTGGCTTGCATACGATTGAACACCTATTAGCGATGTTAATCCGCAAGCGCATAGATGGAATGATTGATTGTTCGCCATTTGGATGTCGTACTGGATTTCACATGATTATGTGGGGACAGCACGATCCAAACACCATTGCACAAGTGATTAAATCTTCCTTGGAGGAAATTGCTGAAACGACTAGCTGGGAAGACGTTCCAGGAACGACGATTGAGTCTTGTGGAAACTATAAAGATCACAGCCTCTTTTCTGCTAAAGAATGGTGTAAATTGATTCTCGAACAAGGTATTTCTGACGATCCATTCACACGCCATATCGTATAAAAAACAAAGGACTTCTCTTTCAAAGAGAAGTCTTAAAATGTTGTCAAAACAATTTTTTACATAAAATAGTTAGATGATTTTTCGAAAAAATGATTTCTATTATGAGTCATTTAAGCGTAGCTAAAACTTTCCGCCGTGAGAAAAGTGCTAGAAACACGATTGTTTCTAGCACTCGGAATTATTGAGACCCTAGGCTCAATAATTAGTCATGGAACTTCTTCGAAGTTCGCTGACGTCCGTACTCACCTAAGAAAAGTTTTCAGAAGACGCTATCTTTAATCTTGGACTTCTCTTTCAAAGAGAAGTCTTTTTTAATTCTTAATAATCCAATGCATCGGAATGGCCTTTTCCGTTTCCGACAAAGTAGCCCGTTTTAGCATTGATACTAAACAAATACGTTCCATCTGGCTTGAAGAGGTTATAATAACCATTGCCGTTGATAATATTCACGCGTTCCAAGATGTATTGATCCCCTACGATATGGCCACGTTCCCGAGCGATTTTCAGAATCTTCTCCAAGATACCAGGGTTAAAGGTCCATGCAGGATTGTTTACATCGTCAAGCGCTGCTTGGTTGTATGGCACCCGGCTCAAGTTTCGTTGAAGAGGCACACCAGTGCTTTGAAGACCGAAGCCAGAATAACCTGGATTCACTCCGCCTGTCGTGTTGCCTTCAGTAGCTGGGGTTGGAGTAGGAGCTGGACTGGTTACCGTTCCAGAAGAAGCTGCGCTTCCTCCCGCAGCACTGCCACCACCATCTGTCACAGGCGCTGGAGTCGCAACTTGCTGCGAGCGTCCTTGAGAAGCAGCATCCTTCAACAATTGATTCAATTGTGTATTAGATGTCGACACATCTGAAAAAACTGCATTACTCTTTACCTGCGCATTGGCATCGATGGCCCCATCCTTAATAACTGGGCTGGTAAACTGAGAGTTTACTGTTTGAATAGCAGAAACCTGCTTCACCAATTCATCGTATTTACTCTTTGCTGCATCGTATTCCTTGGTATCTTTCAATTTTTCTAAACTTACTTTCAGTTTTTCCAAATTACCAAAAGAATCATTTTTCAACTTCGTCTGCGTGTCATCTGTAAAGAAGGCTGCATACTGATCATTAAAGTCCTTCAGCAAAGCCTCTGTATTCGCACTAGTTGAGGCAGAAGAACTAGACGATTTCTTGCTAGATGAGCTGGTAGAAGAGACGACAGTCGTCTCCCCTTTAGACTGGTTTCGGATCCATTGATAAGACAACCAACTAGCTGTAGCAACTGCTGTCAGAGCTAAAACTGAAAACAAAATTGGTTTTACCCGGCTTTTTTTCGGTTCTTGAGGAATCTCAATTTCATCATCCACATATGGTTCTGTTGGCTCTGGACCAAACTTAATTTTGGCAGGAAGTTCCCCAGGAATTGGATCTGGAATACGAGTAGACGTACCTTCTTTTTGAGCTGCTTCAGACGGTGCTGCTTCTTTTACAGGTTCTTCGTTTGGAATTGGCTCCGTTGCTTCCACAACGGCTGCTTCCTCTGCATCTGCCAGCATTTCCTTCTTCATGACGATTGTATCAAACTTGTGAGCTTCGATTTCGTCACGGTGCTGTTTGATGTATTTATCGAGGACATTGTCTGTTTCCTTGACACCTGCTTCGATTTCTTCAGCTTTGCGATTTGCTTGACCAATCGTCATCTCTTTTGCGTCCTTAAAATCAAGAACGGACTCTGCCTCTTGGCCTAACTGCTGTTTATCTTCTTTTGTCATATGTTTCCTTTCTCACTAGTCGCTTGTCGGCGTACCCGTTCCCCAAAGAACTGATACAAGTCCACCTTTAAGGTTCCGTTATATAATTTTCGTTTTTTATCTGCTTGTCGCCCAAATTTCTTTTCAAAATCTTCATCACTGGTCAAGATAAATTTACTCCAAGTCTTCAAGGGCTCAAAGACCTCTCCCATTTCAGCGTACAATTTTGTCACTCCTACATCATCGGATAAACGTTCACCATACGGTGGATTGGAGATGATGACCCCATTGATCTTATCCGAGCGCAAATCTTGAACCCGCATTTGCTTAAAGGTGATATCACTTGCAACACCTGCTTTTTGAGCATTTTCTTTGGCAATCTCAACCATCCGCGCATCGATATCCGTTCCCATGATGTCTAGAACAAGATCACGATTTATCTTTTTAGTGGCTTCTTTGCGCACTTCTTGAATCAGACGATCGTCAACCCAATTCCAATCTTCAAATGAGAAGGTCCGTCTCAAGCCAGGTGCTATCTGACGAGCCATCATCGCAGCCTCGATACAGAAGGTCCCTGATCCACAGGTCGGATCAACCAGGGGCTTATCTGGATACCAATTGGAAAGTTGAAGAATGGCTGCCGCCATATTTTCCTTGATGGGTGCCCCACCCTTTTCAGTCCGATAACCGCGCTTGAACAGGCTACTACCAGTGGTGTCGATTAAAATAGTCGCTTGGTCCTTCAAGATAGAAACTTCAATTTTAAATTCTGCTCCATTTTCGATCAATGGAACGCCTTCCGGACGAGCATAGTGTTTTTGCAACTTTTTAACAACGGCCTTTTTCGAAATCGCTTGTACACTCGGTTCGTTATGCAGTTTGGATTTAACACATTTTGCTTTGGAAATGGGGAAACGTGCTCCTAAAGGGAGATATTGCTCCCAATCCAAGGTAAAAACTCCTTGAAAGAGTTCTTCAAAGGTGCGGGCAGGAAAAGATCCTACGACGATCTTGATTCGGTCAGCGGCACGCAACCAAAGATTGGTTTCGATGATCGCACGAACATCACCTTTGAAGCGAACCCGTCCATTTTCCACTTGGCATTCGTAGCCTAGATCACGCAATTCACGCCCAACTACTGCTTCTAATCCAGCAGCAGCTGTTGCAATTAATTCAAATTGTTTTTTCATTTATTCCTCATTGTTTAAAAAAGGAGGTTGAGATTTCTCTCCCCCTCACCACCTATATGCAATTTTCTATAAGCCATGTTTTGTTCCAGAAATGACTAGGTACCATTTCCTTCGATAATCATCTGTCTACTGTTTCCAGTCAGAATGCTATGTTCGTTTCCATGCACTCCATGCCCCGACCAAAGTTTGGGTTGCTAGCTTGAGGGGTTTACCGCGTTCCACTTTTTAGGTTTCCCTAAAAACTACGTCACTGTGGCACTTTCAGAGCTAGTAGAACTTATCCTAAGACTTAGCCCGTTCGCTCGCCGTAACTTGAAGATCAAGTCCCTAGGCTTATGGATTCACCTAGCACAAACACTACAGGCATCACAGCCTGTGCTAGCATGGACTTTCCTCATGAGAGAAAGCTCTCACGCGATTATCCAAAAATTGCACGTTCATATTTTATGTCTTAAAAATCACGATCTACAACTTGTTTCCCGAATACTTCTTTTTCTAGACGATTTAAGCGTTTCAAAATATCGAAGTTTGTCGTAGTAGTGACCTGAGGAAACTCATGCTTTGGAGCAGACTCAGGAACTGATGGACTCGGAGTTGCTTGGCTCGTTTTCTTCGCTAATTCTTCACGGAGCCGAGCATTTTCTTCTTTCAATTCCTTCACTAAGGCAGCATAGGTTTCATAGTCTTTGATGACATCATCCAAAAACTCATTTACCTCAACTTTACTAAATCCACGAACTTCTTTTTTGAAATCTTGATCAAAAATATCTTTCGCAGTAAAAATAATACTTGCCATCATTCTCTCCGTTCTAGTTAATCATAATCATTATATAAAAAATGAGGAGCAAAAATCAAGGTAAATCACTTATTTTTCGTAAATTTTTTCCGCTACTTCATTTAAGTCATCAAAGTTTAATCTTTTGACATGATACTGATCCTTTTCTAGCATCATTTTGTAAAGATATTTGAGATTTGTTTCATGTTCTGGATCGTAAAATAAATAGGCACCATCTGTATTTTCTAACAAAAACGTATTGTATTCTTTGAATTGACCTGGCTGGCTATAAGAGGGATAGGCATATTTGACAAAATTAACCTGTTTAAAGCGACTGAGGACTTCTTGATTGGCCTCATTCCAGTTCTCTCCTTGATTTTCAAACATAAAAATTGTGGCCAACTGTATCTCGTATTCTTTTTTTAATTCCTGAGCAACCTCTAAAACCCAAGCTTCAAAACCTAGATTACCCGTAAAAATCAGCCACTTGACGCCCTCTTCCAAAAAACGGACTAAATCCCTGCGAATCGCCTCTTTTATAATGGGAAGTCTAGGGTCCTTTGCTGTCAGAATTCCCAATTCAAATGCCTTGTAACCTGTAATCAGTAAACTATTCATTATTTCCCCTCCCTTCTTCATTTTGTGATATAATAGAGTGATGTAATTGTACCAATAAGGAGAATGATGGTCAACTATCCTCACAAACTTAGCAAGAAATCTTCTTCGCCCATCCAGAGGAAGCAAAGTGTGAACTTTGCCAATCGGGGGATGACATTTGAAAAAATGATTAATGAGAGCAATCAGTACTACCTTTCTAGAGGGCTAGCGGTTATTCATAAAAAGCCGACACCCATCCAGATTGTAAAGGTGGACTATCCTCATCGCAGTCGGGCAAAGATCGTGGAAGCTTATTTTCGCCAAGCGTCTACCACAGACTATTCTGGTGTTTATAAAGGACACTACATTGATTTTGAAGCAAAAGAGACCCAGCAAAAACAAGCCATGCCGATGAAAAACTTTCATCAGCACCAGATTGATCACATGTCTGCGGTCGTCCAACAGGGGGGAATTTGTTTTGTACTCTTGCATTTTGCAAAGCTCAATGAGACCTATCTACTGCCCGCTCCTTCCTTAATCGACTTTTACAACATCGATCACGGCAGTAAATCTATGCCATTGCCCTATATACAGAAAAATGGTTATCGTATCGAGACAGATCGCCTTCCAAGCGTCCCTTATCTCGATATTATCGAACAGAATCTACTAGGCGGTAATTAAATGAACAAACAAACAGTTATCCAGTGGTTAAAATATGCAGCGATTGCGGCTATTTCCTTATTTTTCCTTTTACTTATCCTGGGTGGATTGGTATTTGGATACTATGCCTCAAAAGCACCGACTCTTTCTGAGAAAGACCTCATTGCAACGACATCCAGTAAAATTTATGACAATCAAAACAATCTGATTGCCGACTTGGGTGCTGAGAAACGAATCAACGTAAAAACAAATGAAATCCCAACTGACTTGGTCAATGCGATTGTGGCGATTGAAGACCACCGCTTTTTCAACCACAGAGGGGTCGACTTTATTCGTATTGGAGGGGCCTTCTTCAGTAACCTCCGAGGAGGTCGCCAAGGGGGATCTACTCTTACACAGCAGTTAATCAAACTCACTTACTTCTCTACTTCGTCGTCCGACCAAACCCTATCTCGGAAAATCCAAGAAGCTTGGCTTGCTACTCAATTAGAGCAAAAAGCAACCAAACAAGAGATTTTGACCTACTACATCAACAAAGTCTACATGTCTAACGGAAACTACGGAATGCAAACAGCTGCTCGTAGCTACTATGCAAAAGACTTGAAGGACCTTTCTCTGCCACAAGTGGCCCTATTGGCCGGAATGCCTCAAGCACCGAACCAATACGATCCTTATACCAATCCGGAAGCTGCTCTCCAACGCCGTAATCTGGTTCTTAAAGAAATGTTGGATATGAAGTCCATTACAAACGAGCAGTACGAAAGTGCCGTCAATACACCTGTTACCGATGGCTTGCAAAGTCTAACCGGCTCAAGCAACTATCCTGCTTATATGGATAACTACCTCAAAGAAGTCATCCAACAAGTCGAAGAAGAGACAGGCTACAATGTCTTGACAACTGGTATGGATGTCTACACCAACGTCGATACCGCAGCTCAAAAACGTCTGTGGGATATATACAACTCTGACGAATATGTCAATTATCCAGATAATGAGTTGCAAGTTGCTTCTACTATCATCGACGTGACAAACGGAAAAGTCATTGCTCAGTTGGGATCCCGTCATCAATCATCTAATGTATCCTTCGGTACCAACCAAGCTGTCGAAACGAACCGAGATTGGGGATCTACAATGAAACCTATCTCAGATTATGCTCCCGCAATTGAATATGAAGAGTATAACTCCACTGGAGTAACCATTCCTGATACACCTTACAACTTCCCTGGTACAAATACGCAAATTTATAACTGGGATAGACAGTACTACGGCAATATCAGCATGGTCTATGCTCTCCAACAATCCCGTAACGTTCCTGCGGTCCGGGCTCTTGAAAAAGTTGGTTTGAAGAAGGCTCAGAAATTCTTGAGCAGCATGGGGATTGATTATCCAGAAATGGTATATGCAAATGCCATCTCAAGTAATACCAGTGACTCTAGCAACAAATACGGGGCTAGCAGTGAGAAAATGGCCGCTGCTTATGCAACCTTCGCAAATGGCGGTACCTATTACAAGCCTCAATATGTGAATCGGGTTGTCTTTAGCGATGGTACAACGAAGAACTTTGAAACCTCTGGAACACGAGTGATGAAAGAAGCCACAGCTTACATGATGACAGATATGTTGAAGTCAGTTATCACAGCTGGTACAGGATACAATGCAAATATCTCTGGTCTTTATCACGCTGGTAAAACAGGTACCTCTAACTATGCCGACAACGAATTAAAAAAACTGACCAAGGACTACAATTACTCAAGTATTGTGACACCTGATGAATTGTTTGTTGGGTACACCACACAATATTCTATGGCTGTATGGACAGGATATACCAATCGCTTGACTCCAGTCCTAGATGATGGAATCAAAGTCGCGACGGATGTCTACAAACAAATGATGCTGTATTTGTATGAGCAAAACGGATCAGGTAGCGAAGACTGGACCCAACCAAGTGGCGTATACCGTAGCGGTTCCTACCTCTATCTCAATAATGGTAAGAACAACTACAATTACTACTATTATGAGCCAAGCTATACAGTTGAAGAAACGAGCGAATCAACAGAAGAAAGCTCAAGTTCATCTAGCTCAGAAGAGAATTCTGAACACACAGAATCATCTTCTAAAGAGAATGAGCAAAATCACTAATTAGACCACACTATATGAATAAAACACGATTGTTCTTAAACAATCGTGTTTTTTATGTATCTTATTTAGAAGCCAAAGCCCCCATTGGATCCCAAGGAGCTAGGACAATCGGTTCTCCCTCATAAGCAGCCAATTCTTCTGCCGTCAACAGTTCCTTACGAACGACGATTTGGTAGGTGTATTCGTCCATCCAGGCGTCCGAAGCTACAAAGTAGCCATCTGTTCCGACTTTCTCTCCCCAAGAATTCTCAACCTTCCATTTGAGAGAACGTCCAGCTTCGTCCAAATCCACACCAGTCAAGACCATAGCATGGGTCATGAGACTTTCTGCATAATCCAAACGTCCTGCCTTATCTTGAGTCAGCTGGATATCCATTCCCGATTCAAAGTCATAGACATCTGTTGCCAGGATTCCAGCTTTGCGGTTGCTAACTTGGCCGACATCTGATCCAAACCAAACAGTTTCCCCAGCTTTCATTTGGGCAATGGCCAATTCTTTCAAGCGCTCCATCGGAACGTTGAGGTATCGGACTTCACGGCTACCGACCACATTCCCCAGCATCTCTACTGTATAAGACTGGCCATAAGGCTTGTCTGCCGTAGGCGCATTGATAACAGAAACGTAGTCCTCCAACTGAAGATCTACATATTTTTTGTAAAAGCTTTGAGGTGTCAAACCAGACTCTGTGTGGAAATTATTGTCCTTACCGCGATAAGAGAAACTAAATGTACGAGGGGGTAAGCCAAGTGACATGGCCAAGAAATTAAAGATTTCTTGGAGGAGTTCTTCTTTCTTGCTTTGAACCGTTGCTTGATCTGCTTCACTCGCAAGTAATTCGCGAAGGATCTGAGCATCTTGGCGCAATAATTTATTTAAGTAGGTATTGAGCTCTCGGCTATTGCTAGATGAGATGGATTCTGGATAGACAGACTTGGGTACGACCCCATATTTTTCAAAGAGGGAAACGACCATATCCCATTGACCACCATCTTGTTGAGGAGTTTGAAGGAGGAAGGCCACCTTGCGGCTGGTTAAATCCTGATCCGCTGTCGCAATGATTTGTTCCAAGAACCAGTTGGATTTTTCGTACTTGTCCCAAAAGAAAGTGTGTGCTTGAGACAACTCAAAATCCTCTAATTGGAAGCTCGAAATCATTTTATGACGAAAGGTATTCAGAGCCGCAAACATCCAGCAACGACCAGAAGCTTTCTGGTCCGTCACCTTGTCCTTGGTTAAATCAAGAGAAAAGACGGGTGTGTTTTCTACTGCACTTTTGCGAGTCTCCAAAGCTGCATGAATCCCATTGTGGGTGATGGCATTTTCGATAGCCGCAAATTTCACATTTGCTTGGTAATTTGTATAAAGTTGATCTGTAAATTCTTGTGTTAATTCTGACATAAGATTCTCCTTTGTAAAGCTACTTACCATTATAGACCATTGTCTAAAATCTTCAAGTAAAAATTGTTTTAAAGGTCAGAAGAACGGATCGTGTAGATGATTTGATTTCCAACATAGCCTTTTCTAGCGACAGCATTTGGGATAGTTTCAAGATATTGCATTCCAGCTTTTGCCATTACCCGTCCCGAAGCAGGGTTCAAGCTGACATACTTGGCCTGAACTTCCTTGAATCCCACCTCTACCAACAAAAAGCGTAAAACAGCCTGGAGGGCTTCTGTCATCAGACCTTGACCCCAAAACTTTTTCCCTAGAATATAGCCAACTTCACACATTTCTTTTTGCGAATCCTGAGAAACGATACTGATATCACCTATCACTTGTGCGGGATCATCTTTCTTACAAATCGCCCATTTGTAGGTATTTTCTCCTTGGTAATGAAGGAGCCACCTTTCGATCGAAGCCCGAGTTACTTGAGGATTTGGATGCGGATTCCAAGTCACATATTTAAGATTATCTGTATCAGATGCCCAATTTTCAAACATAGCTGTTGCATCCTCTACAACAAAGCGTCTTAATAATAAACGGTTGGTCTCCAGTTCAATCGTACCTAATTTCCTCACCCTCTTTTCTCCTATTCTGTTTTAAAAAAGTCGGCTCAACCGACTTTTCTTTCCTATCAACGCCAGAAGGTATCAAATACCGTAATCGGTAGATGACGTTTGTGTTGGCCTTTGTGCCACCAATTTTCAATGGTTGCTTGAGCTTCTGGGCTAACTGATTTCCCTTCCAGGTAGTCATCAATTTCTGCATAGGTCACCCCAAGAGCTACTTCGTCAGCGATACCCGGCTTCTCCTCTTCCAAATCTGCAATCGGTACCTTCTCATACAAGGCTGGATCAGCTCCTAGCACCTGAAGTAACTGCTTGCCTTGGCGCTTGTTGAGGCGGTAAAGCGGAAGGATATCGGCTCCACCATCTCCAAACTTGGTAAAGAATCCAGTGATATTTTCAGCCGCATGGTCCGTCCCAATGACGGCTCCGCTATAGGCACCTGCCAAGGCATACTGAGCAATCATCCGACTCCGTGCCTTGATATTTCCCTTATTAAAGTCTGAGACATCCGTTCCTGTCGCTTCGACAGCACGCTCCATGGCATCGACCGATTCCTTGATGTTCACGACTAGGCTGACATCTGGCTGGATGAAGGCCAAGGCCTTTTGGGCATCTGCTTCATCCGCTTGGACACCGTAGGGCAAGCGGACTGCAACAAACTGATAACTGGCATCTCCAGTCTCTGCCCGCATTTCCTCCATGGCCAATTGAGCTAGGCGACCCGCTAAAGTCGAGTCCTGTCCTCCCGAAATTCCTAAGACAAAGGTCTTTAGAAAAGGATGTTTTTGCAAGTAGTCCTTCAAAAAATCAATCGACCGGCGAATCTCTTCTTGAGGATCAATGACCGGCTTGACCCCTAATTGGGCAATAATGTCTTCTTGTAGGCTCATTCTTCTTCACCTCCCAAGGCTTTCTGACGCATCTGATCAATCAGGTCCATCTTATCTTGCCATACATCCTTGGCTAAGTCCACTGGGTAATGTTGTGGATTGAGAACACGTTTGTACTCATCCCAGAGCTTATCGAATTCCTTCCGAGCATAGGCTTGGATATCCATCAAAGCTGGCAATTCGTAGACTTGTTTTCCATCTTTGAAAATATCAACCAAGAGCGGGATGGCGTCAAAATCACGAACCGTCTTCTTGATATAGGTATAGGTCGGATGGAACATCTTGATTTCTGTCAGTTCATTGACATCTACTCCATCGTAAGTGATGTAATCCCCTTCAGATTTGCCCTTTTCCCGACTGGTAATGCGCCAAACTTGCTTCTTCCCTGGAGTTGAGACCTTCTCAGCATTGTTAGACAGCTTGATGGTGTTTCTCATTTGACCATTTTCGTCTTCGATAGCAACAATCTTATAGACTGCTCCAAGGGCTGGTTGGTCATAGGCCGTGATCAACTTGGTTCCGACACCCCAGACATCAATTTTAGCCTTTTGCATCTTCAAGTTGAGGATGGTGTTTTCATCCAAATCATTTGAGGCATAGATCTTCGCTTTTGTGAAACCAGCTTCATCCAACTGCTGGCGAACTTTTTTCGAGATGTAGGCAATATCTCCAGAGTCAATCCGCACGCCTAGGAAGTTGATACGATCGCCCATCTCACGCGCCACCTGAATCGCAGCTGGAACTCCGATACGTAACGTATCATAGGTATCCACTAGGAAGACACAGTTGCGGTGGGTCTCAGCATAGGCCTTAAAAGCTTGATAATCATCGCCATAGACCTGCACCAAGGCATGGGCATGGGTTCCAAGTACTGGAATATCAAAGAGTTTTCCTGCACGAACGTTACTAGTCCCGCTAGCACCTCCAATAACGGCTGCACGGGTTCCCCAAATAGCCGCATCCATTTCTTGTGCTCTACGAGTCCCGAACTCCATCAAAGGTTCGTCTTCGATCACAGACTTGATCCGAGCTGCTTTTGTGGCAATCAAGGTTTGGAAGTTGACAATATTGAGGAGGGCCGTTTCGACCAACTGACACTGGGCAAGTGGTCCTTCTACTTGAACAATCGGCTCATTGGCAAAGACCAGATCCCCTTCTTTGGCAGAACGAACGGTCAATTCCATTTTAAAATTTTTCAGGTAATCTAGGAAGGCTCCTTCGTAGCCTAAGGATTCTAAGTAGGCAATATCTGACTCAGAAAAACGTAGATTCTTCAAATAGTTGACAATGCGCTCAAGACCCGCAAAGACGGCATAGCCATTTTTAAAGGGCTGCTGACGGAAATAGGCTTCGAAGACTGCCTTTTTATTGTGAATACCTTGTTCAAAGTAAACTTGCATCATATTGATTTGGTACAAATCTGTATGGAGAGTTAAACTATCATCTGGGTACATATATGATCCCTCTTCTTCTTTCTTACTTCATGGCACCAGTCGCACTCCGTCAACTGGCACAGTCCAAAATAATTTTAAACACATTATAGCACATTTTAAGCAGGTCCACATGAGTTTAATCTGGGTTAAACCTCATTTTTCATCGTAAAAAAGAAGGGATATTCGCCTCTTTCCATCAGACGAACATCCCTTCCTTCTTTCTTATTCTTCGTGTTCAGTAATATATTTATAAGCTTCTTGACCAGCAACAGCTCCGTCTCCAACAGCTGTGGTAACCTGACGAAGATCTTTTTGGCGAACATCCCCAACCGCAAAAACACCTGGGACTGAAGTTCTCATATGATCATCCGTCACTACCCAACCATTCTCATCCAAAATACCAAGTTCAGTCGCAAAATCACTGACAGGATCCAAGCCTACATAGATGAAGACACCACCTGCTAGTTGCTCACGGACTTGACCAGTTTGAACATCTTTTAAAAGCAGACTGGTCACACGGTTGTCCCCTTTGATTTCTTCGACCACTGTATTCCAAGCAAAGTGAATCTTTTCATTGGCAAAAGCTCGGTCTTGAAGAACTTTTTGGGCACGTAGGGCATCGCGTCGGTGAACGATGGTAACAGACTTAGCAAACTGAGTCAGGAAAATTGCCTCTTCAACCGCTGAATCTCCTCCACCAACGACCATAAGGTCTTCATCTCGGAAGAAGGCTCCATCACAGACGGCACAATAAGAAACCCCACGACTATTCAATTCTTCTTCACCTGGAACTCCCAATAAACGATGGTTGGAACCTGTCGCAATAATAACGGTCTTAGCTTGTAGGTGACCATCATCTGTCGTAATTTCCTTGTAGCTTCCTTGATCAACAATGTTTTCGGCTCTGCCAAACAAGTGTTCCACTCCTAAAGCTTCTAGAGGTTCGAACATCTTTTCAGCCAATTCAGGACCACTGATGTTGGCATAGCCTGGATAATTTTCAATGTCAGACGTGTTGTTCATCTGTCCGCCAGGAATTCCTGCTTCTAACAAGGCAACCTTGAGATTGCTGCGGGCTGCATACAAGGCTGCGGTCATTCCCGCAGGTCCTGCGCCGATAATCAGTGTATCATACATAAGCTTCTCCTTTTGTTGTAACTATCTTGATTCTAACTCCAATTCAATCATTTTGCAATTATCTTGCTCGAAGAATAAACAGAACTCCAATGACTGCAAAGGTAAGGACTGGAATTGTCATAATATCAATTAATAAAATATCATAGAGGTTTAACTGGCGTTCCTTAGCTGTTTTATCCGTCTTACGAGCTGCTCGCAAGCCTATCCAAACAGCTGAAGCAACTAACACCCCAACTGAAGTGATGATTAAGCTCTCGATATAGAGAGATAGCAATTGGTTTAACATAAGATCTCCTTAGTATCCAAACTTGGAATGAGGGGACGAGATGCCGCTTCGTTTCGTTAACCGTTGGTCAACTTGACACACCTATCTATGCGGAAAAGTAGACTACTAATCATCATCTTCTCCTGAGGCACCTACTCAAAGAAAAATCCGAGTCTGAAACATCGCGTTCCAGACTCGAGCTCTTATATATTATATCAAACAAATGTTCGTTTGTAACTAGCAAAGAATTCTTTTGTCCGCTCTTCTTTAGGAGCATTCATAATCTCTTCTGGAGTCCCAGATTCAATAATTTTTCCCTTATCAAGGAACAAGACCTTGTCCGCCACCTGGGAAACAAAGCTCATGTCATGACTGACCAAAATCATGGTTTGCCCTGCTTGTGCTGCTGCTGCAATAGCTTTTTCTACCTCTCCGACCAATTCCGGATCGAGGGCTGAAGTTGGCTCATCCAACAAGAGGACTTCCGGCTTCATGGCTAGGGCACGCGCCAAGGCTACCCGTTGCTTCTGCCCTCCAGACAAATGACGAGGGTAATGGGTTTCGCGGTCCGACAGACCGACTTTTGCGAGTTCTTCTTTGGCAATCTTGGTCGCTTCTTGGTCGGATAAGCCTTTGACGATGATCAGTCCTTCCTTGACATTGTCCAAAGCAGTCTTGCGACTGAAAAGATTGAACTGTTGAAAGACCATAGCTAGCTTTCTTCGAAGGGTCAGGATCTCGTCCTTACTGATCGTTTCAAAGTTCACCATCTCCCCATTGATCTCAATACTCCCACTATCTGGAGCTTCCAAATAGTTCAAGCTTCTCAAGAAGGTTGATTTCCCAGCTCCAGAAGAACCGATCAAGGCAACAACTTCCCCTTTTTGAACTTCCAAATCGAGATGGTCTAGGACCACTTGACCTGAAAAGGATTTTGATAATTGTGAAATCCGAATCATGCTGCTCTTTCCTCCTCTTGCAAGGTTTGGGTAACAACTTTTGGATCTTTGATAGCGAGTACTTGTTCGATCCAGCGACCCAATTGTTCAATCAAAATATTAATGGCCCAGTAAATCAATGAAACAGAGATAAAGCGCTCAAAGTAGCGGCTATCATTCCCCGACATAATTTTGGCTTGGGCAAAGATTTCCAAAACACCTGCATAGAAGGCCAGAGAAGTCCCCTTGGTTAAACCGATCAAAGAGTTAATCAAGGTCGGAGTCGCCACCACTGCTGCATTTGGAATGATAATTCGACGATAAACTTGGGCATTGGTCATGCCGAGACTCTTCGCCGCTTCGATTTCACCCGCATCAACAGACAAAATCGCTGCCCGAATGGTCTCACTGGCATAGGCTGCCTCATTAAAGGCAAAGGCCACAATAACAAATAAATGAGCCGGTACATCGTTGATATTAAAGGTCGTTCCATATTGTTGGTTAATGGCCTTCAATAGGAGCGGGATTCCATAATAGGTCAGCATCAACTGGACCAAAATTGGTGTCCCTCTTAAAAAACTCACAAACAAGGCTTGAATAGGATAAAGGATTTTTACTCGATTGATTTTGACAATGGCAAACAATAGGGCTAGTAACAAACCAAAAAAGGCCCCTGCCAAGGTTAACAAAATCGTATTTGGAAGCTCTTTTAAAATTCCTGGAATAGCTTCAAAAACGACGCGTAGGTTAAAGATTTCTCCTTCTGGTATCCATTTTAAAAACTCTTCGTACCAGCCAGATGCCAGATAAGTAGTTGTAAACATCTTCGTTACTTCCTCCCTCGATAATGAATCATTCTATCATATTTACAGTTAAAATGCTGAGTTTTGCTACTGATCGTTCGTAAATCATGCTTCAGGTCTGATGTGATCTCAAGCAAGCGTCTCCCCTAAGAGCAAAAAAATAGACTATCTATAGATAGTCTATCACAAAATAAATCAGCGACCAAATAGTTAATTTTTATGGAAATCTTTAAATTTCTTTATCACTAAAAGGTTTGGCGTTTTGCCTTTCTTTCCGCCCGACCGCGAGCACGATTCTCAGCTCGCTTGGCTTTGCGACGTTTCTCGTCCACAGCCCATTTGATTTTTTTCTTGTAGCCTGGTTTAATTTTTTTCTTTTTCTTCTTGACCAAGCCGATCATCTCAATGTCAAGTTTTTCTTGGCGTTTTTCACGATTAGCCCGGCGATCCCGGTCGTAGGTATCTTCGATAGCTCCAGCCTTCAAGACCTTAGGGACAAACTGGATGCCCAATTTTTCAAGCTCCCGAATGTCTGAGTCATCACTCGGTTGATAGAGGGTGATGGCTGTACCAGGAAGACCATTCCGACCAGTCCGGCCAACGCGGTGGACAAAGAAGGATAAGTCTTGTGGAATAGCATCATTGATGACATGGCTAACCCCTTCAATATCAATCCCACGCGCTGCCAAGTCTGTCGCCACGATATATTCAAAATCCAGGTTTTTGACTTGGTTCATGATTCGCTTGCGCTCCCGTGGAGGAACCCCTCCATGGATTTTAGCGACTTTAAGGCCCTTTTCTACCAAATAAGCATGCAAGTCATCTGCTCTGTCCTTGGTGTTCACAAAAATCATAGCCAGATAAGGTTGAAGAGCCTGCGTTAGTTGATAGACTTGCTCATTCTTATCTCGCCCCTTTGTCGATACCAACCAGTTATCAATGGTGTCCGAGATTACCGTTTTGGTTTTGATCTGCTCCATGACAGGGTTAGACAAATATTTCTTCAAGAAGGGTTGTAACTTTTGTGGAATCGTTGCTGAGAAGACTAAAAACTGAAGCTTCTTGGGAAGACTGGATGCAATCTTGTCTACCGTCGTCAAAAAGCCCATATCGAGAGTCATATCCGCCTCATCAACCACAAAAGTGTGTGCCTTATGAATAGCCAAGTCTCCAGAAGCGACCAAATCATAGATCCGTCCAGGTGTCCCAATGACAATATGGGGTTGGGCTACTTGGAGCTTATCGATCTGGCGAGCCTTATCAGTTCCTCCAACGTAGTTGGCAATCCGAATTTCTTTTTCACAGTGGCTAGCAATCTGACGAGCGGCTTGGTAAATCTGTGTGGCCAATTCCCGACTAGGCGCAGTAATGACCACTTCGACATTGCTACTTTCCTCATTTAAGGTTTGAAAAATTGGCAAGAGGAAAGTATGGGTCTTCCCTGATCCTGTTTTAGATTCACCGACCAGATCACGGCCTGCTAAAACAATCGGGATCAGCTTTTCTTGAACTTCTGTTGCTTCGATAAAATTAATCTCTTTTAAGGCCTCTTGGATATAGTCCTTAAACTTAAAATCTGTAAATTTCATTCTCTTATCCTTTCATCATCTCCACTATTATATCAAAAAACTCCTCTTCCCGCTCTTCTTTTGGACAGCAA